>NZ_SZWX01000058.1:0-1261 GCF_005280975.1 Citrobacter sp. wls716
AGGTGACTGCGTACCTTTTGTATAATGGGTCAGCGACTTATATTCTGTAGCAAGGTTAACCGAATAGGGGAGCCGAAGGGAAACCGAGTCTTAACTGGGCGTTAAGTTGCAGGGTATAGACCCGAAACCCGGTGATCTAGCCATGGGCAGGTTGAAGGTTGGGTAACACTAACTGGAGGACCGAACCGACTAATGTTGAAAAATTAGCGGATGACTTGTGGCTGGGGGTGAAAGGCCAATCAAACCGGGAGATAGCTGGTTCTCCCCGAAAGCTATTTAGGTAGCGCCTCGTGAACTCATCTTCGGGGGTAGAGCACTGTTTCGGCTAGGGGGTCATCCCGACTTACCAACCCGATGCAAACTGCGAATACCGAAGAATGTTATCACGGGAGACACACGGCGGGTGCTAACGTCCGTCGTGAAGAGGGAAACAACCCAGACCGCCAGCTAAGGTCCCAAAGTCACAGTTAAGTGGGAAACGATGTGGGAAGGCACAGACAGCCAGGATGTTGGCTTAGAAGCAGCCATCATTTAAAGAAAGCGTAATAGCTCACTGGTCGAGTCGGCCTGCGCGGAAGATGTAACGGGGCTAAACTGTGCACCGAAGCTGCGGCAGCGACACTATGTGTTGTTGGGTAGGGGAGCGTTCTGTAAGCCGTTGAAGGTGTGTCGTGAGGCATGCTGGAGGTATCAGAAGTGCGAATGCTGACATAAGTAACGATAATGCGGGTGAAAAACCCGCACGCCGGAAGACCAAGGGTTCCTGTCCAACGTTAATCGGGGCAGGGTGAGTCGACCCCTAAGGCGAGGCCGAAAGGCGTAGTCGATGGGAAACAGGTTAATATTCCTGTACTTGGTGTTACTGCGAAGGGGGGACGGAGAAGGCTATGTTAGCCGGGCGACGGTTGTCCCGGTTTAAGCATGTAGGCGGAGGTTCCAGGTAAATCCGGTACCTTTTTAACGCTGAGGTGTGATGACGAGGCACTACGGTGCTGAAGTAACAAATGCCCTGCTTCCAGGAAAAGCCTCTAAGCATCAGGTAACACGAAATCGTACCCCAAACCGACACAGGTGGTCAGGTAGAGAATACCAAGGCGCTTGAGAGAACTCGGGTGAAGGAACTAGGCAAAATGGTGCCGTAACTTCGGGAGAAGGCACGCTGATATGTAGGTGAAGCGGTTTACCCGTGGAGCTGAAATCAGTCGAAGATACCAGCTGGTGATTTACTCATGGAGCTGAAATCAGTCGAAGATACCAGCTG
>NZ_SZWX01000057.1:0-343641 GCF_005280975.1 Citrobacter sp. wls716
AGCATCAGGGCGCAGGCCATCGGTTGGGCCTGCCACGGCGTCAGCATCAGCAGCGGGGCCTGCGTCAGGCAGATTAATGCGCCACAGCCAGCGGTGACGGTGCTGTAAAACTCCACGGGCGGGCGCAGCAGCGCTTCCAGCGCGTAGCAACTCATGGCGGGGATTCCTGTTGGAAGTGGCGGAGCGGGACGATGATAGCGGGCGGCGGCATTGAGCCAGCTTCCGGGACGTTCATCGTAGCGCTGACGCAGCAGGCGGGCGGTGAGCAACAAGTTCTGCAGGGGATGCAGGGCGTCACAGGGCGAGTCAAAATACGCCCGGTGCCAGCCGATATTGATTTGCCCGAGCCCCACGTCAATGCGCTTCGGGCTGGTGCGACGGATAGCGGCCAGCAGCGCCTGACAGGCCTGCTCCCGGTTGGCGTAGCGGTAGCCAGTACCTTTGATATTGAGCGTCCACGGCCACGGGCGATGTTTGCCGCTCAGGTTCGCCCCGCTTTCGGTTTGCGTCACCGCCCACAGCAGCTCCGGTGGTACGCGGAAATGCTCCGCGGCGCGCAGGTACGCTTCCGGCAGCGGCTGCGCCAGCGCCAGACAAGGCAGCAGCAGGATTAGGGCAGGACCTCGCGCCATTGCTCCCCCTTACGTTCCAGCGCCACCGGGATTTTGCTCTGCCCCAACAGAAGCCAGCGGCCCGCGTCGTGGTTAAGCGTGATGCTGTGTTCACTTACCAGTTTTGCATCAATGCCATGCGCCATCGCCCAGCGGCGCACCCGGTTGTCATCACCCTCACTGCTGACTAGCCAGATATCCAGCGGACGCTGTTGTGCCAGCAGGGTACGCAGCAGGCTGTCGCAGGGCGGGCAGTCATCTTTAACGAACAGCGAAACGCGGGAAGTGCTGGCGGAGGTGGTTTTCAGCGGCGTCAGGCCCGGATAGAGGCGCTGCCAGGCGGCATCATAGGCACGCTGGAAGGCAAGTTCCTTCTCCAGCCGCTGGTATTCCTGCCTGACCAGCAGTTCGGCGAAGCGTTGACGTTCGTGGTCAGTGTCGGCTTCAACGCCCAGCGTGGTCAGCGGATCGAGCCCCGGCGACCAGACGCCGCGCACCTGTTGTTTCAGCATGAGATAGCGCTGCCACTCCTCCGGCGTGACGCCCCAGACGGTGGCCTGCTGTTGCGTGGTCAACTGCCTGAGAGCTGAGTCCACGTTCTGGCTGGTCTGCATCTGAAGCGGCTGCGCTAGCACGCTGGTGGTGAACAGTAACAGGATAATCAGGCGTTTCATCGCTTACTCCGGCATCTTCAGCGTTAGCTGGCGTTTGCCGTGGCGGAATACCGCCCGGTACTCATCAAGTCGCTCCAGCCGCCAGCCGTGCCACTGTTCTCCCCTGCGCATCCAAACCACTTGATGGAGGTAAACGGCCTCCGGCGGCACGATAACCGCCAGACGGATATCACCGCGCTGTACGGTTCCGGCGAGAAAAAACGGGGCCGTTAACGGCCCTAAAGGGCGGAGAGACACGGGATGACGGTAAGCCACCGTCGGGGGCAGGGAGTTGTTGCCGGTAAAGCAGATTTCGCGGCGGTTCTCATCAGCGATTATCCGCCACGCCGGGCCCGCCAGCAGTTGCAGGGCGGCCTTCAGGCGTAGCGGACCGGTGTGGTACTGGCTCAGCGGTAATGGGAGCCCATAAAGCTGCGCCCGGCGCGCATCGGCAAGACACAAAGACCAGCCACTGTCGCGCAGCAGGTACTGCAACGCTTCCCCTACCGTCGGGTGAAAACCGGGCGGAACGGACAGGGCAGTAAGCTGTTCGAGTGGCGGATGTTGCGGTGACGTGCTGACCAGCAGATAGCGGTCGTAGCGCACTACGAAAGGCGTGACTGGCGAGGCGGCCACGCCGTTGAAAATGAACAGAAGCAGAGCTGGCAGCAGTCGTTTCATCGCATCCTCCACAGTACTTTTACAGGAGCGTGCCGGATGAGGGGGGCAAGGGACCACCGGCAACTGTTTGCCATGTAAAAAAATAGCGCCCGTTACTCCGGGCGCAAAATCAGATCAGTAAGGGAATTTTTCCCCCATCAGCCCAAGCGTGGCGGCGATGGGGATGCCGCGCTCAGAAAAATGAACGCGTAACGTCAATCTGACGGTTTGCTGCTGTGTGCTGCCGTTGGTTTTCTGCGACAGCACCGAGCGGTAATCAATACGAATGATGCGCTGCGGCGGCGTTTGCGAGACAAAGGCCACGACCGCAGCCATTTCAACGCCTTTCAGTAAATTCTGCATGGCGTTGTCATCCCGGCCTTCAAGACATGTCCTGTGGGCCGGTGGGGTAATGGCCAGTTCCATCGGCAGTCTGGCCGCTATCGCTGCGTCATTCAGATTAAACAGCGCGCCCTGGTCAAGGGCTTCTTCACGTGAGTCAAATACGGTATTCATCATGCGTCTCTCCGGTAAAAAACTAGGGAAACGCCCCGACGGGGAATTTCCCCGGCAGGGTGAATGCTGTGCGTCAGAACTGCGCTACAGGCTCTGCTGGCGGCGCGGCAGGCGCTGGCTGGGATTCAGCTTCGCGTTCTGCCCGATAAACCTCTTCACCGTCAATTTTGATGAGCCCGATTTGCAGCAGATGGGCCTTCAGGCTGACGCCGGTTTCGCCTTTACGGTCGCCTTTGCTGTAGACAAAGGTGTCGGCATACAGATCGCCGAGGCGAAACTGGATAAGGACCTTGCGTTTCTGCTCGCAGGCGTCGATACAGCGGCGCACCAGTTTCTGCGCTTCCTTGCCGCTGACGCGGCAGTCGAACCAGGTGTGCTCCGCGTTGCTGGCTTCGCCCCGTAGTGCGGCAATGTCGCAGCACAGGAACGGCTCGCCTTTTTTCGGGGTCACTTCCCGGATCCGGTTGAGGTAGCCCAGACCGCTGGTATACAGGTTGAAGTAGTGGGTATCGTTCATGGCGATATCTCCGTGTTGAAGATTCGGAGCGCCCCATGCGCGGGGATGCCCCGCTTCGGGTTTGGCTCATCGGCTGGTAAGCGTCTGAGTTACTGGCAGTACGGGCATTCCGCGCTGTGCGCCTCCGCGTTTCAGGAATGCATGGCGGGTTTTGGGTTGACCCGTTTAGTTGAATCTTTGGCTGGGGGAAGTGAAAGTGGGAATTGTTTTTAAGGTGTGAGAGTTGGTAGTACAGAATGCAAAAAGGCCTTAATCACTAAGGCCCTGAAAGGTAGCTAAAGATTATTTCCGGCGGTCATCGACTTCTTTGGCGACACCTTTAAAGGGAGTGCCGTCCTGCTTCTGGTCGATAAAGCGACCTGTCGTTGTATCGCGTTTGGTGTAGTTGCCATTCTGCGGATTCTGAACCTGTGTGCGGTCTGTAACAGAGCCCTTGCGATAACCGTCTCCGGTATTCTTGGCCATCTTAACACTCCGAAAAATGAGGAATATTCCTCAGAGAGGATCATCAGACTGCCAATTTGAACGAGCAATCAGGGAAAAGTAAAAGTGTGATGTAGGAAACAGGTTATTTACTCATTCCGTAACGACTTAATCAGCTCAGTGACGTTCTGCTGCTGCTGCGTCAGAAACGCCTCCAGTCCCATTTTCCCCATCGCGATTTCATTCAGCATTTGCTCCCACAGCGCAGTGGTGCCCGGATCTTTCAGTGCTTCCGGCAGGGCATCAATCAGCGTGCTGGCCGTATTCGTTGCCAGCAGGAAACGGCGCTGCTTAATCAGATAGCCGCGCTTCAGGAGCGTCTGGATAATCCCGGCGCGGGTGGCTTCGGTGCCGATGCCCGCGTTCTCCTTCAGCCGTTGCTTCAGGCGCTCATCGCTGACAAAGCGGGCGGCATTTTTCATCGCGGCAATCAGCGTCCCTTCCGTGTAGTGCTCCGGCGGTTGGGTCTGGCGGGCGCGAACGTCCACCTGTTCCACCTCGCAGGTTTGCCCCTGTTGCAGGGCGGGAAGTGCCTGCGTTTCTTCCGGTGATTGGGTTGCCATCTCGCGCAAAAACAGTTGTCGCCAGCCGCTGACAATCACTACTGAGCCACGGGCAGTCAGCGTTTCCCCGGCGCAGTTCAGACGCAGCTCCGTTTTATCCACCTCATGGTCCGGCAGAAACTGCGCCAGAAAATGGCTGCGTACCAGGCCGTAGACCTTGCGCTCGCATTCATTCATCTGCGTCAGATCTACCGTTTTACGGGTCGGGATGATGCCATGGTGGGCAGTGATTTTGCTGTCGTCCCACAGTCGTGAGCGTTGTTGCAGATTAAGCTGCGTGGCGAGGGGCTGGAGTGAGGCGTCGCTGGAGACCAGTGCGGCCAGCACCTGCGGCGCTTCAGCGTGCATCGAGAGCGGCAGCCAGCCACAGTCGGTGCGCGGATAGGTGGTGGCTTTATGGGTTTCATACAGGCGCTGGGCGATATCCAGTACCTCCTGTGCGCTCATGCCCCACTGTTTTGAGCAGATCTGCTGCAGGGCGCTGAGGGTGAAGGCCAGCGGTGGCGGTGTTTTCTCCCGCCGGGTGGTCACATCCAGTACCAGCGCGGTTCCGGCCTGTTGCAGGTGCGCGGTGGCCTCGCGGGCGGCGGATTCGCGGATACAGCGCCCTTCGTCATCGCAGTAAGCTCCATCGGGCTGCCACTGTGCCAGAAAGGAATTGCCGCCTGTATGCAATCGGGCATCTACCCGCCACCAGGGGCGGGGCGTGAAGCGGGAGATCTCCCGGTCGCGCTCCACGACCAGACGCAGGGTCGGCGTCTGTACCCGGCCCACAGAGAGCACGCCTTTGTGCCGCCGGTTCATTAGCGTGCAGGCGCGGGTCATGTTGATGCCGACCAGCCAGTCAGCGCGGGCGCGCGCCAGTCCAGCCTGGTACAGCGGAAACGTGCTGTCGCCGGGGCGAAGCGCGGCGAGTGCCTTGTGGATACTGGCCTCATCCAGCGCCGACAGCCACAGTCGCTGGACCGGGCCGCGCCAGCGGCACTGCTCCAGAATTTCACGGGCAATGGTTTCGCCTTCGCGGTCGGCGTCGGTGGCAATTACAACCGCATCCGCCTGTTTCAGCAGCTTCTTGATGATACGGAACTGCTTGCGCACCTCCGGGCGGATCACCAGCCGCCATGCCGGGGGAATAAACGGCAGTTGTTCCGTCCGCCAGTGTTTCAGCGCCGGATCGTAATCCTCCGGCGCGGCCATGCTGAGCAGATGGCCAAAGCACCAGGTGACGGTTACGGTGGCGTTATGCAGGTAACCATCGCTGCGGTTACGGGCGTCAAGAACGCGGGCGATATCGCGCGCCTGAGAGGGTTTTTCGCACAGGTAAAGTTGCATGGGCTGTCTCCGGTGAAAGGGAGTTCAGCATGGTGTTCCGGAGGGATAAGGCGACAGGGGAAACTGGAGGAAGAAGGTAAAAATTGCACCTTAAAACGTGCATTAAGCGGATAGTGCCTGTTTTTAGGTGCATGAACTGAGTTTAAAACAATCGCTAACGTGACACTCAGGGTTTAACTTTGCGCAAAATTTTAAACCAGCGTGGTTAATGGGCGTATCCGCCGCAGCATAAACATCACCACTGAAAGCTGCGTATTCAGCACCTGTCGCTGCCATTCGAGCGCCATCAGCGCGTCGCGCAGTTCATCGCTCGCGTCCGGCTGTTGAATGGCCTCCTGCAACGCCACGCCTCCCGAACGGTTGTTGTCCAGGTTACGCCAGCGCAGATAGCTGACGCCAGAGCGTGCCGGATTACTGCACAGGATCAGCGGTACGTTACGCCCCGGCAGTTCATACACCGCCTGTTTCAGCATCGGCTGGCGTAGTTGCAACTGCATGCGCAGCGTCTGTAATTCCCGCACCAGCGCTAGCAGCTCTCCCTTACCCTTAAAGGCCTTTAAAAGGCCCTTTAGCGAGCTTTTGCGGGCGGAGCGTTCATCATCATCGTCATTGAACATCGCGCTGTATCTCCGCAAGCATCTTTTTGGGCAAATTCCCGAGCTTATGCGCCATCGTCTGCGCCAGCGGACTGTTCGCCCGCACGTCAGCGCGGGTCACGCCAGTGGTGCGAAAGCGGTTTACGAAGCTGAACACCTGAAGCATCAGGCGTGGAATCGTGGCAATGAAATCGCGCTTTTCCGCCTGGGTGATAAGGCCGAGATGCCAGGCAAGCAGAGTGCGGCGGACCAGCAGATCGTAATCAATCAACTGTTGCAGCAGGCGCGAACCGGGCGGTGAGAACAGCGCCAGCGGCAGGATGAATTCGGTCGGGGACGGGTTACTGACCTGCGTGGTGTGGATAGCGTCCGGCAGGCTGGCGAAAGCTTGGTCCAGCCGACGGTTTTTTTGCTTCAGCAGGTGCGCGATCAGGTTCAGGCGGATGCGCAGTTGCTTCAGCCAGTGGGCGGCCCACGGATCGTCGGCCTCTTCGGCGCGCAGCAGACGCCTGAGTAACGCCAGACAGAGCAGCATTCCGGTGGGATGCGCCTGCCAAAGCCGGGCGGTGACGCGGGTGTGCAGGGTGATGCGGATATCGCTGAAAAGGTTTGTGCCAGGCATCGGAAATTCTCCATGGATTCAGATGCCCGCAGTGTCGGTCCGTGCAATGAGTCAGGCGACGGGAAACCCATTTGGTTCACAGAAAGTTAATTTCGCCGATGAATGAGGTTTGATTGATAGCTGGTACACCGGCTTTATGCGGTGCGCATAAAATCAGGGCTATCTGCGCCTGCGCCGAAGCTGATTGAACTCGCCCCGTCTGGCTTTCTCCAGCGTTGCCAGCAGATAGGCGAGGGGGCGGTGGATATCGTGGGCGGCGATCCGCCACAGGCAGTCGTCCAGCACCTGCTGGCAGAGGGAGGGCTCCAGATTGCGCATCGCGCGTTCGGCGGCGCGGCGCTCGCTGGCGCTGAAGGGATTATCCACAGGCCAGTGCAGCAGTTGCGTACGCTTTTGATGTTTATTGTTTAAATCTGTACCAGTATGTACGCAAGGCGGCTCCGGCTGCCCGCCAGCCCTCGCCACATCACTGAGTCTTAATTGAAGACTCGGGCATTTTTTACTGAGTCTTCGATTAAGACCCGGAGGGGTCTTCAATGGAGACTCAGTGCAGGTTCGTCCACTGTCCACAGGTTGTTGCAAGGTGAGCAGCAGCCCGATAGCGATGTTTCGGATGCGTCGGTTGCGATGGCGGGAGCAGGCGGTGAGCAGCGCCAGATATTCGCTGTCCATCCGGCAGGCATCGGCATGAGTCAGTGGTGCATCATGCAGGGCGTAGAGGTTACCGGTGATCCTGCCGCTTTGTTCGTCGCGCAGTCGCTGGCACAGGCTCAGCCAGCGGGTGATCCGCAGCATCATCAGCGCGTTGCTGACGGTACTGCGCGAGGCCTTCTCGCCCTCAGGCTGGTCGGAGAGCCAGCCCTGCAGGTCGTTGTAGGAGGGAAAGACGCCGCTGCCATCGTCGCGGGCGTGTAGGCGCAGCAGTTGCCACGCGAACTTGTCGCGCGGTGAGAGGTTGCGCGCCAGCAGCAGGCGCTTTGGCACGCTCTGCTGCGGGTTACCGAGAAACAGCAGCCGATCGTCACTTTTCATGCAGCAGCTTCTCCTGAGTCCACAGGCGCAGCAGGTTCCAGATAACCGTCAGCGACAGGTCATGCTCGCGGGCCATCGCCATCATGGCGGTCAGCGCTTCGGGTGAGTCGAGCTTGTTCACGCCCGTCTTCTGCCACTCATTCCATACCAGCGTTTCCACCTGCTCATCTGGAGCATTGTTGCGCCCTTGCCGGACAAACAGGCCAATCAGCCGCCGCCGGGCGCAGACCTCCGGCGTGGAAAGGCCAAAATAGTGATTGATGAACTCGATGGACGCGCCGAGCGACAGGGCTTGCTCCAGACGCTGCTGGAACAGTCGCTCCTGCTCCATCCTCGCCAGCATCCGACCCAGCATCTCGTGGTCAATGTGGGTGGTGATGAACTGCACCGCGCTGTTGCTGAGAAACAGGATGTCATCGGCGGTGAGGCGCGTCAGCTCGCACAGCTCCTGCGGGCTGAAGCCGAGCGATTCGCAGTAGCGGATCTGCCCCTCCTTCAGCGCCTGGACGATGTGGGTGAGTACTGCCTGGTTAACTGAGGGCGTCATGACGAATCTCCCGCAGCCGTCGCTGGCGGCACAGGCTGATAAGCTGCATCAGTTGCTGGATCTGAGCGTTGTCGTAGTCCGGCGACAGCAACAACTCAAGGGCGGGCATCGGCGTGCTGGTATCGCCATTCAGGGCGGCCAGCACCTGGTAACAGCGCTGTGCCGCCGGATGGGGAAAATCGTGGCAGGGCGCGAGGGTGAAACCGGCCGGAGCGCTGTCGTCCGGCTGGATACCGGCGTCCAGTCCCCAGCAGGCACACAACGAGCGGGCGGTATTCACCAGCGGCGACGGCGCTGGCCCGCCGGGTTCGAGTGGTGTTTTTTCCGTTTCCGGCGGTGGCGGCCAGAGGACTTTTTCGGCTGGTGGTCCCAGCAGCGCCTGCCGCTTGCTCTGGCCGTCGGTCAGTTCTGCCAGTAACGTGTTCCAGCTTATGCCGCTGCGGCTACTCATCTCGCCGAGCAACTCATCCTGCACCAGAGGCGGCACCACGGCTTCAGGATCGCCGTCAAAGGTGGCGAGGGCCGTGCTGAACAGGTCGGCAAATTCCGGCTGGCGTTCCAGCGGCATCAGCTTTACCCAGACCTGTTCCGCTGCACTGCATAGCGCCAGCAGGCGATCGATAACCGTTCGGGTGAGCCCGCCGTACAGCGCATTCGGAATGCAGGGCAGCAGCCAGTCGACGGTCTGTAGCATCCGGCTGATTTGCGACTGGCTGATGGGGTAGCCGTCGCGGGTCAGTTGCTCCGCCAGCGCCAGTTGCGTCACGCATTCAATGCCTGCCTCTTGGTAAAGATCGCGCAGATGCAGAATGCCTTCCGCCCGTTCGATAAACATCAATCCGTTATGCAGGTCGCTTTCCGCCAGATGGCCGATCAGGCACTGGACTTCGCCCTGCTGCGTTGACAGCGTTTCCGGCCACGGTCTGAACGGCCAGCAGACGCGGTGGTAACGCTCATCCTGCGTCTCCTGCCACAGTTCATTGAGGATGGCGAGGCGCGTATTCCCGCCGCTGGCGAGCATATACTTTTCATCACCGGGGCGACGGGTCAACACCGGCGGGTTATCCAGCCCACGGGCGAGAATTGACGCTTTCAGCGCATCATAGCCGGGGTTGCGGGTGACGCGGGGATTGAGGGAGAACGGCTGGATTTGCTCCAGACTGACCTGGACCATCTCCTGTTCTCCGGTAGTGCTGGCACCGTGAAGCCAGCGATTGAGCAGATGTGAAGCGCACATAATCTTCCTCCGGCATTCAGACATCGCGGGTAAGCCGGATGCGCTGGTGGATCCAGGCATCCACCTCGCTTTCCAGCCAGGCGACGTGGCGGCTGTTGAGTCGAATGGACGGCGGAAACTGTTGCAGCTGGATTTGCCGGTAAATCCACGATTTACCGAAGCCGATTTTGTCTTCCACCTGGCGTAAGCGTAAAAATCTGTCGCTGTTCATAACCATTCCTCCTGTGTCCAAGTTCGTTCACATCAGCACGTTGGGCGTGGTTATCAAAGCAGCAGCGTCCCTGCCAGGCAGTAAAAATCCTTATCTGGGTTAGTGAGAGTTGTTAGTTGAAAGGGTTAGTTGATCGCGTTACGGCGGTGCGCCGCGCTGGAGGGCGGTTTTCAGCGTCTCGGGGCTCAGCGGCAGGTGCATACCTTCTTCACGCGCCCAGCATTCGAAAATGTTCAGCAGTTTGTAGGGATGCTCCAGCATTTCATCGTCCAGTTGCGGGTTGTGTTTGCAGGCCAGCCACAGCAAACGGGAAAGCGCGGAGGTGATCCGTTCCTTTGATTCGGGTTGATAGTGATCCAGAAAAGCCTCCAGGTGGATGCGGCGGATGACGAACAGTGCGTCTGGAGGCAGCGTGTCCTGTAGGTAGCAGACGGACAGACTGAGCCGGGATTTCAGGTTATCGCGGCCATTGCCATACAGCTGGCCAATCAGCAGATGCAGTTCTTCCTGGAGGTTGTTTTGCGTGGCGAGCAGTTCCAGTAAAAGCTCCCGCAACGATTTGCGGCAACAGAGTTGGTAGTAGCTGTCGTTCTCATCGCAGACCACGATGCCAATCTGGTTGCAGCAGTGGGTATCTTTGGGGCAAGGACGATTCAACGTTTTCGCCAGTTGCTGGTGGAGCAGCAGGCGTTCAAGGCCGATTAACGGCAAATTCCACAGATGACTGGTGGTCAGTTGCAAAGTCGGGTCGCGTCTGCACGGCGGAGAGTTCGCCATCACTTTGCGGTTGCCGGGTTTGTTGCACTGCGAAGGCGGAAAGGGCGGCTTGCTGAATCGGCAGGCAAAGCGGCAAGGGGGATTGAGTGGTCTCAGAAGGACGGGTGAAGGGAAGTAGACCGAGAGCGACAGATCGCCGTGCAGGGCATGGCGGATCAGGTCGGCAGGCAGCAACGTGATGTTGTGCTGCCGGATGACTTCTGCGGCCTCGTCCAGCGTCAGCCACTCCTGGCGGATTTTGTGTGGGGGCATAGGGTGTTCCTTAAATTATTAGATGCTAGTTAATGTTTCTTGAACAAAAAATGCTGAACCCACTATAAGTTTAGGGAGTTAAACGATTAAATTGGTATACAAGTTACTTTATTTGCAGGTTAACTATCTAACATTATGATTTTTAAGTATTTTGTATTGGCTGGATGTCGTGTTATTATGCGTGGAAGTTTTTTAAATAGATGAGACGGCACTTAATGATTAACTTAGACAATGTGCTTACTGATATTGAAACTATGCTGATTGGTCTTGAGTTACAGCCAATTAATTCCAGTACAGGTGTTCTCTATGTCACAAAAATTGACAGAGATGCTGGGAAATATTTTGTTTTTAGCCCAAAAGATAGAAAAACAACAGGAAGAACCATCTCAACGGAGATTGGTGCAATTATTAATGATCTAAACCGAAAAGGATTTTGTAATGTAGATCAATCCCTTTTTGGTAGTGGTTCTAGCCGGAACCATCCGGAAACTATTTTCGCCAACCTGCCATATATACAATATTTTAAATATAAAAATAAAAAACACATTTTGCTTCGAAATAAAAATGTTCATGATGCTGGGACTCTTTCAGAAGTTCAAGGACAGGATTTCAGGCTTTTAAGAAAGCAGGTTGATAAGTTTTTAAACCTAAATCTTGATGAGTTAAATGCAAGGCAGAACAGAATCTTGCAAGATATGTACGATGCGTACGATGTTGTGCTGAAGAAGTATCCTGGAGAGTTATCTGCTATAAAAGTGGAGAGTTCTCTTGGCCTATTAAAAGAAATTAATGATTCTTTATCTGAGGCTATCGTTTCATTGGATGATAAAAATGATTTTAATAGTGGCATTGAGTTAAATATTAATCACTATAATTCATTTGAAGACGCACTTGACAATCCGGATAATACTGGTATCGATTCAGGTGATGATATAGAAGATGACGCTGATGAGAAGGAATTCGATAGTGATTCTGTTAAAAAAAACGGAATTATAAAAGTAATACCATTTACACCAACTTTATCACTAATATTTGACCGGGTTCAATTTGGTGATATTGAGCTCCAACCGGATTTTCAAAGAAAAGATCGAATTTGGAAACAAGATAAAAAAGCAAAATTGATCGAATCAATTTTAATGAGACTTCCTATCCCTGTCTTTTATTTTGGGCAAAAAGGTGATACCTGGATTGTTGTTGATGGTCTTCAAAGAATAACATCAATTTATGACTTCATAAGCGGATATTTTCCGTTAACTGATCTAGAGGTATTGCCAAATCTTAATGGGAAATATTTTAAAGATTTATCACGTACTGAACAACGAGATATTCGTGAATATGCGATAACAGCTTATCTTATTGATGTGAACGATGAAAATTCAAATATGATAGTGGAGTTGTTCCATAGAATTAATACCTATGGAGTTAAACTTAGCGATCAGGAAATTCGATCGGCACTTAATCAAGGATCGAGTGTTAAGTTTTTGAGATATCTTGCATCGCTCGATTCATTTAAAAATGCAACAAGGAACAAAGTTAAACCTGATCGACAAAAAGATATGGAGCTGTGCTTATCTGCGTTATCATTCATGGTTCAAGGTTATGAAAATTATTCTCAAAATTCATACGACTCTTTTCTGTCTCAAACAATGCGGCTTTTAAATAAATACAACCTTATTTTGGATAATGAAGAGAATATTGATTCTGGACAAGCAACTATTAATGCAAAAAGCAAGCAATATATTGAGCTATACTATAAATATAATGCTGCGTTGATTTTAGCCAAGGAAATTTTTGGTGATTTTGCTTTTGTTAAAGAACCTGCCAACAAGAATGCTCCAATAAGTAAACAATTATTTGAGATCGTTATATACTATTTTTCTATTCTATCTGCGGAACAAAAAATAACTCTTAAAAATAATCAGTCTGAATTTTTAGACCTTTTATATACAGCCATTGAGAATAATTCCCCAGAATATGCTGAATGGACGTCTCAAGCATACAGAGATTCAAATAGAGGTTTTAGGGATTCAATTTCAACATCAACAGGGAAAAGAATTACAGTTTTATATAGATTTTCAGCCTTTTCCGCTATATTGGAAAAGAGCACTGGCATTTCATTTTCAAAATATACAGGAGATGAGTAATGTTATTTATTGAGGAATTGAAACTAAAAAACTTTAAATCTTATAAAGAACAGTCGTTTGTTTTTTCAAATTTGACGGTCTTTTGTGGTAATAACTCAGTTGGCAAAAGTACAGCAATTCAAGCAATAGGCATGTTCTTACAGACAAATATTCATTCTAATGAAGCACTGAAAATTAATGGAGATTTGGTACATATTGGTTCTATAGATGACATCCATAATTATGATAATAGAGAGGATGATGACTTACTTATTGGTTTAAAGTTTCAGAAAAATGAAGTGTTATGGGGATATGGCACCGAAGGTAGATTTTATAGGGATGAGTTGCCTAATAAGAATGAATTGCCAATAATAAGTAAAGGGGGGGAATTGAGAGGAGTTAAAAGCCTTTATAAAAAGGGGTTTAAATTCCAATTTCTTGAGGCGGATCGCTATGGACCGCGAGATAATATGCCCCTCTCCAACCATAATTACCATCAAGATTGGTTAGGAAAACAAGGAGAATATACAGTTGAAGTCCTAGAAGGGCTGGCAAACAGAAGACATCTTTTTATTTCAGGAAATAAAAATAAGCAGGATCCTCGAAAACATCATAATGTAAAAGATAATAACGCTTTTATGAATATAACTTCTTGGATGCAGGAGATTTCACCAGACTATAAAATAATACCCAAAGTGGAAGATTCTGCGAATATTGCTTTTAATTCAATTGTTACTCGAAATGGGCATCAAACTAAGCCAATAAATATTGGCTTTGGATATACTTATGCCTTGGGTATTGTCACCGCTTTAATCTTGGCAAATAAAGGTGATCTGGTGATAATTGAAAATCCGGAGGCACATTTGCATCCACGAGGACAAAGCTATCTAGGGCGTTTAATTGCTTTGACGGCTGAAGCTGGAGTGCAAGTGATAATTGAAACGCATAGTGATCATTTACTCAATGGAATAAGAGTTATTTCAAAAACAAGTAAATACTTTTCTCCAGATTTGTTTACGCTCTACTATATATCTAAAGTGAATGATTGCACAGAAGTAACGAAAATAGATATCGATAATGAAGGAAAGTTGTCTAAATGGCCTGAAGGCTTTTTTGACCAACAATCTCAAGATATGTATACATTAATGACTGGAACCTTGCCTAAAAATAATCGTCTGGGATGATGCTATGAAAGCCAATGTTTGTCTTACACCAGATAGCTTTAATTTTGAGAACTCCATTGATGATATTTTGTTTAATGTGGATATTTTCAACAAATTAAAAGGAAAGATGACCTCTGATTTTATAGTATTTTCTCTATGCTCCGATTTTTATAATTCAATTGCTCCTAAGTTGTATTCTGCCTCTTTGGACAGTGGCTGGGCAATGAGTAAATTTTATGATGGAATTAGCAATATAAATGTGACTGATGTTGATTCAGAAAACGCAATTGTGTTAGCAAACGATGATGCTCCGGAGTACTATGGTCGCTGGCTTGGAATATATATATCCGGAAGTACAGAGTTTCCACTATTAAGGGTTGAAGCGAGAATATCATGTGAGAATACTCTTGTTGAATTCTGCACTAGGATTTTATCAGAAAATAAACGAGAGCATTCAGAATATTCTAAAGACATACAGAATATATATAACAATATAATTTTCCTCGATAATCCTCTCCATAGTCAATATAAAACTTTTGATAGTATTAGAAAGATGGATGGTGGGTATAGAAATTTTCAAGGAGCAATATCACGATTTTTATGTTTTGCTAATTGTTATAATATCATCCCACATGATTCACAAAATAATATAGATAATATGAATGCCTCACTAGAATTTCCTGTTACAGCCGAAGGTAAAGGGAAAAATAAAAGAAAGATAAAGGCACTAAAAAGAGACTTTGTTATTGATGATGTAGTATATGAAAACGTGAACTGTGAATATCATTACAAATTAGAAAGAGTAGATGGTGCTAATGGAAATGGTACCTATTATTTTAATAGGATATACTTTGGTTTTTTTAATAAAATAGACTCAAAAAAACCTAAAATATCAATTGCCCATATAGGGGAACATCTTTGAAAATATTTAGGGGATATGTTTTATATCCCCTGGCAGAAATATATTTATGAAACGCATTCTTCCATAAATGAATCTAGGAAATCGTCTGAAACTCCCTTTGGCTTTCTTCTTTCACAGAGCGAATACAGTTCTTCTACTGCTGAATATGGAAAAAACCGAGATTTTAATTCCTTAAATTGTGGCATGTTTGCAAATTCAATCACCTTTGCTCTATATTCATCAGGAGCAACGATAGTCCAGCGGATATCTTGTAACCTCGGTGCATGATCATAAAATTGTTTCATGCGGGTAAGTCCACTTTTTATACCAGTACTGTGTTCAATCTCCATTACAGCTGGCATCATGCGGCCATCCCTAAACCAAATGCAGTCTATTAGACGGGCATCTTTAATTGCATCATTATATGATTGCAGTACTTGTTCATCTGATAATGAACTTATTACTCCATCCATTTGGGCTATAGCTTTACCATTATATTGCAAGCTACGATCATTGGCTGCTACCCAAGTATCTAAACCTAAACAATAACCTATTTTTACTAAAGCAATTTGTATCTGAGCATGACGTCTTTTTTCTTCAATAGTCATGCCTTTAGTCGGCTTAATGGTCTCAATATCGACGCTTTGGTGGACAACATCGAAGCTCATTTCAGAGACGACAATATTAGTCTGGTGCTCAACTAACAAACCATTAGTATGTGGCATATCGGGCAGAAAAATCAGATGCTTATGCCCTGGCTTTATAGACTTTTGTGCATTCATGATTTCCAGTCTGGCTGGCCTACACCAATAGAACTCTGGAGTATGCGCGAGCAAGCTCTCCAATACCGAGCGGGTGTTGTAACTGGCACCGAAAACCCTTTCAACGTTGACAGGTCTGTTTTCTTCGAGTGCATTTGCAAGTCGCCAAAGCATTTGAGTCGAAATACTCTCTGTTTTGGCTGTTGCTTGAGTTTGACCCTTCTTGGGATCAAATCTCTTTATTTCGATAGGACCTTCGGGATGTTGGATACGTACGATTTCAATCTTCCCGCTATTCCTATCGTTTACATAATTAAACAGCGTATTTTTGGGTAAGCTCGAAATCGCCTGAACCAGATTCGATGCTGTTATCCTCATTACTGTATCCTAAATGTTGCAAAATTGATTGGGCAATACCGAGCGCGGCGATATAGGGAACTCCGTTGCCGACTGTTTTAAACATATTCGATAAAGTCATATCTCCTGGTAGCTCAAAATCTTTTGGCAAGGACTGGATTGCCAACGCTTCAGCGACCGTAATGCGACGAGGCTTGTATGGATGAAGATGAACTTCATTGTTACCATACGCTGCTGTCGGAGAGTATCTCCAGCGATGAAGCCTTTTATATGATTTTTTACTATCATCGCCTTCTTCTACTGACTGGAATCTTGCTAAACCGGCTCGGGCCGTAAATACATGTTTAGCGTTTGGATGATTGCTAACATCGTTTTTCTCGAACCAGTATTCTATAGTAAGTTCTTCTGGAATACCTTGCGGGCATTCCATACTTGAGTCTTCTTCGTATGTGTTTGTTGTTGGCCAAGGGAACTGAAAAGCTTTCTTATTGGGGTATATTTGACCGCTCCATTCGAAGTTTTTGGCTAAAGACTTATCAAGAAAACCAACTAAAATAATCCTTTCTCTATCTTGAGGCGCACCGTATTCAATTGAATTAATCAATCTTTCATGCAGGATATATCCTGCTGAAGCTAGTTCATTCTTAATTTGTTCGAAAAATTCTCTATGTTTAAGAGTCCGGTATAAGCCTTTTACGTTTTCAAAAAGGAAGAAATCAGGCATCATTTCAATTATCAGGTCAATGTAACTTTGTGATAATTTGCCATTTTCACCATCTTTGCCTTTGTTTTTGCCGGCAACAGAAAAGTCAGGGCATGGTGGCCCACCAATGAAGCCCACGAGCCGATTTTCACCTTTAAGCGTTTTCATACTATGCTTAATCACCGAATGCTCAATAGTTTCAATGCTTTCTGGAGCATATCCAAAGCGCGGTGGTTGTTTGCCAAGTTTTTTTCTTGAGTGTTTATACGCGTCCATGAAGGGAGGATGGAATTCATTGACGAAAACCACCTCGTACCCGGCATTTTCGAAGCCTAGGTCAAGAAAACCTGATCCTGAAAAGAATGAAAATATAGCGGGTTTCATTGTGGACATTTTATACCTATCAAGTTAGCTTAAATTTTTACTAAATATATCGCTGTACGATCCTACTATTTTACATGATAACTTATTAATTATCAATTTACTTTTTAATATATCAGCAAGTAAGGCCTGATACCACAGCAGGTTAGATAGTGTTTATTGTTATAAAGTTAGGTGTTAATATATTGCTTAATGGTATAAGCTGCTATTATAGATTTGGAAACCGAAGGTGCTTATATGCCTAATATGAGGTTATTTAAATCAAAAAACACCAAGCTTGAGTTAAGAATCAGGAGGCCGTTGTTTGCAAGAGGGTTTCGTTATCGATTGCATAATAGTGGTTTGCCTGGAAGACCAGATATGTATTTCCCAAAATACAATGCAGTCATTTTTATCCATGGCTGTTTTTGGCATGGACATGGCAACGGCTGCCCTATTTCTCACGTTCCTAAAAATAATGAATCATACTGGCAAGATAAAATCAATAAAAATCAAGAGAGAGATATCAGAAATCAAGATGTTCTTGCATCTAAAAATATCCGCGTTCTGATTATATGGGAGTGTGCAATAAAACTTAAAAGTATTGATTTTGTCGATTTTATTGATTACATCGATGAATGGCTTAGAGGTGGGGCAAATTCAACACAGATGAGTGCAAAAAAACCTATGCCTACTTTTGAGTTTCCGAGATAAATTATTATGATATGACATTTGGTGTGGAAATATCTCGCATTGTTACTTTATAACCATATCTGAAATTAAATCATTCGATTAAAATTTTACGCATTGCAAGCTCAGCAAAAAATATTTTTCAGTAAAATTACATAGGATTATTATTCAGGTTTATGATTAATCATCAATAGGTATCCCTATGCTTCAATCTCTGAACCACTTAACGCTTGCCGTCAGTAATTTGCAAACTAGCCTGACCTTCTGGCGTGATTTGCTGGGGTTGCAGTTACATGCTGAGTGGGAGACCGGTGCTTACCTTACCTGTGGTGACCTTTGGATCTGCCTTTCTTATGACGTATCCCGTAACTACGTGGCACCGCAGGAAAGTGACTACACCCACTACGCATTCAGCATTGCGTCAGAGGATTTTGAGCCGTTCTCATATAAGCTGAAAAAGGCGGGAGTGACGGTCTGGAAAGACAACAAAAGCGAAGGGCAATCTTTCTATTTTCTTGACCCGGATGGTCACAAGCTGGAGTTGCATGTGGGAGATTTAGCATCTCGACTGGCGCAATGCCGTGAGAAGCCTTACTCTGGAATGCGTTTCGGTACTGGAAAATAATCACCCAACTTTGTGATCTTCCACGCAGTATTCAATTTTATGTCCCATTCTGGGGGCAAACCCTCAAAATAAAATCTCATAACCCATTAATTTTCAATATATTAAAAGAAAAGGCGAGTCCGGCCTTCGCACTCACCCTCTAAACACCTCCTTCCTGTGCCACTCCACAAACCCTTCTTTTGGGTAATTCTCGCGCATCATCGGCAGCGCTATCGATTTACCGTCGAAATCCCAGAACAGTCTGCCCACCATGCCGCTGCCATTTACTGCAGGTGACACCCGTACTCGCATACTCTCATCCAGCCCAATCGAACCTTTATCAAAGGCTTTATGGTGGATTGCGCAGAGCGCCAGGCCGTTTGAAGTCTCGCACGGGCCGCCGTGCTGTTTCCATTTGATATGGGCAGCTTCTAACGCAACTGAAGTGCTATCGTGGCGCATATTGAAGCCACAAATGGCGCATTCGTAGTTATAGGCACGCAGAACCTGCTGGCGGAAAAATGGGTCCCGATGTTTGCGGATTTGCAGGATATCAAATCCCAGTTCATCCGCGATCTCTTCCTGAATGCTTTCGGTGAAGTGCGCCTCGAGGATTTGCTGGGCCAGGGAATTAATGAGGTTTTTGCTCTTTTTCAGCAGGGCAAAATGTTGTTCATCAAAACCTCCGGCAACGTTGTGCGTTACCAGTTCCCCGGCAGGGGGCTGCTTGCTGCTACCGGATGTTGAACAGTGCTCGGCGTTTTGTAGCTCCCAGAACCCATCTCCCTGTAAGCGCCAGAAAGGCATATCCGGGCGGTATTGCGCGCGCTGTGGCCCAAATCGCTCCAGCAGGCTTTGCAACGGGTCGCGAACTTCCGAACCGTAGTCAAACAGGCGATCATGTCCCTGCTGATAACCTGCCAGCACATGAAGCAGCAGCAGAGGCTTGTGAGGAGCACGCTGCTCGCCTTTACGCCAGATGGTGATGTCGGCAATTGCCTGTTGCAGGGTTTTACTGGAAGTCATTGATTTCATTATCGGGTAAATAATTGCGATGATGCTCGCAAAATATCACCTGATCAAGCAAAGACGGGTAGATGCGCTATCGACGTCACTTTTATGTTTTCTAAAAAACACATACGCCATGGCGGTTACCGTTCCCCGAACTGGAGACGCAGGAGTACGATAAGTAAGCAAATTATTGCATATCGAAGGATCTTCGATGGTGATGAATAACGAGGTGTTGGAATTTTTTCGGGGGGAGTTATCTCTCGCAGTAACGTTTACTTTCAAGCCTATCCCGATTGAACTCGATACGCCGTTGCAAGGTTACGCTGAATGGGATGAATTACCGTATGCCATTGATGATTTTAGAGAGAAATATAACGTTGATGTTTCAGTCATTGATTTCAAGGCCTATTACCCGTGGGAAAGAGAAGCGATCTATCGAAAGTGGTTTACCAACGAAACCATCAAACAAGTGTCAAAACCGCTTACTGTGCGAATGCTTGCAGAGTCAGCCAGTGCAGGTCGCTGGTTATATGATTGACAGTATGCTTACAGAGGATACTGACGCAATTAGATGTTGATTGCATCGACAAAATCTGGGAAATAATTATACGAAGAATAATGGCAGTATCAGTTTACTCAAAAGTTTTGGTGGTGTATCTCACTGTTTATTAGAGAGGAATGACCTCGTTTGTTCATAAAACGTATGCTTTCACAACCAGCACATTTTTCTGTGCTGGTGAAATACTCAATGGCAGTTACGAAATTACTCTGTGATTCCAGGCATCCTTATAAATGATATTTCCATCGCAGTGCTTCCATGTAATAGCCTCATATCTTAGTTGAATAGTTTCATTGTGAGTTCCTGTTCCCGAACCGGGGAATAAATTTGGTGTGATTCCTGTCACTTTTACATTTTCTAAAATGATATTAAAATATTCACTTTCAATACCAACCTCCAGAATTTGATACATTTTTATTGTGGCTGATTTTAATGTCTGGCTTTCACTTAACGCTTTATACAAAAGGGGCGTTGTTTTATCAAACTCCTTCTGTATTGTAATCGGCGCGTGCACACGCGTTCCTGTCAGTCTACCTGTATTCCCATCTACAGGGACAGACAGGTGATGAGTGACTGCTTTCAGTTCAATAGCACCAATGCGTCCAGCGACTTGCGAGCTTCCCATTACGGGGGAGCCATTTGCATCGGTTAACCACAGATAGGCTGGGTTTGACATGATTAGTCCTTATCTATATTTATACGGGAAGGGAAATAAAGCATGATGAGAATCCAAACGAATGTTCCAATAATTTTTATGGGCCAGGGTTCAAGAAAAGCGAAACAGGCGAGGCCTCCTGCGATTAGCAATGGACCGGATAATAGATCAAGAATTCCCCCCATCAGGTGTATCTTTGTTGGTAAGAACCTATTGGCTATAAAGGCGATAATATAAGCACTTCCAACGATGATAATAATGGCAAGGATTTTATCCTGCCATGAATCGAATTCGATGAGAGAAATTAAACAAAGGGTGGCAACATACCCACAAAACAATGAATTTATTATTAGGGTGATAAGTTTTTTCATGTTACCAGTCCTTAGACTTACCGTTTAAATGTTCTCCCACTAACTCAATTATTTTTATAAAAGTAGGTTTTCCTTCTGTATATCCAGCATGTATAGCATCAACGAAAGGTTGTACTGCATCAATGAAAAGGAAATAAAGAAGATCGTAGTCATGAGGTCTTAATAACTCGTATATCTCGGGTGCATCTGTACTGAGGCCATCCGATGTCCTGATAGAACGTTCGGTCATACCTCCCAATAAAAGGAAGGTGCTTAACAGTGTTATGGGATTACCTTTACCCTTAAAGACAACATAAGTGAAAGATGTTTTTTCGATAACGGCTTTCGCAATGTTTGAGGCGATTGTATTTGCAATAATCCTTCCTGCTATAGATGTAATAACGACTCTGTATATTTTATCTTGTGCCTGTTCGGATAAGAAATTGTTAAAAAGATGAAAGATGCGAGAAACAGCATTGACGATATTCTCATAATTTAGAATGTCATTTTTTATGGCTGTCATGATGCGAATACGTTCTGTTTCTCGTTTAAATCTGCTGTCTGTATCAAAGACACCGTAAATCATATATCCATAATCTAAAGGAACAGACAGGCCACCATTGATAAGTCCTGTGACTGTATCAGGTGAAATGGTAATGTTATAGATCCTTCTTGCAATGCCTTCTATATCGGCCATGGCAATCCTCTAATAAAATAAGATGGCTAGAAATGAAAGCATGTAAATAACAAAAATAGATGGTGAAATAGTTGACCTGAGTAACAGTTTCTCAAATAGCATATAAGAATATCGACATTGGTTATTAATTAGAGATATTAATTCTTGAGCTAAATATTCTAGTGCTGATATAAAAAATCACATGAAAATGCTTCCTCAATAAAGGCGCCCACAGGCGCCTCAATTACAATTACAATGACAATCACACTCTCACCCCTTCAACGCTTTCCCCGCAATCACCCCGATAAACTCCAGTACCTGCTTTTGCTTGCGCGCAGAGAGCTTTTCCACGGCGCGCAGGGATTTCATTAGTTCTGACTCTTCGGGTTCGGCGGTGCGAGCGGTTAATACGATGCAGCCTTGCATTACGCGCACATCAACGTCGGTGCCGGTGTCGAATCCGGCGGCTTTCAGCCACTGGCCCTTCATCACAATTGACGGAAACCGAACGTACTTCACCGGAATACGGCTGTAATCGGGATAACGGCTCGCATAACCCACCTTCAGGCGACGGTTATCTGCGGCGTGGACTTCTGGATCAAATGAAACTGCAATACAATGCGTATCAGTCATGGTGACTATTCTCCTTTAATAGTTACTGCGATCAGCGATGCATTGGTGCGCCAACACCTTTGCATCGCGCTAATAAAACCCCTGTAAATGACGCCAGTAAACTGGGGAAAGTCCAGATGTAAATAATATGAAATAAGCGCGAATAGCACGCTTTCGGAATAAATAGAAAACGCCTTCATCCCAATAAACCCGGTATTATTCACCGTATAAATCCATTCCCCTCCAGTCTGCTAAATACCTGCCATTTCCAGAAAACAACGCCTGTCGGCATCTGGCCAAAAATGCGATCTAACTCACTGAAGCAAATAGTAAACTCTGAAACAACACCGTTTTGTACACTTTGCTTTACACTTTTGGTGATGTGAATCACAAATATAAGTCCGTGAAGTGATCCGACTCTCACAAAATGGGGTGTACTCATTCACGAATACATTATGCGCACAGCCTGGAAAGTTAAGTTTTCAGTATTTCCCCCCTCAGTGGGCGCACTACCGCGAATGGCAAATCGAAACGCAAAAAAAAACTTGTTGAATATTAACGGGTAAAAAAATGACGTGTGATTTGCATCACTCACATTTACAGCTTTTTAAATTATTGCCAGTGATTAATGTTGACCGGGCTATTTCCATAATCAATCAAATCTTGCATAGTGCCTCCACATTATTTCTCCCCCTGGCTCAGGAGGCGAATAGTTATATTTCATCAGACTTTATTGATGAACCAGGTATGATTTACTTCACATTAATACGTACATGACCACTGTTACTGGAGAAACAAAATGAATTATCCGGCAGAACCCTTCCGTATTAAAAGCGTTGAAACTGTATCTATGATCCCGCGTGATGAGCGCCTTAAGAAAATGCAGGAAGCGGGTTACAATACTTTCCTGTTAAATTCGAAAGATATTTATATTGACCTGCTGACCGACAGTGGCACTAACGCAATGAGCGACAAGCAGTGGGCCGGAATGATGATAGGTGATGAAGCGTACGCGGGCAGCGAAAACTTCTATCATCTGGAAAGAACCGTGCAGGAACTGTTCGGCTTTAAACATATTGTTCCTACTCACCAGGGCCGCGGCGCAGAAAACCTGTTATCGCAGTTGGCTATTAAACCTGGGCAATATGTTGCCGGGAATATGTATTTCACCACCACCCGTTATCACCAGGAAAAAAATGGTGCGGTGTTTGTCGATATCGTTCGTGACGAAGCGCACGATGCCGGTCTGAATATTGCGTTTAAAGGTGATATCGATCTTAAAAAATTACAAAAGCTGATTGATGAAAAAGGCGCAGAAAATATTGCGTATATCTGCCTGGCGGTGACGGTTAACCTCGCAGGCGGGCAGCCGGTCTCCATGGCGAACATGCGTGCGGTGCGTGAACTGACAGAAGCGCACGGCATTAAAGTGTTCTACGACGCCACCCGTTGCGTGGAAAACGCCTACTTTATCAAAGAGCAAGAGCAGGGCTTTGAGAACAAGAGCATCGCCGAGATCGTGCATGAGATGTTCAGCTACGCCGACGGTTGTACCATGAGTGGTAAAAAAGACTGTCTGGTGAACATCGGCGGTTTCCTGTGCATGAACGATGACGAAATGTTCTCTTCTGCCAAAGAGTTAGTCGTGGTCTACGAAGGGATGCCATCTTACGGCGGCCTGGCCGGACGTGATATGGAAGCCATGGCGATTGGCCTGCGCGAAGCCATGCAATACGAATATATTGAGCACCGCGTGAAGCAGGTTCGCTACCTGGGCGATAAGCTGAAAGCCGCTGGCGTACCGATTGTTGAACCGGTAGGCGGTCACGCGGTATTCCTCGATGCGCGTCGCTTCTGCGAGCATCTGACGCAGGACGAGTTCCCGGCGCAAAGCCTGGCGGCGAGCATTTATGTGGAAACTGGTGTGCGCAGTATGGAACGCGGAATAATCTCTGCAGGCCGTAATAACGTGACCGGTGAACACCACAGACCGAAACTGGAAACCGTGCGTCTGACTATTCCACGCCGCGTTTATACCTACGCGCATATGGATGTCGTAGCTGACGGTATTATTAAACTTTACCAGCACAAAGAAGATATTCGCGGGCTGAAGTTTATTTACGAGCCGAAGCAGTTGCGTTTCTTTACTGCACGCTTTGATTACATCTAAAAAATAGTTATGGCCCCATCACCTGATGGGGCTTTTTTGTATTCCTTTTCCATGAACAGGAAGCCTTTGCGGTGCCCGTTACCGTGACATAACTAAAAAAAGTAAACCCTGACTCCGACATTTTTATTATCCGCATGATGTACAAATGACAGCTGTAATTATAACGAATAGTCTACAGGAACATTTATCATGGATATTAATGCCATTGAGCGACAGAGTAGTACCCCCGGACTGATTAGCGGAACCATGTTGGTTATCGCGACCGTAGTGGGTGGCGGGATGTTCTCCCTGCCGATTGCGATGGCCGGCGTATGGTTCCCCGGTGCCTCTGTTATTCTTCTGTTTATCGCCATCATGATGTTATTAACCGGTCTGATGCTGGTCGAAGTTAACCTGCATTATGGCGCCGGTGCCAGTTTTAATACCTTTACTCAGGATTTATTAGGCCGGAAGTGGAATATCGTGGTGGGTATCGCTTTCGGCTTTGTGCTGTATATTCTGACCTATGCCTATATCTCCGGTTCGTCGGCGGTGATGGCACAAACTGTGTTCAAATACAGCGGCGTGCGCTTTCCGGCGAATATCTCGGTGGTGATCGTCAGTATGCTGGTAGGGGCGATTGCCTGGTATAGCTCCCTGCTGGTTGGACGCATCACTACCGTGCTGATTATCGGTAAGTTTGTGGCGTTCTTTGCCACGTTCTCCGGGCTGATTGGCCATATCGAAGTGGCAAAACTCATCGACAGCGTGGCGGTGGCGTTGCCCAATTCGCAGTATCTGCCGTATATCCTGATGACGCTGCCGTTCTGCATCATCTCGTTTGGTTTTCACGGTAACGTGCCGAGCCTGGTCAAACTGTATGGCACAAGCGGAGTCTCGAATATTACGCGTTCGATTATCATCGGTACGCTGTTTGCTCTGCTGCTGTATATTTTCTGGCTGGGCGTGACGATGGGTAACATCAGCCGTTCCTCATTCCCGCCGATTATCGCCAAAGGCGGCAATATCGATGTGTTTGTCGAGGCCATCAGCGGGCTGTTCACCAGCCGTTATATGGATCTGATCCTCACCTTTTTCGGCAACTTCGCGGTAGCCAGTTCCCTGCTGGCGGCGACACTTGGTCTGTTCGATTACATCGCCGACCTGTTTCACTTCCCGGACGACGGCATGGGCCGCCTGAAAACCGCGCTGGTGACCTACTTCCCGCCAGCCGCCGTGTGCTTCTTCTTCCCGAACGGTTTTGTGCACGCGATTGGTTACGCCGGTCTGGCCTTTACCATCTGGAGTGTGATCCTGCCGCCGTTCCTGGTGAAAGCCGCGCGCAAGCGTTTTTCAACCAGCAGCTATACCGCGCCCTGTAATAACACCGTGCTTAACCTGGTGATTATCTGCGGAGCAGTTGTCTATCTGACGGTTGTTCTGGATGTATTTGGTCTGCTGCCAACGTTTCGTTAGCGCGGGGGAGTTATGTTTCTGACATTGCTACGATTTCAGCATCCGCTGGTCTACCGTTTTGCATGGCTTCGTTTGTGGGTCAGGGTGTTAAGGGCGTGCAGGCTGCGTAAGTGAAAGAAGGCGTGCTTTATTCTGCGGTCGCTGCCGGATGCGGCGCTTGCGCCTTGTCCGGCCTACAAAAGAGCGTTAAACGTAGGCGGGATAAGCGAAGCGCCATCAGGCATTACACCCGGAAGTAGCGTGGTGGGATCAACGCGGAAAAGGCGTCGAACTTCTTCACCATCTTTTTCCAGAACAACATAACAACAATCCTCGATTTGAAACATCGGCGCTATTGTAGTCAGCGCCGACAAATCGTAAAGCCAGTGACGTCGTTCCGATTCCGGGTCGGTGTAAACCTTTTAGTTCACCATTGCGTCAAATACGATTGCCGCGAATTTGGCGGGGTTGACAATGGCTTACGCCATAAACCAGTAATAAAAGAGACCGACTTTCAGGCCGAGGATCACTATGTAGGCACAGCAGTATTTCATGGTGCCAGACATAATCTGGTTGGCCTGACCGTCCATTTTTGTGGCTGAAACCGCAATGGCGATACTCTGCGGCGAAATCATTTTCCCTCCCGTTGCGCCAGAGGTGTTGGCCGCCGCCAGCCAGTTGGGGTCGATATGCAGTTTGCTGGCGGCAATAGTTTGCAGTTTGCCGAACAGAATATTCGAGTTGGTATCGCTGCCGGTAACAAACGTGCCCAGTGCGCCAATCACCGGGGCGAGGAAGACGTATGAGCTGCCGGTCAGATCGACAATCGACTGGGCCAGTGTGGAGATAATCCCGCTGAGATCCATCACCGTGGCTAGTGCGACGATCGCCATAATCGCCACAATGGAATTTTTAAGCTGGAAAATGGTTTTGATAAACACTTCCAGCATCCCGCGCGCGGACGCCCCCTGAATAAAGCCGCCGATAATAGTCGCAAAGATGATCAGCATCCCCGGGGTGGTCACCCATTCAACCTTCAGCGCCAGCGTTTCGCCGTCGGCAAGCGTGAAATGCAGCACCGAGGCCAGTTGTGAGGCTGCGCCTTTTATCGTCGGGAACAGCGGCGAACACAGCAGGATAAAGACAAAAATAAACAGATAGATAGAACCCACGCGGAACAACACTTTTGCCGAACGCGGAGTGGTTTCGCGGTTATGGCTGACTTCAATTCGCCACTCGGGATCGGTTTGCCCTTTGCGCAGGCGGCTAACCATCGCCACGGCAAACAGGCTGACCAGGCTACCGGCAAAGGCGGGTAATTCAGCGCCGAGATGAATAGCGACAAAATACTGCGGAACCAGCGTGGTAATACCGCAAATCAGCGTGATTAAAAATACGCCGCGAATGGCTCTCAGACCGCCGCCAATAATGCAGATAATCACAAATGGCAGCAGGATATTAAACAGCGCAAGCTGCAGAATAATGGTTCCGCCTAAGGTATAAACCGGCAGGTTAACCTGTTCCGCCAGAATAGAAACCGGGATCCCGACCGCGCCGAATGCAGTGGGAACGGTATTTGCCACCAGAGAGGCGATTGCCGCCTTCAGCGGGTTGAAACCCAGTGCGATAAGAATACCGATCGGAATGGCGACTGCTGTACCATAACCCGCCGCGGCTTCAAGAAATCCACCAAAGCACCATGAAATCAGCAGCACCTGAATACGCTTATCTTCGCTAATGCTGGCGAGAATATCGCGCAGAATATCCAGCGCTTTGGTCGCCTGCATAACGTTATAACTGAAGATGGCGCCGAGGATCACAATCACAATCGGCCATAATCCCTTCAGTGCGCCATAGCCTATCGCGGCTTTTAGATTCTGTACGGGCATCTCCCAGAACACAGCCGACAGCGCCGCGGTGAATACTAAAGAGATCAGCACGGAATAATGAATAGGCATTTTCAATTTCAATATTAAAAATACCATCAGTAGTAACGGAGAGAGTGCCAGGGCAAACATAAAGTATTCGTTCATTGCTATTCCTGATTGGTTTATTAAACCTGATTTATATTTATGGCGGGAAGGCTATATTGCCGTGTAAATAAAAGATGCAAACTGAATCGCTTCAGTGAATAAAGTAATTATGATTAATGGTTTTGTAACTATTGTAATCTTTTAATTAAAATTCAATGCCAGGTAAATATACTTAAGAGCAGGCTAAGTACCTATAAATAGTTATTTAATAACCTTTTTATTAATGGTAGTGACAGGAATAGTCAGCACCTGAAACTATTTTTAAGCTGTTCATAACGCGGTGGTTTTCAATATAAAAATGTGAGCGAGGCCGAAAGAAATAAACCAGGGTATTGCATGTACGAGTTGATTGGAGGATTATTTGATTTTGTCATACAAATGAAAATACAGGCATTTAGGATGGTCCTGATATAAGAAGCGGAAATCGACCATCTCAGGAGCATGATCCAACAAACACCATGAACCCAGACATCGGCAAAACCAGCAAACAGAAGACTGGGCGTGATATAGCGATATCAAGCGCAATAAACAGAAATGAAGCAATGGAGTAATTATTGTGAATGTAAATTTCTTTGTTACCTGTATTGGTGACGCCCTGAAATCACGGATGGCACGAGACTCCGTATTGCTGCTGGAAAAACTGGGCTGTCACGTTAATTTCCCCGAGAAGCAAGGGTGTTGCGGTCAGCCAGCCATCAACAGCGGTTACATCAAAGAGGCGATCCCCGGGATGAAAAACCTGATCGCCGCCCTGGAAGACAACGACGATCCAATTATCTCCCCGGCAGGCTCCTGCACCTACGCGGTAAAAAGCTACCCGACGTATCTGGCGGATGAGCCTGAATGGGCGCTGCGCGCCGAGAAGGTTGCCGGACGTATGCAGGATCTCACCTCTTTTATCGTCAACAAACTGGGTGTGGTGGATGTCGGCGCCAGCCTGCAGGGCCGCGCGGTATATCATCCTTCCTGCAGCCTGACCCGCAAGCTGGGAGTGAAGGAAGAGCCGCTGACGCTGCTGAAAAACGTGCGCGGGCTGGAGCTGATGACGTTTGCCGATCAGGATACCTGCTGCGGCTTTGGCGGGACGTTCTCGGTCAAGATGGCCGAGATATCCGGTGAGATGGTGAAAGAAAAAGTCTTACATCTGATGGATGCGAAGCCGGAGTTTTTGATTGGCGCTGACGTCAGCTGCCTGCTGAATATTGGCGGCCGACTGCAACGTGAAGGCCAGCCGGTCAAAGTGATGCATATTGCTGAAGTGCTGATGAGCCGCTGAGGGGAAAGAGATGTCGATAAAAACCAGCGATGTAGAATTTAAACTGCGCATTCGTCAGCAGATCGAAGATCCGATCATGCGCAAAGCCGTGGCCAACGCGCAGGAGCGTATTGGTGCGAATCGGCAGAAAATGGTTGATGAGCTAGGTCACTGGGAAGACTGGCGCGATCGTGCCAGCCAGATCCGCGATCATGTTCTGAGCAACCTCGACGCTTACTTGTATCAACTCTCCGAGAAAGTGACGCAAAACGGCGGCCACGTTTATTTCGCAAAGACCAAAGAAGACGCTACCCGCTACATTTTGCAGGTCGCGCAAAGTAAAAATGCGAAGAAGGTGGTGAAGTCCAAGTCGATGGTGACCGAAGAGATCGGCGTCAACCATGTGCTGCAGGATGCCGGAATTCAGGTGATCGAAACCGATCTCGGCGAATATATCCTGCAGTTGGATCAGGATCCGCCTTCGCACGTTGTGGTCCCGGCTATTCATAAAGATCGCTATCAGATCCGCCGCGTGCTGCATGAGCGTCTGGGGTATGACGGCCCGGAAACGCCAGAGGCGATGACCTTATTCATTCGCCAGAAGATCCGCGAGGATTTCCTCAGTGCCGAAATCGGTATTACCGGCTGTAACTTTGCTGTGGCGGAAACCGGCTCTGTTTGCCTGGTGACCAACGAAGGCAACGCGCGGATGTGTACCACGCTGCCGAAAACACACATTGCGGTGATGGGCATGGAGCGTATCGCGCCGACCTTTGCCGAGGTGGATGTGCTGATCACCATGCTGGCGCGCAGCGCCGTGGGCGCGCGTCTGACGGGCTACAACACCTGGCTGACCGGCCCACGCGAGGCGGATAACGTCGACGGCCCGGAAGAGTTCCATCTGGTGATTGTCGATAACGGCCGCTCGCAGGTGCTGGGCTCAGAGTTTCGCGATGTGCTGCGCTGCATCCGCTGCGGGGCTTGTATGAACACCTGCCCGGCGTACCGTCACATTGGCGGACACGGCTATGGTTCTATCTATCCCGGCCCTATCGGCGCGGTGATCTCTCCGCTGCTCGGCGGCTATAAAGATTTTAAAGATCTGCCATACGCCTGTTCATTATGCACGGCCTGTGACAGCGTTTGTCCGGTTAAGATTCCGCTGTCAAAACTGATACTGCGGCATCGTCGGGTGATGGCCGAGGAGGGCATTACGCCGAAAGCCGAGCGACGGGCGATCAAAATGTTCGCCTACGCCAATAGCCATCCGGGGCTGTGGAAAGTCGGGATGATGGCGGGCGCACATGCGGCGAGCTGGTTTATCAACGGTGGCAAAACCCCGCTCAAGGTTGGCGCGATTGGTGACTGGATGGAGGCGCGCGATCTGCCTGATGCCGACGGCGAGAGCTTCCGCAGCTGGTTTAAGAAACATCAGGCGCAGGAGAAAAAGAATGGATAACCGTACCGCGTTTTTAGACACCATTGCCCAGGCGCTGGGCCGCCCGCTGCGTTTTGAGCCGCAAACGGATGCCGCGCCGGTGAACAACTATGCCAATGAACGCCTGACCGAACTTAGCCCGCAGCAGCGCTGCGATGCGTTTGTCCAGTTTGCCAGTGAAGTGATGCTGGCCCGCTGTGAGCTGACTCGCGAAGACCTGGCCGCAGAAGCCGCGCAACGCCTGTGCGAAGAGTTGGGTCAGCCGGTGGTCATCAGCGGCGACAGCCGGCTGGCGGCGCTGGGCATTACCGAACGCTTGCAACAGGAATGTAACGCTGTGGTCTGGGATCCGGCGCGTGGCAGCGAAAATATTACTCAGGCCGAGCAGGCGAAAGTGGGCGTGGTGTATGCCGAGTATGGCCTGACCGAGTCCGGCGGCGTGGTGCTGTTTTCCGCACCGGAGCGTGGGCGTTCAATTAGCCTGCTGCCGGAGTCCTCAATTTTCGTGCTACGCAAAAGCGCTATCCTGCCGCGCGTGGCGCAACTGGCAGAAAAACTGCATCAGAAGGCGCAGGCCGGCGAGCGTATGCCATCGTGCATTAACATCATCAGTGGACCCAGTTCGACGGCGGATATTGAGCTTATCAAGGTGGTTGGGGTGCATGGCCCGGTGAAGGCGGTGTATCTGATTATTGAGGATTGTTGAGGCAGGATGGAAAACCGCTCTGGCGCTGCGGGCCAGAGCGGTATCGACGTTATGCAATCATGCTGATGATCAATACGATAATCAGGCCAACCACGGAGTTCACCAGCTCCAGCAGACCCCAGGTTTTCAGCGTATCCTTCACCGACAGGTCAAAGTAGCCTTTGAACAGCCAGAACGAGGCATCGTTGATATGGGTCAGGGTGTTGGAGCCTGCTGCCGTTGCCAGCACCAGTAACGCCGGATCGACGCCAACCAGTTGACCGGTTGCCGGGTCGAGGATGGCGGCGCTGATAATCCCTGCCGCCGTCATGGCTGAGACTACGCCTTGTCCGGTTGCCAGACGAATCAGCACGGTTATCAACCACGCCATGATGTACGGAGAGATATTGCCGTGCGACATCAGCATGCCGATGGTATCGCCAATGCCGGTATCAATAATGGTCTGCTTCAGTACGCCGCCAGCGCCGATAATCAGGATCACCATGGCGATGCTTTTCACCGCGTTTTCAAAGGCATTCATCACCCACTGCATGTCGTGACCACGCGCGGTACCAAACAGCACGAAGGCGACAACCATAGCGATAAACATTGCAATCGGTGATGAGCCTAAGAAGTTGACCACTTCCCACGCCTGCGTCCCTTTCACCAGCCAGATGTTGGCGATGGTGGTGGAGATCATGATAATTGCCGGGATCAGCGGCACCAGAATAGACACGCCGAAGGAGGGCAGATTGTTCTGGTCAACCGGTACGTCGGCTTTCATGAATGACGGCGTTGGGCGATCGAGGTTGCCGAGGAACTTCGGCAGGATAAGCCCGGCGCAGATCACGCTCGGAATGGTCACCAGAATACCGTAGATGTAGACCATGCCCATGTCCGCGCCGTAGGCGTTAACCAGCGCAACCGGGCCCGGCTGTGGTGGGAACAGCGAGTGAGCGGTGGTGGCGGCGGCAACGGCGGGGATCGCCAGCTTGAGGAACGGGATCTTCGCCTCTGCGGCAATGACGATCACCAGCGGCGCCAGCATAATAAATGCCACTTCATAGAACATCGCCAGGCCGAAGATCAGACCAATAATGATCACCGACAGCTGCACGTAGCGCAGGCCGAGGCGCGCCAGCAGCGTATGGGCAATCTGATGCGCCGCCCCGGAATCAACCATCAGCTTACCGATGACCGCCCCGAATACCACGATAATCGCCAGTTCACCCAGCGTGCTGCCAAAACCGGATTTCATGGTGTGCAGCAGCTCCATTAAATCCATACCCGCCAGCATACCGACCGAGAGCGCCGCCAGCAGCAGGGCGACCATCGAGTTTATTTTGAATCTTAGATTGAGCACCAGCATCAGACCGATGCCGAATACGACCCACAGAATATTGAGAACGTGCATATAACGTCTACCTTTATTGGTTGAACTATTATGATTTTGGTTGAGATGCTACATATATTGGTTAACCATTGATGCGATGAATGTCACATTGCGTTACATGTTTACATTCTTACTGGGCTGCATGGCCGTAAAATGGCGGTATCATCAGCATGAATTGTGATTTGGTTAACCAATTTTGAGCTTCAGGTTGACATGTCATACCAAAAGGAGGAATTTATGTGCCATATCGTCGAGTCCATAACGTAACGAGGAATAAAACATGGAACAGACATGGCGCTGGTATGGTCCTAACGATCCGGTCACCTTAGCGGATGTACGTCAGGCGGGTGCCACAGGTGTTGTCACCGCTTTGCACCATATCCCGAACGGGGAAGTGTGGACAGTTGATGAGATCCTAAAACGCAAAGCCATTATTGAGCAGGCGGGCCTGGTCTGGTCGGTCGTCGAAAGCGTACCGATCCATGAAGACATTAAAACCCGTTCCGGTAACTATCTGCAGTGGATCGCCAACTACCAGCAAAGCCTGCGTAACCTGGCTCAGTGCGGTATTCGTACCGTGTGCTACAACTTCATGCCGGTTCTCGACTGGACCCGTACCGACCTGGAATACGTCCTGCCGGACGGCTCCAAAGCGCTGCGTTTTGACCAGATTGAATTTGCCGCCTTTGAGCTGCATATCCTCCAGCGTCCGGGCGCGGAAGCGGATTACACCGCCGAAGAGATTGCTCAGGCAAATGAACGCTTCGCTACCATGAGCGATGAAGATAAGGCGCGTCTGACCCGCAACATCATCGCCGGTCTGCCGGGTGCGGAAGAAGGCTACACGCTCGACCAGTTCCGCCAGCATCTGGCGCGCTATAAAGATATCGACAAAGCCGCGCTGCGTGAGAATTTCGCCGTCTTCCTGAAGGCGATTATTCCAGTGGCGGAAGAAGCTGGCGTACGCATGGCGGTACACCCGGACGATCCGCCGCGCCCGATCCTTGGCCTGCCGCGCATTGTTTCCACCGTGGAAGATATGCAGTGGATGGTCGATACGGTCAACAGCATGGCGAACGGTTTCACCATGTGCACCGGCTCCTATGGCGTGCGGGCGGACAACGATCTGGTCGACATGATCAAACAGTTTGGCCCACGCATTTACTTCACCCATCTGCGCTCCACGCTGCGTGAAGATAACCCGAAAACCTTCCATGAGGCGGCGCATCTGAATGGCGATGTCGACATGTACGAAGTGGTGAAAGCGATCGTTGAAGAAGAACAACGCCGTAAAGCCGAGGGCAAAGAGGATCTGATCCCCATGCGTCCGGACCATGGCCACCAGATGCTGGACGATCTGAAAAAGAAAACCAACCCAGGCTACTCCGCGATTGGTCGCCTGAAAGGGCTGGCGGAAGTGCGCGGCGTTGAGATGGCTATCCAGCGCGCTTTCTTCAGCCGCTAAAGCGAGTTGCCGGCCACCAGTCTGGCCGGCGTTTTTCTTTTCTCATCCGTTGGCCTTTCAACGGGTTCTGGAGTTCACGATGACAACGACAATTGCCAATAGCGACCTGCCGGTTGCGCGCCCTGCATGGGACCGCTCGCGCCTGCAATCCCGCATTGTTCACCTGGGATGCGGCGCTTTTCACCGCGCGCATCAGGCGCTGTACACCCATCATTTGCTGGAAACCACCGACAGCGACTGGGGGATCTGTGAAGTTAACCTGATGCCGGGTAATGACCGCGTACTGATTGAAAATCTGCGCAAGCAGCAACTGCTGTATACCGTGGCGGAAAAAGGCGCGGACAACACCGTGCTGAAAGTGATCGGCTCAATGAAAGAAGCGCTGCACCCGGATCTTGACGGCTGTGACGGTATTTTACAGGCGATGGCGCGCCCGCAGACGGCAATTGTTTCGCTGACGGTCACCGAAAAAGGCTACTGCACCGATGCGGCCAGCGGTCAGTTAGATCTCAATAACCCGCTGATTAAACACGATCTGGCGAATCCGACCGCGCCGAAATCGGCGATTGGTTACATCGTACAAGCGCTGTACCTGCGCCGTGAGCAGGGGCTGGCGGCCTTTACCGTGATGTCCTGCGATAACGTGCGTGAAAATGGGCATGTGGCGAAAGTCGCAGTACTGGGGCTGGCGCAGGCGCGCGACCCGCAATTGGCGCAGTGGATTGAAGCTAATGCGACTTTCCCGTGTACTATGGTCGACCGCATTGTTCCGGCGGCGACGGCGGAAACGTTGCAGGAGATTGCCGACCAGTTGGGCGTTTACGATCCGTGTGCTATCGCCTGCGAGCCGTTCCGTCAGTGGGTAATTGAAGACAATTTTGTCAACGGTCGTCCTGACTGGGACAAGGTTGGCGCACAGTTCGTAGCCGACGTGGTGCCGTTTGAAATGATGAAACTGCGCATGCTCAACGGCAGCCACTCTTTCCTCGCATATCTGGGTTATCTCGGCGGCTATGAAACCATCGCCGATACTATGACCAACCCGGCGTACCGCAAAGCGGCGTTTGCGCTGATGATGCAGGAGCAAGCGCCGACGCTCTCGATGCCGGAAGGCACCGATCTCAACGCCTACGCCACGCTGCTGATCGAGCGTTTCAGCAACCCGTCTCTGCGCCACCGTACCTGGCAGATTGCGATGGACGGCAGCCAGAAATTACCGCAGCGCCTGCTGGACCCAGTGCGTCTGCACCTGCAAAACGCCAGCGGCTGGCATCATCTGGCGTTGGGCGTGGCGGGCTGGATGCGCTACACCCACGGTGTGGATGAGCAGGGGCAGGCCATTGATGTTGTCGACCCAATGCTGGCGGAATTTCAGTGCATTAACCAACAGTACCAGGGAGCCGAGCGTGTGACGGCGCTGCTGGGGCTGTCTGGCATTTTTGGTCATGATCTGGCGGAAAACGCCGACTTTGTGGAGACCATTATTGCGGCGTATCAACAGCTATGTGAACACGGCGCACGTGAGTGCGTTGCGGCATTAAGCGCTGACGCGTAACTTCCGAACTATGACGGGTCAATCAAAATATTGGTTTGGTTGACCCGTTTTCTGTTTTTGGCTTCCCGCAAATGCTATAGTTCGATACCTATTCCCCGTATCTGACTACACGCATCTGACGGACGTAACACGATGAAATCGAACACTTCTCAGCAAAGACCCTACCAGGAAGTGGGTGCCATGATCCGCGATCTGATTGTTCAGACGCCGTACCAGCCCGGTGAGCGCTTGCCGCCAGAGCGTGAAATTGCCGAGATGCTCAATGTCACTCGTACGGTGGTTCGCGAAGCGTTAATCATGCTGGAAATTAAAGGCCTGGTGGACGTGCGCCGCGGGGCCGGGATCTACGTGCTCGACAACGCGGACGCGCAGACTATCGACAGTACGGATGCAAATCATTGCAATGATGCGGGCCCGTTTGAGCTGCTGCAGGCGCGACAACTGCTGGAAAGCAATATCGCCGAATTTGCCGCGCTGCAGGCTACCCGCGAAGATATCGTCAAAATGCGCCAGGCGTTGCAACTGGAAGAGCGGGAGCTGGCGTCCAGTGAGCCGAACGGTTCTGAAAGCGGCGACATGCAGTTCCATCTCGCCATCGCTGAAGCCACGCATAACAGCATGCTGGTGGAGCTGTTTCGCCAGTCATGGCAGTGGCGTGAGAACAACCCGATGTGGATCCAGCTCCATAGCCACCTCGACGATACTCATTACCGAAAAGAGTGGATGGGCGACCACAAGCAGATCCTGGCGGCACTCATTAAAAAAGATGCCCGCGCGGCCAAGCTGGCCATGTGGCAGCATCTGGAAAACGTCAAACAGCGTCTGCTGGAGTTTTCAAATGTTGATGACATTGATTTTGATGGTTATCTGTTTGATTCCTGGCCGCTGGATAAAGTTAACGCCTGATTTTCCTTCCCTTTTACAACGTGGGCCATTCCGGCCCGCGTATCACTTCCCGCTGATTTTCGCTGACTATTTTCCCCGTCTGGACGCGACGTAAAATAATGTTTCCATCAATGCTGATGGCATTTTTTGCAGCGTAATTGCGGAGCGAAAATTGATATATATCAATTAAAAATAACTTATTTTCGCGTGCAAAAAAATGCACCATTTACCTTATTTTTACCTTTTCGTGCTTATTTTTCGACAAAACAGGTCAATGCGAAGTGAGAATCACACTGATTTGCCCAACGGTTAGTGCCGTTAATGTGTACTTAAGGGCGTATAAAAACAGAGGGTTTAGATAAAAGTAGACATTAATCACGCTCTGTAACTTATTGGTCAGAATGATGTTTTGTTTACGCAGGTTGATTACTCGTCCAGCCTCTCCCATTTTAATCAAATGAGTAAGAACAAATATTCGTAAAGTAAAAATTACACATTATTCTACAATCAAGTTATCTTTCATTTGAAATATCGTTCCACTTTTTTGTGTTTATTAACAGTTTCATTACTATTGTGATTTTTTTTTTGCCGTTGACATGTTTTTACACTGACTGCATATTTCATCGCCATAAGCGTGTTATTGCGTTCAGGAGTTAAAAATGCCTTCTCGAGATTATCCCGATATCCGAAAAGCCAGAGGGACCCGATCTAAAGATATGGTTCTTTTAAGTGCCCGTGTTGATACTTCTCTTTGGGAATATGTCCGAACACTGGCATTTGAAACGCGTAAAAGTAAACAAGATATTATTGCTGAAGCATTAATGTTGCATCGCTCAGTTAATGAGAGTGAAAGTCTCGAGTAATTATCGCTGTCCGGTTTTGATTGAAAATCCAAAAATGAATTATGTCTTGCCACTTCATTATTACCTTCATTGGTATTTTTTTTGGTGTGTTATTGGTATTGCCCCTTAATCCATAGCTGCAATGGCATTAGGGGTAACCTCCGTTCATGCAGCGGAAATTTATAATAAAGATGGCAACAAGCTGGATCTCTACGGCAAAGTAAAAGCAGCCCATTCCTGGACTGATGGTACTAATGCTGATGAAACCTACACACGTCTGGGTTTTCGCGGCGAGACGCAAATCAACGATCAACTTACCGGTTACGGCCAGTTTGAAAGTCAGTTTGATGCCGCTAAAGCAGAAGGTTCTCAGAATGGCGTTAATACACGTCTGGCGTTTGCTGGCCTGGATTATGGTCATGACGTCAGTTTTGACTATGGTCGTAACTATGGCATCGCTTACGATGTGGGAGCTTATACTGATACTCTTTCAGAGTTCGGCGGCGACTCCTTTGAGGATACTGACCGTTTCCTTACTACACGCACTTCTGGCGTTGCAACACTCCGCACCAAAAATCTGTTTGGTGCCGTTGATGGTCTGAACATCGGCGCGCAATACCAGGGTCAGGATGATACCAATGGAAATCCGGCTAAGCAGCACGGTAACGGCTACGGCTTCTCCCTGGGCTATGACAATATTTCGGATTCCGGTGTTTCTGCCATTGCGACCTACACAAATAGCTCAATTACCGCAGACCAAAAGAAAGGCAATAAAGACGGTAAGTGGGAAGGTAATAACGCTGAATTCTGGGGCGCTGGCCTGAAATATGACGCGAATGCTATCTACGTTGCGACCCTGTACGGCGAGTCCCATAATCTGATTCAGGGTGTTGATAAAGCACAACATTTTGAAGCGATGGCTGCCTATGTGTTTGATTTTGGCCTGCGTCCGAACGTGGCATACGTGCATACGCGTGACACCAATAACAACACGGATAAGACCGAATACGTTGCGCTGGGTACTGATTACTACTTCAACAAAAACATGGTGGCTGATGTGGGTTACAAAATTAACCTGCTTGATGGCAAAAACGACGATAACCAGGTTGTTGCTGGTCTGACTTACCAGTTCTAAGTTTTTGTAATGATTGAACAAGGTGTCTTTAGTAAGACGCCTTTTTTACATATGATTTTGAGGCTCATATCGGTTGGTTTTGTTCCGACTGCAGATCGCTAAATAGCCATTTCCAGATATCCACTTTTACCCATGCAACGGCACAGAGAATGAGGTAAAAAAGAGGATTATGCGTAATGGAAATACGCATGACTTCCATCGGAAACTTTCCAGAAGCCCATTGCCACAAGAAAACGGTTGTTAACAGAAATATAATCAACAATCCTGCTGCACCAAATAGACCAAAGTTTTTATAATCGCCTACCGTGCTAATTAAACCAGCCAGAATAATCAACCCAAGTATGAGTTTTTTAACCTCGACATGTGCTCTTCCCGCAAGTGCTGTTGCAATTTAAGTAATATGTCCATTTTTACGCATGTGCTATCAGTAAATGTATATACATAAAAGTAAATTATAAAGTTTTTAGAGAGGTGTTTGACTGTTATTTACAGGTTATTAAATGCTGACATTTAATTGCAGAACAATCTGATGAAAATATATCTATGGCGTTAGCGGAGTGATGGTCTTTACAGACTATAAGCGGTTGTTTATACCCTGGATAATTCGAGTATATATCAGCGTTTCGCGCTAATCAGGCGTGTTCAGGAGGCGGGGAACGCGGCTATACAGCGCCAGTTTCCGTTTTCCTGGCGGTAGATAGATTCGGTATGCCCAGGGATCACCCATTCTTCTTCCATGCCAGTAGCACAGTCGATGTAGATGCAGAGTCCGCAACCACCGCGTAGCTCGCGGGGAATATCCGCCACCCGAAAGCGGACCCCTGCGGCCTGTAGCGCCTTGCGCATTTTGATGACACCGACAGTGGAATGAAACAAGAACAGCGTTTCCTTCACTGACGTTTCCCCTGACGCTGGCCTATCAACGCCGCTCCGATTGCACCGGCAAACTGTGCGTCGGGATGCGTGTGTACGGGAATGCCTACATGACCTTCGAGCATACGGGCAAAGGCGTGACAGTGGCTGACTCCGCCGGTAAATAACAGCGGTGCTTGTGCTGAAAGCCGCCCGATGAAGTTAGCGCTGCGTCTGGCCATTGCGTTGATCACGCCAGCCAGAATCGCCTCTGGCGCGATGCCCGCAGAGCGCAGGCTAATGACTTCTGACTCGGCAAATACTGTACACATGCTGGTGATAGCATGCGGTTCGACGCCAGCAGTAATCGTATCCAACTGCTCTACGCTGGCTCCGAGGGTGCGTGAGATAACATCCAGAAACCGCCCGGTTCCGGCAGCGCACTTGTCATTCATTAAGAAATCGCTGAGATTGCCATCGTCATCCAACTGGATGACTTTACTGTCCTGACCACCGATATCAATCACTGTGCGGGTGCCGGGAGCCAGCAATCGCGCACCAAGCCCGTGGCAGGAAATTTCAGTGACCTGTTTGTCGGCATAATCGACGAGCTGCCGTCCGTACCCGGTGAGGGTTAAAAATGGTCGGTTCTCCAGCCCAGCCTGCAACGTTTCCCATGCCTGCGCGATCGCGTCCGCGGGGCGAAAAGGCGTTGGGCAAAGGAAGCGGCGTCTGATGACGTTACCTTCCAGCAAAACGCCTTTCGTCGCCGTGGATCCAGAATCAATCCCAATTGAGTATGTCATCTGCGTTTCTCACAACATCTCAATGAATGCGGCGACGCGGGTACTGAGCTGGCCGATATCTGCGCTGGAATAGTCGGTTTCAATCGCGATATAAGGAATGTTGTGCTGTTGGCGTACGTGACGCTTAATAGCGAGTGATTCAACGGCGTAGGTGTGGCAAGCCTGCAAAATGACATCGACGACGCCGTCAGCCTGGTACTCTTCAACCATTTGACTGAGCATTTTCAGGCGTTGATCGTTAGGAGAAATACAGGAGCAGCCGATGGCGAGGTATTTATCAGTCAGCGCGTCGTAGACATCGCCGGTTTCCGCCACGTATTGTTCGGTGGCCTTTGCGCCGGTGCAGTTTTCATAACCCACGACCCAACCACCGTTTTCTTCAATGGCACGAACGACTTTCTCTGCCGCGCCGCCAATGGGGCAGCCGGTTATCAGGATGCGCGGACGTGACGCCAGACGTTTCCCTGCCTGCCATTCCAGATGTACGCGCTCGGCCATGCTATTAAGCTCGTCGATCAACGCTTCTTTATCAAAACGGAAGGTGGCGCCGTAGACGACTTTCAGAATGTCACTGCCGCTAAGCGCGGGTGGGTTAAGTTGGCCAACGCGGTAGAAATTCGCCAGCGCCCGGCGTTCCTGGTTTTTGAGAATAACGGCTTCACGCAGCGCAGCTTCGGTAATGGCTGTGCCAAAACGGGCTTCGACGACCTGCTGCAGACGCCGGATCTCGGCTTTCCATAGCGCACGGGAAGCTGCATCGCTGGCGCTGTTGGGCAGTTGCATTACATGTACCGCTTTAAATTCGGCCATGTACTCGTACATTTTCTTTTTACCATCGCAGGTGGTTTCGCCCACCACCAGGTCAGAGAAATAGAAGTAGGGGCATTTGTCGGTTTTGCCAAACCCGTAGCTGCTTTTGATTAGCGGACACAGGTTCCGCGGCAGATCTTTTTCGGCCTCTTCAATGGTTTCATCAGAGGTCGAGCACAGGGAAACGACGACCGCGCCCGCCGCCATCGCAATCTCCTGCGGCATAAAGGTGCAATAGGTCCCAACGAGCGGAATACCTTGCTCTTTAAGATCCATTACGGTGAGAAAACCTTTCTGACGGGCGTCGGAGAATTGATTGAAAATAGCGGGTAAATCGGTGATTAGCGACATGATTTTCCTTCCCCGTAACACGGGAGACAGTAAAAAGACGCCGCATTATAACCCTGTAATATGTCAGGTTTTATTGATGTGCAACAATTGCGCGTTTACAGATTACGGCTGTAGACCCGCGAGACTTCCCCCCACGGATGATAGCCTGGCCCGTCAAAGTAAAATCCCGCTTTCTCGTATAAACCTTCCAGGTCAGTACACAGATGGAGCTGCGTAAAACCCAGCTGTCTGGCCTGCTGTGCAATATGTTCGATCAGGCGAAACGCCAGACCGTGACCACGATAGCGAGGATCGATATAGAGCGCGCATAGCCACGGCCACAGTTCGCCGCGACTAATAAAATCATTGGTGATCAATCCAGCGCAGCCAACAATGCTGCCACCATCCTGTAGCCAGTACCACTGCGGTAGCGGGTTCTTTGCGCCAATACAACGGCGCAATGCATCCTCGTATACCGCCATGGAGTCTTCTGAGGCCCATTGCTGCTGAAAGTAAGCGGTGATCTCGTGCAGCTTTTCTGGCGTCTCGCGCAGGGAAAAAATGCGGATGCTCATCGTCATTGAATCTTCCTCCTTAAAAATTCGCCAGCGTCAACAGGGACGGAATTTGCGACAACAGATATAACACCAGCCCGATTGAACCGCCAACCAACGTGCCGTTGACGCGAATAAACTGCAAATCTTTGCCAATGTTTAACTCAATTTGCTGCGACATATCGCGTGCATCCCAACTTTTCACCGTGTCGCTGATATGGCGCGTCAGGAAGCTGGCGAACTCCGGGGCAACTTTATGCGCGGCCTGCTCCAGATGCCCATTCAGTGATGCGCGCAGGGCGCTGTCGGCTACCAGCGTTTCGCCGAACCACTGCCCGGCGCTGGCGATGCGCTGCTTCACGCGGGAATCGTCGGCGTTAATGTCGGTTTTCACCCACTGGCGCAGGTCTGCCCACAGCTCGCCAAGATAATGGTTGAAGGCTTCGTCTTCCTTCAGATAGCTTTTCATGCTTTCGGCCCGCGCGGCCATCTCAGGATCGTGTTTGAGCTTGTCGATGAGCTTAAACGTGGCGCGATCGAATGCGTGGCGGATCTGATGCGCCCGATCGTGGCTGATGTCATCCAGCAAGGAGTTAACGGCATCCGATACCAGCTCGGCGCTGTGCTCGCCCAGCCATTCGGTCGGCAGGATCTTTGCTTTCAGCGGATGTTCGGTTTCCAGCCAGTGCACTACCTGTCTGGCGATAAACGCCCGTGAACTGTCGCGCTGGAGCAGGGCGATAAGTTGGGCGATCAGCGTATCGAGCAGCACCTGATGGCGATTGTTTTTGGTCATGCTTTCCAGCATCAGCGCGCTGGTTCCGGAGAGATCGACCTTGTCGATGGCCTTGTGCACCGCCCGCTTGATCAGCCGCTGAATGCGCGAGTCGTCGGTCAGTTCGAGAAAACCGCTCATGATCTGCAACAGATGCTGGCCGATGCGCTGGGCGTTTTCCGGCTGGCTGAACCAGTTGCCGATCAACAGCGCCGGTTCATGGCGGCGGATCAGGGCTATCAGCGACTGGGTATCGAGGAATTTTTCTTGTACAAACTGACCAAGATTTTCGCCGATTCGGTCTTTATTACGCGGGATAATCGCCGTATGGCGCGAGATAAACGGGATCGGCACCCGACGAAAAAGCGCTACCACGGCGAACCAGTCCGCCAGCGCGCCGACCATCGCCGCTTCAGCAATCGCTTTGATCCCGAGTACCCAGAAGTTGGGCGGCAAAAACAGCGTGATGACGAACGTCGCGGCAGCGATCAGCAGCAATGAGAGCGCCAGGCGCTTGGCACGTTTGAGTTCAGCAATTTTATTCATAGGCTTAAGGATAGAGCCAGACGGGGGGATCGCGCAAAAATTGTGGCGCGTCTCCCATTTTCAGGTGGGAAGCGTTTATCCTGGGATCCAGTTATCCCACGCCGGTAAGGGACCAAGTTCTGCGACCAGAAAATCGATAAACGAACGCACCTTCGGATTGCTGTACTTACTGGGAAAATAGAGCGCATACAGGGCATGAGTTTCACAGGTGATGGTGCCGTCGAGCATCAGCGGTGTTATCTCTTCTTTTTGAATATGATCGCCAATCAGATAAGTGGGCAAATACGCCACCCCCTGATCTTCTAGCACCGACTTCAACAGCACCAGACTGCTGTTGGCCTGGATCGGCATATGCAGTTTTAACTGATGCAGTCGATCCTGTTCATCTGCCACCTTCAGTACCGGCGTGAGGCCCGGGTAAACCAGGCAATCATGATCTACCAGATCGCTGCGACGCTGGGGCATACCTTTTTTGGCGAGGTAGCCGGGTGAGGCACAGTACGCCCAGCGAACAGGCACCAGCTTGCGCATCGCATAGTTTTGCGGCGGCGCGGTGGAAATTCGCAGGGCAATGTCGAAATCCGTTTCGTTCAGATTGACGAAGTTATCGTTGAGATCGATATACAGATTCACATCCGGGAACTGGGAGCGATATTTATCCACCAGGTTTACCAGCCGGGAATAACCAAACGCAATTGAGCAGGTTATGCGTAATTCACCCTGCGGGTTATGGTAATAACCGGAGGTGGTGTTCAGGGTTTCGTCGAATTCTTTCAACAGCTTGTTAGCGCGATTAAAGAGATATTGCCCGGCATCGGTCAGGGTAATACTGCGGGTGGTGCGTTTAATTAATGTCGTGCCTAACGTATCTTCCATCGCCGCCAGGCTTTTACTGACCGCGGATGGCGAGACGTTGAGCTGCGCCGCGGCTTCTGACAATCCTCCGCAGTCGACGATTTTAGTAAAAAACTCCAGATGCTTGAGTGAAATCGGCGTACTCATAATTTCCTTAAATTCACAAGTGATTTGCAAAAACGGTACGAATAGGCCGTTACATTCGCCTTTTAAACATGCAACTATTGAATCACAGGAAACAACTTGCTGGCAAAATGAAAAAATAACAACTTAGGTGAGTTACGTCACAAAATAAAAGGAGGCGAAACGGAAACTCATCACATTGTGAATTTAATCTCATTAATTATTATTCTAAAGGTACCGATTATGTGGTCACGACTCGAACCCTACAGATCGTCGATTATTTTATTAGTTGCTCTGGTGATTGGCGGCTTATTAGGTATTTATGCCCCATCGTTTGCAGGTAAACTCCAGCCGATAGGTCAGATATTCCTGAACCTGTTATTTATGATTATTGTGCCACTGGTGGGGATCAGCGTCATGTCTTCCATCGCCAGTATGACCGACCTGAAAAGGTTGGGACGTATTATGGCGATTATCTTCATTGTTTCGATCGCAATGGCCTTTATTCCTGCGGCGGGGATCGTCGCGCTGGCGCTATGGTATAACCCGGCACAGGGCGTCACTATCGATCTCTCGCAGTCGGTGCAGGCGGGCAGCGGCAAGATGGATTTTGTCAGCATGATCACCACCAGCGACTTTATCGGACTGTTTTCTAAGTCCAATATTCTGGCGCTGATCGTAATGGCGATCATCGCCGGTGTGGCGATTGGGCAATCGGATCAGGCGGGTAAACGCATTGCGTCGCTGCTGGAAGATGCCAATACCGTGATCATGAAGATCGTCTCGATCATTATGAAGGTGGCACCGGTTGGTCTGGGCTGCTATTTCGCGGCCACCATGGCCAGTCAGGACTCTGCACTACTGTTAACCTTTGCCCGCGCTATCGGCCTGTTTATGGTTGCTACGCTGGTCTACTTCGTTTTTGGCTCGATTCTCTATTCGTATATTGGCGGCGGTATTCCGGCGGTCAAAGCCTTCTGGCGAAACGCGATTGAACCTTCAGCCACCGCGCTGGGGACCTGCTCTTCACTGGGAACGCTACCTGTAACCCTGCGCGCCGGTAAGGCGATGGGGATTAACCCGGAAATCGTTGATGTGTCCATTCCGCTACTGGTTAACCTGAACAAGGGCGGTGTGGCGATGATTGCCGCGCTGAAAATCGTCTTTATCTATTCCGTGCTGGGCATGGAATTCACTACCGAAACCTTCTTCCTGACGATGCTGATTGCGGTGCTCTCCGCCATTATCGTTGGCGGCGTGCCGGGCGGGGCGTTCCTCGGTGAAATCTTTATCGTCACCACGCTGGGCCTGCCAATGGAAGCGATTCCGATGCTGGTGGTGCTGGGCACCATTACCGATGCGCCGGCCACACTGATTAACGTTATCCATGATTTGAATGCGGCGCAGATTGTTGAACGGTTCGCAGGAAAAAAGCAGACCAACACTGAAATAAACTCTACTGCTGCGGTGGTATAGGTATTCACACGGATTAAGAACAGGAGATGTTATGAAAGACGCAATGAAGCTTGAGACGCACCTGGTTGTTGCTGGTCGTGACAAACGCTACACCCAGGGAGCGGTGAATCCGGTTATCCAACGCGCCTCTTCACTGGTGTTTGATACCGTGAAGGACAAGAAATTTGCCACCGCCAATCGTGCGAACGGCGAGCTGTTTTACGGTCGTCGCGGAACCTATACCCACTTTGCCTTCCAGAAGGCAATGAGCGAACTGGAAGGCGGCGTTGGCTGCGCGCTGTACCCATGTGGTGCTGCGGCGGTGACCAATGCCATTCTGGCGTTTGTTCAGGGTGGCGATCATATCCTGATGACCGGCGCGGCCTACGAGCCAACCCAAGATTTTTGCAATAAGATCCTGAGTAAATTCAACGTGGAAACAACGTATTACGATCCGCTGATTGGTGCAGGTATCGTCGATCTTCTGCGTCCGGAAACGAAGGTTGTATTCCTTGAGTCACCAAGTTCTATCACCATGGAAGTCCAGGACGTGCCGGGGATGGTGAAGGCTATCCGCGCGGTGAATCCGGAGATTGTCATTATGATCGACAACACCTGGGCGGCGGGCGTACTGTTCAAAGCGCTGGATTATGGCGTGGATATTTCTATTCAGGCGGGAACGAAGTACACCATCGGTCATTCGGACGGCATGCTGGGCACGGCGGTGTCTAACGCCCGTTGTTGGGATCGTCTGCGCGAGAACTCCTACCTGATGGGGCAAACGCTGGATGCCGATACCGCCTACAACGGCAGCCGCGGATTGCGCACCCTGGCGGTACGCCTTAAGCAGCATCAGGAGAGCAGTATCCATATTGCTCGCTGGCTGTCGGCAAGACCGGAAGTGGCGCGGGTGAACCATCCGGCGTTACCGGAATGTCCGGGCCATGAGTATTTTCAGCGTGATTTTACCGGAAGCTCAGGCCTGTTCTCATTTGTGCTGAAAAAGAGACTCACCGACGAACAGATGGCGAATTTCCTCGATAATTTCTCGCTGTTCCATATGGCCTATTCGTGGGGTGGATTTGAGTCGCTCATTCTGGCGAACCAGCCGGAAGAGCTGAACAGCATCCGCCCGGCTGGAGAGGTGGATTTCAGCGGCACGCTGGTCAGGGTGCATATTGGCCTGGAGGATATTGGCGATCTGATTGCCGATCTCGAAGCGGGATTTGCACGCATTGCGTAAGGTGATGTGAGCGTAGCCGGATGCGGCGCAAGCGCCTTATCCGGCCTACATAGTTGTCGTAGGCCGGATAAGCGGGCAGGTTAGTTTTCAGTGGCTAACGTCGTTGCCTCATGCTGGCGTACCCGTTTGAGTAAGCCTGCCAGCGTGAACACGACAGCGATCCCCGCCGCAACCGCCAGCAGATGAAACGAAATCCTGCCGCCGTTAAACCATAGCCAGCGTCCAATTTCGACAGAAACCGCCATCACCGTCAGGATCACCATATTCAGCGACGCGGAAACCGTACCCTTTGGTAAGTTGTTGGAAAACAGCGTAAAGCGGAACAGCGTCGGGAAGATCATTCCAATGCCAAACGCATACAGGCTCGTTCCCAGCACTGACCACAGCCAGACGTGCGGCAACAGCAAATTACCCGCGATCAGCACCGCTAACCCGCTCAGTTGAACAGGCACGGCGCGCCAGATAAAACTGGGTTGGGTTGGATCCTTCACAAAACGAACCACCACCATATTGGCGACGATCACCGCGCCAAATACCGGCGCCTGCGCCCAGGCAAACTGCGATGTGGTCATGCCGCCCGCATCAATCAGGATCACTGGTGAGACCGCCACCCAGCTCATCATCGGGATATAGCTTAGCGATAGCGTGGCTGCGCCAAACAGGAATACCCGGTTGCGGAAAACGTCGCGGAAATCGCGCAGTACGCCACGCGCGCTAAACGGCACCGTGCCGCGCTGGACGGTTTCTGGCATGGCTAACGCTAACCCAATCAGGGCGATAAACCCCATGACGGCAATAATGGCAAACAGAAACTTCCAGTGGACAAAGTGCATCAGCGCTGCTCCGGAGAGCGGGCCAATAACCGGCGCAACCAGTACAATAGAGGTGATTACCGCCATTAGCTTAATGGCCTTCGTTTGCCCAAACGCCTCCTGCACCGTGACATAACCCACAGTGGCGATAAAACAGATGCTGGTGCCCTGCACAAATCGGGCAACCAGAAATTGCGTCATTGACGTGGTGAACAGCGTGGCCGCGCAGGCGAGGGTAAAGATGAACGCCCCCGCGATCAGCACCGGTCGGCGGCCAACCCGGTCGGAAAGCGGGCCTAACAACCATTGCAGCGCCATGCCGCCTGTCAGATAAAGGCTCACCGCAGCCGGTGCCAGGCTGACATCGGCGTTGAAATCGCGCACGACATTAATGATGCCGGGCTGGATCAGGTCCGTCGACAGATAGGCGGCGAAGTCATATAAAATCAACGCGATGGGGAAAAATAGCGTCGTGGCGCGTTGGGAGAAAAACGCGAGAATCCGTTGCATAAAACAGCTCCTTGTCGGGAGAAAACCCTCAACGGGAATAGCGAAATTCAATACCGTCTTTGAGACGTCAGGCCGATGACAGAAAAAAGCAGACTACAAATGTACTGAATTTCATGTAATCAAAAACGCTGCCCGCGCGAGGCGCAAACAGGAGAAACGTTTTCAGACCCGGGTCAGAAAACGTAACGATTACAGGTAACAATCAGCACATCGCACCTCGGGAAGAATTGGTTGAATGGATAATAGCCACCCAAAGTGTAATGCGAACTGGATATTAATTAAACGGGTTTATCCGCTTTATTTGCAGAAATTCGTCACGCTTATCAGAAAGTGACGCTCTGCAGAAAACGCAGCGCGATCGCACCGCCGAAGACGATCAGTACGCCCCCGGCGATGCGTTCGATCCACACGATCCCCAAGGTTAACCGCCGCTGGATCTGCGGCAAGCCGATGAACATCACAATCAGCAGATCCCATAACAGCACCACGCTGGTCATCCAGATCCCGCTCACGGCTTGTTGCAGCAGCGTTACCGATGGGCCGATCAGGGCGGTCATCAGCGCCAGATAAAACAGCGCATTTTTTGGGTTAAGCAGTGACGAACCTAGCCCCAGCAGCAGCTGTTTACCAAATCCCGGGCAGGCAGACAGGGTGTCTGCTCCGGTCAGAGCTTGCGGGCGGCTGCGTATCAGCAGGCTGCCTATCCACAATAAATAGAGCGCGCCCAGCAGCTCAATAACCGTAAACAGCAGGGGAAGCTGGCGCAGGATCCCCCAACCGATAATCGCCAGCAGGATATACAGCCCATTGCCGACGGCGATACCCACACACAGCCCGGTGCTGCCGCGCATCCGGTAACGGGCGGCGTAACCGACCAGTAAAAAGAAGTCCGGTCCTGGGCTGAGCAATGCGACAAAATGCGCCAGCGCCAGCGCGGGGAAAGCAGAAGGAAAAAGTTCAGTAAGCAACGACATAGCGACCTCAGACAATGAATCTGAGAGAACTGTACGCCTGGCGCAGCGCTAATTATTGTCTGATATTGATCGTCCCAACGCGTACTGGCGCGGCGTGGCTGCAGTGTAGCGGACAAAGGTGCGATGGAAATGGCTCTGGTCGGCAAACCCGCTCTGATAGCCGACATCGGCAATCTCATCCCCGGCACGAAGCCGCTGGCGGGCATAGTCAACCCGCAAGATGTTCAGATAACTTGCCGGTGTGAGTCCGGTGTCCTGCTTAAAGGTACGGATCAGCGTTTCTTTACGCATGCTGCACTCTTGCGCCAAATCGCCCAGCGAGGGCGGAGCCTGCAGGTTGGTCTGCAACCGCTCGCGCAGATACTGGCCGGCGGCGCTTAGGTTTTCCGGTGCTACCGACTGCAATGGCAGCGAGCGCAGCAATGCTTGTGCGGCATCCGTTATCTGCGCTGTTTGCCGTTGCGGCATGAGCGCCACAAGATCCAAATAGCGCTGGAATAATTGCGCATCGCGAATAACGGGATCGCGCGAACAAAGCAGTTGATTGTTGTTCAACGCAGGCAGAAGGACAAGGCACCACCGGGCATCAAGATAAAGCATGTGATAGCTGCGAAACTGCCCGTTAACGGGATTACAACTGTGTGGCACCATTGGCGGGATCACAATCAGATCGCCCACTTTCAGGTGGTAATCTTTTCCATCGCACTGGCAGCATGTTTCCCCCTCAAGAATCGCCCCAATCGAGAGCTGAGAGTGGTGATGTCGTTTATAGGCCTGCTGGCTTTGCCAGGTGCTGCGTAGCTCCAGCCACGGGAGCAGTTCGTCTCGCCAGAACGATTGTGGAATATCCCGGGTGTGTGTCACATCGCGTCCTCCCTGAAAGTGATGATTTGTTATAGCACAGGCTGCGCGGTCAAAAAGCGGGAATGCGTATTGAGATAGCGATTCTGCGTGACGGGTTCCAGACAAATGCAGACGTTACATAGGGACGTATTTATCCCGGAAATCGCCTCGCAAAGAGAGATGGCTGGCTCTGCGCAATCGCCAGCCCGGTAGCACCGGGCGGTCTGATTTACTCCATTGCCGCCTTTACTGCTTCCCCGAGCTTTTGCATCACTTCCCGATGCTTCTCGTTGGGCGGCAATGCGCAGTTGATGCGTACACAGTTGCGATACTTTCCGGATGCGGAGAACAGCGATCCCGGTGCGACCTGGATTTTCAGGCGGCAGAGTTGCTTAGCCACGCAGACCATATCGACCTGGTGCGGCAGCTCAACCCACAGCATAAAGCCGCCTTTTGGTCGGGTGACGCAGATTCCGCAGGGAAAAAATTCCCGTACCCAGCAGGTGTAGATCTCCATATTACGCTGATAAATCTGGCGCATACGACGAATATGCCGATGGTAATGGCCTTCCCGCACGAAGGAAGCAGCCGCCAGCTGTGTAGCGGGAACGTTAGTGCCAATGACGGCGTACTTCATGTGCAGGAGTTTGTTGTAATAGCGACCGGGAACCACCCAACCCACGCGTAGACCAGGGGCGACGGATTTGGTAAACGAACTGCAGAGTATTACCCGACCGTCGTTATCCCAGGAGTGGATAGTGCGCGGGCGCGGATACTCTGTGGCCAGCTCGCCATACACATCGTCTTCAAAAATAACAATATCGTGGCGCTGAGCGAGAGCGAGGACCGCCCGCTTACGTGCATCCGGCATAATGAATCCGAGCGGGTTGTTGCAGTTGGGAACCAGCAGCACGCCTTTGATCGGCCACTGATCCAGCGCCAGCTCCAGCGCTTCAATGCTGATCCCGGTGTCTGGATCGGTTGGGATCTCAATCACCTTGATCCCTAAGCCGCGCAGTAGCTGCATCGTGCCGTAGTAGGCCGGTGATTCAACGGCGACAATATCTCCGGGCTGGCAGACCGTCAGCAACGCCAGCGACATTCCGCTCTGACTGCCGCTGGTGATCACAATATCATCTGCATTAACCACCGAACCGCTGTCCAGCATCAGGCGCGCAATCTGACTGCGCAGTTCACGGCACCCGGAGATTTCATCGTAGCCCAAAATCGCTTTCAGATTATGCTGCGCCACGCGGCTTAACTCGCGCCAGAGCGGCTTCAGGCTGGGTTGATTGATATCGGGCACGCCACTGCTGAAAGGCGTGATGGATTTGTCCGCGTTGTCTTTCAGCATATCCAGCACCTGATCCCACTGGGTTATCTCCACTGGACGCTGGACCGGTCGCGACATCAGCGGCACCGGAGGCTGCGCTTTTTGCGGCGCGACAAAGTAGCCGGAACGTGGCTGGGGGGTGATCAACTGGCGCTGTTCCAGCGTCTGATACGCCTGCTGAACGGTGCTGATGCTGACCCCGTGCTCCTGGCTCAGGCTGCGTACCGAAGGCAGTTTTTCGCCATGGCGATACAGCCCTTGCTCAATGCGTTCGGCCAGCAGATTGGCCAGATGTTGATAACGCGTCATGCTGTATCCCTCATGGGTACCATACAGATTAAAAAACCAGTACAGATTGGCGTGAAAAAAGCGATGCAGAATCCTTTTTAACCAATCTGTATGTTAAAGAAAAGTACTTTGTGAGTCTGTATTGTGCCTGGCCAAATCCGTGAAGATAAAGCCTCTGGCAAGACGGGGAGGCAAGGTATGGAATTTCACGAAAATAAAGCAAAGCAGCCGTTTATTGGATTTGTGCAGATCTGGCAGGTGATAAAACGCTGGCATTTGCGGGCGCAAACGCGGCGCTTATTGCAGCAGATGAGCGACGAGCGGTTGCGGGATGTCGGGCTGCGACGCGATCAGGTGGAGTGATTTTTCTTCACCAACAAAGGCCGGGGGCTACCACCCGGCCTCTTTTTCATTCATGGTATTTATCAATTCATGCTTCTGATTAGTCTGTTTCTTGATACTTACCCTGATAAGTATTATTTTCTTCTCAGCGATGAGGGGAAGAAAACATGACTGAAGATGAACGGTTTGCCCGCCGCCCGATGGGGATGCGCATGGCAATGGTGGTGCGGCAGTGGCGGGCCATTATTGATGCAGCCATTACCGACACAGGCCTGACGCAGTCAAGCTGGACGGTACTGATGCAACTGTATCAACTGGGAGACAACGTCTCGGTCAGTGAACTGGCACAGGTGCAGGGTATTGAACTGCCGCCGCTGATGCGCACCCTCTCACAGCTGGAAAAGCACGGCTATCTGCTGCGTTCCACATCGCCTTATGACAAACGCATTCGCCTGCTCAGGCTGACCGAGCAAGGCCGCGCAAGGCTGGACGAACTCAACCGGGTGATAGAGACATACCAACATCGCGTCACCTGCACCATCCCTGAGGCGGAACTCGCTTCCTTCAGCGCCACGCTCAATCAAATCGCCTGCAATCTGCGGACAATCCGCGAAGAAGACAATCAACACTAAAAAACTATGATGACCCCAGAACAAAAATTTGCCCGTTGGGTAAGGGTGAGTATTGCCGCTTTCCTGGTAATATTCGCCTGGTTTATCGTTGCCGATATCTGGATCCCGCTGACGCCGGACTCCACGGTGATGCGCGTGGTAACGCCTGTTTCCTCACGCGTTTCCGGCTACGTCTCGCAGGTGCATGTACACAATAATAGCCAGGTGAAAAAGGGTGACTTGCTGTACGAACTGGATCCGACGCCGTTTATCAATAAGGTTGAGGCCGCGCAAATTGCTCTTGAGCAGGCAAAGTTGAGCAACCAACAGCTGGATGCGCAGATCGCCTCTGCGCGTGCCAACCTGCGCACCGCGCAATTCAACGCCCGGAACGATAAGACCACCCTTGACCGCTATCAGCGCCTGAGTGCCATGCAGAACGTGTCGCAAGCCGATCTCGACAAGGTGCGCACCGCCTGGCAAACCAGCGAGCAGTCGGTGTCGGCGCTCAATGCCAGTATTCAGAACCTGCTGATCCAACGCGGCGAGCGCGATGAAAACCGCAACGTGACGCTGCAAAAATACCGTAACGCGCTGGAAGAGGCACAACTGAACCTCGGCTGGAGCAAAGTGTATGCACAGACCGACGGCACGGTGAGCAACCTCCAGCTTAGCCCCGGACTTTACGCCACTGCCGCCACGCCATTGCTGGCGCTGGTCAGCCACCAGACTGATATTGTGGCCGACTTCCGCGAGAAAAGCCTGCGCCACACTAAAGTGGATACCGATGCCGCCGTGGTGTTCGACGCCATGCCGGGCAAAGTTTTCTCTGCCCGCGTCACCAGCAGCGATGCCGGTATTCTGGCGGGCCAGGAGCAGGTTAACGGCCAGCTGTCGCAACCGGAACAATCTACCCGCTGGGTGCGCGATGCCCAGCGTATGCGTATTCACGTCGCGCTGAACGAACCGCTCGACACGCCGTTGCCGACCGGGGCACGCGCCACGGTGCAGTTGTATAACAGCGAGGGGATGTTCGCCCGCACCTTTGCCGGAGCGCAGATCCACCTTGTCAGCTGGCTGCATTATGTCTATTAACACCCTGGCTCACGTCTTTACGCCGCACGGGAATATTGTCTACACCGCCAATGATTTTCGCCAGACCCTGCGTATCTCGGTTGCCGGGACAATCGCGCTGAGTATCTCGACCTTTTATAACGTGCAGTACGGCGTGTTCTTTGTGGTTTATCCGCTGATGCTGCTGTCGCTGGTGCCGGTGTTCAACCGCCATGTGGCCAAACAGTTTGTGTTCAGTGCGGCGGTGAACTGCGTCGAAATGGTACTGATTGTCGGCTATCTCTCACAATGGCCGCTGATTATGACACTGGTGGTATTTGGCCTGTACGTGATGCGTTTTCGTTTGATGAGCAAAGGACCGCTGTTTCTGTTCGGCTCAATGGGCGTGGTGTGCCAGAGCACGATGCTCAACTTTATGAGCTATCCCACCACCAACTGGCATACGCTGATGTTCTCCAATATGGAAGCCTGCGTCATGGCGGTGGCGCTGAGCGCGTTGCTGCATTATCTGATCCCGGATGCAGAGCCCCGCCAGCCGCCCCCGCGCATTGAGAAAGATGACGCCCGGGTTCGTCACGAATCGCTGCTTTCCGGTTCGGTGGCGACAATGATTTTTGTGGTCTTTCAGGTTTGTGACCTGAGCGATTCGCTGTCGGCGCTGATGGCGGGCATTTTGATCCTGTTTCCGATGCATTATCGCGGCGCGGTGTTGAGTTCTCTCTGGCGTGTGGTCGGCGTGGTGCTGGCTTGTCTGTATATTCTGCTGGTGCAACTGCTGGTGTATGATTTCAGCAATCATATGCTGCTGATGATGCCGCTGATTGGCCTTGGACTGGCGTTCAGCGCCCGCCTGCACGTGATGGAAAAAGTCGGTGCGGGCGTGGGTTTTGCCAGTATCACCACCATCGGCATTATGTTCGGGCAGAACCTGCATCCGGATCAGGACCTGGTATTCAGCGATCTCTACCGCATCACTTCCGTTACCGTCGCGCTGCTGGCCACGTTAACGATGGTATTTCTGGTGCACCGGGTTTTGAACTGCTTTGCGGCGACACGATTTGTGATCACCGAGTGAGTGGAAGGTGAGTGCCGGATGGCGGCGTAAACGCCTTATGCTACCTACGAGAAAACGCTATTTCCAGGCCCGGTCACATCGCGTCACCGGGCAATTCAGATTGCCTGCTGCTTCACCGTTATCTAATTATTCAGAATAAGAGTTATTTGTTCGAAAAATAAAAATATATGAGTTATAAGTATTCTGAATTTTAATAATTGTGACCTTATGAACAAGTTTAATTTTACGATTAAATATGATAAGTGTGATTATTATATTTTAAAGGGGGTAAAATCATATGACATGGGAATATAAAGTATCGACAGGTATACTGAGCCATAACGGTGAGTTAATTGCTTATTGCTACAGTGGTGCCGGTGAATCAAAGGATAAACCAAACTGTGAACACATACGTAACAAGGGCCCCATTCCTCGAGGTATTTATTTTATTGCGGGATGGAATAATCACAAAAGCCCCTCCGCTATCATCCTTGAACCTATTGCAGGGACCAATACTTTTGGCAGAGATCATTTCGAAATTCATGGCGATAAAAAAGGGCTGCCACCTGGAACGGCATCTGCAGGGTGTATCATTATGAATGGACAAGATAAGCGCCAAACCATTTACGATTCGGGTGATACAATTTTGGTGGTAAGATAATGAAATTTATTATTATCTTCTTTCTGTTTATGCTTTCGGGTGCCTCCTGCGCTGCAGAGCATACTGCACCTCAGCTTCTGCAGATGATAAATGAAAAAGGAGCAAATGCTGTTGTACACACACTTTATAATGACAATGAATCAGAATGGTGGAACCATATTATTCCTGAAATTAGCAAAGGTAATAATGACTGGTTAACGGTGGCCAGTGCTCTGGAATCAGGAGTAGATGCTAGCACTGCGGAAGATTTGCAGGGGGCCGTATCTGAAGCCATTCCACATAACCCCGCCGGTGTTTTGGCTATTCTGAACGATAAGAGACCATTGCTGACTATTGAGCAGATATGTGCATTTGCCTCTTTCCCTGAGTCAGAAGAAGAAATGAATAAGCTATTTGTTAATTCCATCAGGGAAATGTATAAGATCAAAACGGCAGAAGGGAAACGGTGTATTGCGGTTATGATCAATACTGTCGAAAATTCTGTTCCATTTAATAAGGATTCATAAATGGCTATCCCTGGATATATGTCACTAATCGATGATGCTGGTAATGTTATCAAAGGTAGTGTGATGGTAAAAGACCGTGAAAATCAGATCGAGGTTTTAGGTTTGTATCATAATGTGAGTTACAACTCTGACTTGCATAATGGAAGGGTGTTGAGTAAACGTCAACATCGTCCATTTTTAATTGAAAAGGAAATTGATGCTTCTAGTGTGCTTTTGTATAAAGCATTAAGTACCGGAGAAACATTAAGGAAAGCGGCTATTGATCTCTATCGAATAAATGATGCTGGTCAGGAAGAGGTCTATTTCACGATAATCCTGGAAGATGTGAAAGTCGTTACGATTTTTTCACTGATGCACGATGTTAAAGATCCTTATTACGAAAAACAGACCCATCTTGAACTTGCTCAGTTCCGCTACAAGAAGATTACCTGGCACTATCATGATGGGAATATAGTCCACTCTGATGATTGGGATTATCGCTTAGGGTTTTGAGTAAATGGCTCTGGATAAAATGATGTCACGCAATCAATACACGGCGCTTATACTCCTGAGCGCCGTCTGGCATCTTAGAAGTTATCCCTGCTTGCGCGACTTCGCCGAAATTACGTCGATAAACTCCTGCACCTGCCGTTGCTTACGCGCGGACAGCTTGCACACCCGACGCAGCGACTGCAGTAACGCGGGCTCTTCCGGCTCCGGCAGTTTTGCCGTCAGCACGATGCAGCCTGGCATCACTCTGACATCGAATGGGGTTCCGGTGGTAAAACCGGCGACAGCCAGCCACTGGCCTTTCATAATAATTGCCGGAACATGCGTGTAATCCGGATAACGACTCGCATAGCTGACGGTACCGAGACGATTATTTGTTGGGGAGACTTCTGGATCGCACGGATCTGCAATAGAATGGGTATCAGTCATGACTGCTATTCTCCTGGAATAGTGATTGTGATGAGCGATGCGGTTGTGTTGGCGCACGACCGCATCGCGCTAAATACCTGTGTATATCATCAGTAAATAAAAGAAAAGTCCAGCTAAAAACAGAACGTAATAAGCGCGATTCGGAATAAATAAGATATATTTTTGCGGATTATAAATACGCGTGAATAGATAAAAGCGCACTCTTTCGGTGCGCTTTTATAAGGATTATGCTTTTTTACGTGAGGCTTTTTTACCGCCGCTGGTGGCGCGTTCAGCCTTAATTTTTTCCAGCAGGGCGGCAGCGCTGTTTTCACCGCTGATAAGACTTGGGTTTTCAGCACGCCACTGGGCGGTAAGCTCGCCGCGGAAGGCCTTCGCCAGGATCGACTGGGTGAGGCTGTTGACGCGGGTCAGGGCGCTGTTGACCTGCTTTTCGATGGTGTCGGCGTAGGCGAAGAGTTGTTCGACACGGCGGACGATTTCGTGTTGCTCAGGGAGTGGTGGTAAAGGATACATTAATGATTCGACATCAGCTACCCGAAGGTGTTTCACTCCAGTACCAATTGCCTGAGCCATCATTCTCGCCTGAAAACTAATTGATAGAATATTCAGCAAAACATATTTGTTATTGAGATAGCTCTGTATTGGGCGAAGTAGCATCATTCTTTGTCCCATACATAGAAGTGTATTCTCGGGTACAATTCCTGCCTCTCCCATAGGGGCTTCTCGTGTGAAAATTATATCACCACTTTTTGGAGGGCATCGTTTTGACCAGAAATTATAGGTATCTTCATTGACATATTTAGTGTTTTTTAATGAAATAATGCCGTTACGAATATCAGGTGTCCTGATAAGATAAATACCTTCCTCTGTATATGGTGCTGTTTTGTTATGGCAATCAACCACTTTTTCCATCGACTGTAAGAAAGTAGTCCATTTCCATCCAGCCGGAAGAATAATATCAGGAATATTAAAATGATGGGCATCGATCTTTGCAAGATATCGCTTGGATTCTGTAGCTAGAGAGTCTGTGCCACTAGTAAGGTTTTTTTTTCTTGTTTTACTTATGTTTACGAGAAGTTCTTCAGCTGATTCTTCACTAATTCTCGCATCTCTCCAGTTTTTCGTTAATTTGCCACTGACAGCATCTTCAAGCACCACCTGACGAAAACGTTTCAGGATTGGTGGGATTTGCTCAAGACGTGCTTTGGTGCTGTCCACCTGCGCCAGTAACGTATCGAGTTTTTCGGCGATGATTTTTTGTTCAGCGAGCGGAGCCATAACGAAGGGAAGCGTTTTAGCTGCGCTACCCGAGATTTCTTTAAATGTTGTACCCGTTCCCATTGCTTCCGCAAGATGCCTGATATTACGGAGATAGTAATAAGCATAATCGGGATAAATATCATTTGTAAAAACGAAGCTTTTGAATCCCTGATTAGTTGAGATCTCATTTGATGCAACCGCAACGTAGCCTATGGGGGCCCTGCTGCTAAACAGTATCGCTCCTGCTGGCATCAACTTTGCTGAACAGGATGAATAACCATCTGTAGATAAGTCTCTAGCTCCGTGAGAAATAAACTTCTTTTTATATCCGCTCAGATCAGCCGGTGTCAGCCAAGCAATACCTTCACCTGAAAGCGCGAAATTTCCTGCGATCCCTGATTTTGGTGTACCACCTGAGATTATGTCTGCGATATCACCAATTTCTGTTTCACTCCACCCCTCCGGCAATTTCTCCCCACTCATGCCTTCACCTCACCAAACGCTTCTTCCAGCAACTGACGCTGCGCATCCGCTTCCTCGCCCGCGCCCAGCTCGCGCATCAGCGCATCCAGCTCACCCAGCGCCTGCACCAGCTCACCCATCGCTTCTGCCGCCAGCACGTCCGGCTCTGGCAGGCTGTCGGCGTCGATGCTGTCCTTGTCCTTCAGCCAGGAGATATCCAGCGAATCGGATTTTGCCGTGCGGATCCATTCGCGGCTGAACTTGCGCCAGCGGCTGGTGGCCTGATGCTGGTCGGTGTTTTTGTTCTCTTCGCTGTCGGCGACTTCACTCTCTTCGGCGTTAAAGCTCCACTCGCCTTCTTCACGCGGGCTTAAGCCGTGCGGATCTTCACCGTAGACGGTTTCAAACGGCTGCAGGTGCTGCCCGGTAAACGGCGTGCGCTTGCCGAAGCTCGGCATATTGGTCCGCAGGTCATACACCCACACGTCGTCGGTGCAGTTTTTATCCTGATGCGGATTGGCGACCGTGCCTTTGGTAAAGAACAGCACGTTGGTTTTCACGCCCTGGGCGTAAAAGATGCCGGTCGGCAGGCGCAGGATGGTATGCAGATGGCATTTGTCCATCAGGTCGCGACGAATATCGGTACCCTTGCCGCCTTCAAACAGCACGTTATCCGGCACCACCACCGCCGCGCGGCCGCCGGGGTGCAGGGTGTCAATAATATGCTGCATAAAGCACAGCTGTTTGTTGCTGGTCGGGTGCACGAAGGTACGGGTGATGTTGGTGCCTGCGGCGCTGCCAAACGGTGGGTTAGTGGCGACAATATGCGCCTTCGGCAGGTTTTCGCCGTCGCTGCCCAGCGTGTTGCCCAGACGGATAGCGCCGCCGTGGTCGAGGTTGCCTTCAATATCGTGCAGAAGACAGTTCATCAGCGCCAGACGACGGGTTCCGGGCACCAGCTCGAGGCCGATAAACGCGCGGTGGATCTGGAAATCCTGCGTGTCGCCATCAAGGTCATCCAGATCGTGAGTCTGCGACTTCACGTAGCGATCCGCTTCAATCAGGAAGCCCGCCGTACCCGCTGCCGGATCCTGCACCACTTCGCGCGGCTGCGGCTTCAGCAGATGGATAATGGTTTTGATCAGCGGACGCGGAGTAAAGTACTGGCCCGCGCCGGATTTGGTTTCGTTAGCGTTCTTCTGCAACAGCCCTTCGTACATATCGCCGAAGTCGTCGCGGGACTTCCCGTGGTCGCCGTTGTACCAGTCCAGCGCGTCCATATAGCTGACCAGCTCAGTCAGCTGTTTGGGTTGCTCAATGGTGGTACTGACATTATGGAACACCGCCTGCACCAGCTTTTTCTCATCAGCACCTAACTGGACCAGCAGGTTACGGTAGAACTGCATCTGATCCTGGCCAATGCGCGACTTCAGGTCATCCCAGCGGTAGCCTTCCGGCAGGTAGTCCGCTTCCTGGCCGGTCTCTTTGCACATTTTCAAAAACAGCAGCGAGGCGAGTTCATTGACGTAGTTTTGATAGGAGACGCCGCCGTCGCGCAGGTTGTCGCACAGTTTCCATAACTTGGCGACCAGATCGTTATTGTTCATTGAAGATCCCATGTAAAACAGCGGCCCTTATCGGGGCCGCAGAAGAAGAAATTGCCGGGGATGATAACGCGTCAGGCGAGCTCATCCCAGATGTAATCGCTGAACTTATCCAGCACCTTGTCGAGGTTGTCGTCAAAGGTACGCTGTAACATCGACTTACCGCCGCGGCGATGGAAATTACCGGTTTTGAACACGTCGTCGTCGAGCACCACTTTCTCTTTCAGCGCCTGCGCTAAACGCTCGAGCCAGCTTAGCTGCTCGCTGTTCCAGTCGTTCTCGCCTTTAATTTTTTCCAGCGCATGGTCGACGCGCTGGTCGAACGGTTTCAGCGCATCGCCCACCGCCGCACGGCGGATATGGCCAATCAGTCGGGCGGCGATGTCTTCGTTGCGTGTCTCTTTCCACGCCTTACGCAGAGACGACTCTTCAAAATGCTGGCGATCAAACCACTCCTGCAATTCCACCAGCCCTTTACGGGTAAGGTCGCGCGGGCGATTGATCACCGCCTGCAGCGCAGGCTGGGCGTTAGGGGCGTGCTGCACCAGCGCATCGAAGGCTTCGAGGAAATCCTGCGGCGTGTCGTAATCGCCGTACAGCGATTTGACGCTCACCACTTCATCATCAATATCGAGGAAGATAGGCGCATCGCGCAGGGCGTTGATATCGGTTTTCAGCCTTTCGAGGCGGGCGATAAAGCCGGGAAGCTTATTGAAAATCTCGGCGCTCCAGTGCGGCCCTTTTTCCCGCAGGCGCGAAGCCAGGCCGCCAAAGCTGACGCCCGCCGCATCCAGACACAGCTCATCCAGACGGCGGACCTGCTTATCCACCGCTTCGCTGCGGTCGCGGTTAAAGGTGGCGAGGCCAATAATGCGCTGCAGCTTGGCGACCAGCTGTTCATGGCTGTGTTCGGCAAAGCTGCGGCCATCCGCTTCAATGGTTTTGTAAGTTTCTGAATCGGTAATTTCGTTGACCAGCGTTTGCAGCTCCACCTGCGGACGCACAACCACCGGGCGCATGGTGTCGACGCTTTCCAGCGAGCTGTAGATATCGACGCAGTCGAAAATCTTGAAGCTGGTTTTCCCCACCGACGGGCACAGACGCGTGGCGCGGCCCTTCATCTGCTCGTAGAGAATGCGGCTTTTCACTTTGCGCAGGAACACGATATTACAGATAGACGGGATATCGACGCCGGTGGTCAGCAGGTCGACGGTGACCACGATATTGGGCAGCCGCTCTTTGTTGAAGCGGACGATCATGCTTTGCACTTTCTTCGCGTCTTTATCGGCATCGCCAGTGATCTTGACGATCGCGTCGTGCTCAAGCCGCGGGTACTTTTTCTTGAACGCGGTACGCAGCTCGTCCACCACCATATCGGCATGGGCGTTAGTGACGCAGAACACCAGCGTTTTTTGCTGCCCGGTGGGATCCAGGTATTTGGTGAGCTCGCCGCATACCGCGCGGTTAAACGCTGGGATCACCAGGCCACGGTTAAAATCGGCGACTTCAAAATCCTGATCGTCAGCCAGCGTGTCGTTGATCAGCTCGCCCTGCGGGTTCAGGCGTTCCACCTGTTCACCCTCGGAAAGATAGACGCCATCCTGCGCGTTGCGGGTGACGATCTGAATTGGCGGATCCTGGTCGATCAGGAAGCCGTCGATCACCGCTGTCCGGTAGGTGTAGCGGTAAACCGGCTCGCCGAAAATATCCACCGTGTGCAACGCTGGCGTGGCGGTCAGGGCAATTTTTACCGCATCGAAATGGTCGAGAATGCGACGGTAGGCGGAAACGTAATCCAGCTGGCTGCGGAACTGCAGCTCGCCTTCGGTCTGCTCTTTATCGAGAATGTAGCCGCGGTGCGCTTCATCGACGACGATACAGTCGTAGCGACCGACCGGCATCGGTTCATCAGATTGCAGCGTGCGTTTGACCAGTGACTGCACCGTAGCGACGTGAATTTTGGTGCTGTCTTCCGGGAATTTATCGGTCAGGCCTTTGATATCGAAAATGCTGTTAAAGGTGTCGCCGTTAATGCGCGTGTCTTCAAACGATCCCAGCGCCTGCTCGCCGAGCGAACGACGGTCGACCAGGAACAGCACGCGTTTGAAACGCTGGGACTGGATCAGGCGGAACATTAAAGCAATGGCGGTACGGGTTTTACCGGTACCGGTCGCCATCGCCAGCAGGATCGCTTGCTGGCCGTTAACGATAGCGTTTTCCACCGCGCGGACGGCATCTTCCTGGTAATAGCGCAGGCCGAGTTCACTCATCCCGGGGTTTTCAGCAAACCACTGGTTTTTTTGCTGCGGGTCGCTGCCCAGCATCTCCAGCAGCTCTTCCGGGCGATGCCACTCCGGCAGCGCTTTCGACATGTTGGTGGTGTGGCGGACGTCGCGATACCAGATACCGCTTTTGGTCTTCATCGCCGCGCGGTATTCACGCCCGTTGGTGGAGTAGCAGAAGGGGATTTTAAAGCGCTGTTTACCGCTGGTATCCTGCCAGCTTACCTCATATTCCGGTACCGCTTCATGCACCTCATCGGGCGAGTAATGTTCCAGCAGCGTATCGCGCAGGAAGTCGTTATCGAAGTATTTACTGTAGCGATACGACTCGGTGAGCTTGCTGAAAACATCGGTGTTTTTGCGCTTGGCTTCAATCACGGCGATGGGTTTGAGGCCAACGAACAGAACGTAGTCGGCAAAGCCGGGATTACCCGTTTCATCTTTGCCGGTTGGCCATTCCGCAATCGCCTTGTTGACGCCCGCTTCCGGGCGCGCGCCTTTGGCGAAGCGCAGCGTTTTGCTGTCGGCCTGCCAGCCCGCTTTACGCAACTGGGCGTCAATCAGGAAGCGACTCTCTTCTTCGCTGAGATTCAGCGTGCGCTTGATAGCCTGGTCGGTGATCTCTTTGTGATAGGCCTTGCGTTCTTGTTCGGTCTGCTTCGCCAGCTCGGCATCTTTTTCCGCAAGCTGGGCCTCCAGTGCGGCCAGACGTGCTTTGGTCTGGGCTTCGGTTTCCTGCTGTTTGCCCTCAAGGATGGCAATGTAGCCGTTGAGAGAGATGAGCCTTTGTTGCTGAGCCTCCAGCTCGGCCTGGCTTTGTACCTTTTCCTGCGCCTGCTGTTCCAGCTGTTGCTTCAGCGTGAGGACTTCTACGTGATAAAGCGTTTCGCCATGCTCCGGCAGAACAAACACGGGCACCGGGAACTCATAGTCTTTGGTCACCAGCCGGTAGTACCAGACGCCGAGGCGAAACCCTAGCCGCAGGCACATCTGGGCATCATCCAGATCGTTATGATATTCGTGGACGGCCAGGTTACCGATACGGCGTAGCTTATGGAAAACGGCAAGAATGCTGTCATCAATAAATGCAATTTTGCCTAGCTCACGCAGCAGGTCATGCTGGTTTTCACAGGCGGGTATATCCAGCAACTGGCCGAGATGTTTCGCGGTGGCTTCGCCAAACATGCGCATTTTGACGAGGGTGGTATTAGGGTCGTCGGGGTAGTTGTTTTCCGCCGCGCAGGCAATGGCATAAATGAAGTCGTTAACGCCTTTCAGAAAAACGAAGTTGGATTTTTCCATTGTTATCTATCCAGATCCTGAGCGGGGATGAATCTATTACCCCAAATCGAAATGGGAGCTATCAGGCTTCATGGTAGCCTTCATGTTCCGTTCAATCAATGAACGATAAGAGAGTAACCGATTCTTTCTTAATGTGTTATTGAGGAATATAGTTCCTGAGAGGGTTATCTGATTTGTATCAATAGCAGGGATGGATTTATGGCTGTTCCAACATACGACAAATTTATTGAACCAGTGTTGCGTTTCCTGGCAACCCGACCCGAGGGCGCTTTGGTCAGAGAGGTGCGTGAAGCCGCAGCCGACATGCTTGGGTTAGATGAGCAGCAGCGTGCTGAGACGATTACCAGTGGGCAACTGACGTACCAAAACCGTACCGGCTGGGCGCACGATCGCCTCAAACGTGCCGGGTTATCGCAGAGTCTATCCCGGGGAAAATGGTGTTTAACACCCGCGGGAATGAGCTGGGTTGCCTCGCACCCGCAGTCGATGACCGAGCAGGAAGTGAGTCATTTTGCTTTTGATTTTAACGGCGTGAAGCTCAGTAAGCAGGCGGATGCGGTGGCGTTAGATCCACAGCCAGAATCAATTGAGGAGGGTGAGCTTGCCCGAAGTAGCCCGGACGATCGCCTGGAGCAAGCGCTCAATGAGATTCGTGAATCTGTTGCCGAAGAACTGCTGGAGAATCTGTTGCAGGTTTCGCCCGCGCGTTTTGAAGTAATTGTGTTAGATGTGCTGCACCGCCTGGGATATGGCGGTCATCGCGGTGATTTGCAGCGCGTAGGGGGAACCGGCGATGGCGGCATTGACGGTATTATCTCTCTCGATAAGCTCGGGCTGGAAAAAGTCTACGTTCAGGCCAAGCGCTGGAAAGGTACCGTTGGTAGTGCTGAAGTCAGGGGCTTTTATGGTGCATTGCCTGAGCAAAAAGTGAAACGTGGCGTCTTTATCACCACTTCAGGCTTTACGGCGCATGCCAGAGACTATGCTAACAAAGTCGAAGGTCTGGTGCTGGTGGATGGCGACAGGCTGGTACATCTGATGATTGATAATGATATTGGTGTATCCTCACGTTTACTCAAGTTGCCCAAACTCGATATGGATTACTTTGAGTAGGGGTAATGCTGGAACTTGATTGCGAGTAATTGTGATGAATCACGTTGTGGGCACCCTTATTTCTTCTCGCCCAGAAATTAAGCGGCTTTTATGGCTAAGTATGAGCACTAAACCCATGCCGGATGGCGGCTTCGCTTTATCCGGCACACTCTCCCGCTCACTTTTCCCTTCTGTCGAATGTGCAAAATGTGAAGCTATTTCCAACAATTTCACTATAATGAAAAGATAATTGTAGATACATTTTTGTATATACAATTAAGGAAAGCACATGCCAATGGAGTTTGAATGGGATGCAAACAAGGCACAAAGTAACCTGAGGAAACACGGTGTCCGGTTTGAAGATGCAGTGCTGGTATTTGACGATCCCCAACATCTGTCGCGGCAGGATCGATATGAGAATGGCGAGTATCGCTGGCAGACCATCGGTCTTGTTCATGGCATTGTGGTTATTCTGGTTGCCCACAGCGTTCAGTTCGAAAGTGGTCATGAAGTGATTCGCATCATCAGCGCCAGAAAGGCAGACCGTAAAGAGAGGAGTCGTTATGAACATGGTTAAGCATAAACGCGGCAGCGTATCCACGCTGAGTCCTCAGCATGAGGCTGAACTGAAAGCGCTGGCGAATAAATCGGATGATGAAATTGATTACAGTGACATTCCTGCGACAGAAGATGAGCAGTGGTCAGAGGCTAATCGCGGTAAGTTTTTCCGGCCGTTGAAAACGCAGGCATCCGTGCGCATTGATGCTGACGTGATGGAATGGTTGAAACGCCCTGGAAAGGGTTACCAGACGCGGCTCAACGCCATTTTGCGCGAAGCGATGCTGCGCGAGCAAAATAAGAAATAGTCAGAATATACTGGGGCAGTGAGTGCCGGATGGCGGCTGCGCCTTATCCGGCTTACAAAAAATCTACTTCTTCAACCCCGCAAATGCCGCTCTGATCTCGTCTTCCGGCAGGTTAATACCGATAAACACCAGTTGGCTGTACGGTTGTTCGTCGCCCCACGGGCGGTCCCAGTCGGCGCTGTACAGGCGCTGGACGCCCTGGAACAGCAGGCGGTTTGGTTCGCCTTCAATCCACAGCATACCTTTGTAGCGCAGCAGTTTCTCGGCGGATTCCAGCAGCAGGTTTTCCATCACCCGGGATACGTCGCTGATGTTCACCGGGTAATCCAGTTCGACGACGATCGAGGAGATATCGTTCTGCTTGTCGGCGATAAAGTGGAAGCGCGGTTTGGCGCTGACCACGTTCTCTTCCAGCATAAAACCGTTGGTGTCGAACAGCAGCGAGAGATCTATATCGCCATGCGTGACGGTATACACCGGGGCGCGGGCGTTGATGCGCGCCAGGCGCTCTCGCAGTTTTTCGCTTTCGCCTGCCACGTCGGTTTTGGTCAGCAGAATTCGGTCGGCATAGCCCACCTGCGACTGAGCGATGGTGAACTGGTTCATCTGTTCGTCGGCATGCACTGCGTCAACCAGCGCAATTACACCGTCCAGCAGGTAGCGTTCGCAAATGACTTCGTGGGAGAAAAAGGTCTGAATAATCGGGCCAGGATCGGCCATGCCAGTGCACTCAATCACCAGACGGTCGAAATTGATCGCGCCTTTGTCGAGGTTGTCGAGCAGATCGAGCAGCGCGTCTTCCAGTTCGCTCGAACGGGTACAGCAAATACAGCCGTTGGTCAGGGTTTTGATCTGCGTGGCACGGTCGCCAATCAGCTGATCGTCCACTGAGACTTCGCCGAATTCGTTTTCGATAACGGCAATTTTGTAACCGTGCTGCTCGTTGAGAATATGGCGCAGCAGGGTGGTTTTACCCGCGCCAAGAAAGCCGGTGAGTAGGGTAACTGCAATCGGGGTCATTCATTTCTCCTTCTAACAGCAACTGCTTCCGCCGCTACCGTAGCGGGCTTCCTGGCGCTCGCGGAAGAATTCTTCGTAGGTCATGTACGGCTTATCGGGATGGTTGGTCTTCATGTGCTCGACGTAGTTGTCGTAGTCCGGAATGCCAATCAGCATCTTTGCCGCCTGACCGAGATACTTTTTTGCCTGACCTAAAGTACCAAACATAAAACGCCCCGGATATATGTTGAGCTCGTAGATGCAGGCTATTTCACTTGCCATTTTGACCGCGGGCAGTGCTCGCAATCCTCACGTACAGCGTGTACGCTCCGGTTGCTGCGCGCTGTCCGCGGCCAAACTGACTGCGCCAATTACGCCTGCGGCACTAAGTGATGTAGGCCGGGAGCGCAGCGCGCCACCCGGCTTCAGGTTAGTGATGTGAAGAGGTTTTCACGCCGCCTTCTGGCACCGGTACATACGGTGTTTCTTTATCAGAGCGACCGTTGATGGTGCGGGCTTTCTGCCAGGTACGGAACCCGTAGAAAATGATGCTGTACACTACCACCAGGAACAGAATACTCAGGCCTGCGTTGGTGTAGTTGTTGATGACAATATGGTTCATATTGGCAATCTGCTGTGCGGTCAGTTCGCCGCCGTTAGCAATCTTCTCTTTGTACTGATTCGCCATAAAGAAGAAGCCTTCCATCTGCGGGTTGGTACTGAACAGTTTCAGACCCAGCGCCCAGGTGGTGCAGATAAGCAGCCATACTGCCGGAACAACGGTAACCCAGATGTATTTGGTGCGCTGCATTTTAACCAGTACCACGGTGCCCAGAACCAGCGCCACGGCAGCCAGCATCTGGTTAGAGATACCGAACAGCGGCCACAGGCTCTTCACGCCGCCCAGCGGGTCAACCACGCCTTGATACAGCAGGTAACCCCACAGACCTACGCAGCCCGCAGTACCCACGACGCCAGCAACCAGGGAGTCGGTTTTCTTCAGGAATGGGACGAAGTTACCCAGTAAATCCTGCAGCATAAAGCGGCCAGAACGGGTACCCGCATCCAGTGCGGTCAGGATGAACAGTGCTTCGAACAGGATACCGAAGTGGTACCAGAAGCCCATGTCAGCCATCGGCAGCACTTTGTGGAACACGTGGGCGATACCAACGGCCAGCGTCGGTGCGCCACCTGCGCGGTTCAGAACGGACGGCTCACCGATGTCTTTCGCGGTTTGCAGGATCTGCTCAGGCGAAATCACGAAGCCCCAGGAACTGACGGTTGCCGCCGCGTGTGCGGTAACGTCTTTCAACTGCGCCATAATCAGCGGCGCGTTCTCGCCACCCATTTCATGCAGGTTCGGCATGGTGATGCCAAGGCCCGCAGGCGGGGTGTTCATTGCGAAGTACAGACCCGGTTCGATGATGGACGCAGCAACCAGCGCCATAATCGCCACGAAGGATTCCATCAGCATCGCGCCGTAACCAATGAAACGCGCGTCGGTTTCACAGGCCAGCAGCTTCGGTGTAGTACCTGAAGCGATCAGCGCGTGGAAGCCAGATACCGCACCACACGCGATGGTGATGAACAGGAACGGGAACAGTGCGCCTTTCCACAGCGGGCCAGTACCATCAACGTACTGGGTCATCGCCGGCATTTTCAGTTCCGGGTTGAGAATAACAATCCCCACCGCCAGACCGACGATAACGCCGATTTTCAGGAAGGTCGCCAGATAGTCGCGCGGGGCGAGGATCAGCCATACCGGCAGCAGCGCAGAGATAAACGCGTAACCGATCAGGGTAAAGGTAATGGTGGTGTCTTTAAAGGTCAGCGCCGGGCCCCAGTACGGGTCGTGCGCAATCACGCCGCCGAAGTAGATGGAGGCAACCAGCAACACAATACCAATCACCGACACTTCGCCCACGCGTCCTGGGCGCAGGAATCGCATGTAGATCCCCATGAACAGCGCGATAGGTACGGTTGAGCAGACGGTGAACACACCCCACGGGCTTTCAGCCAGAGCTTTCACCACGATCAACGCCAGTACCGCGAGGATGATGATCATGATTAAGAAGCAGCCAAACAGCGCAATGGTTCCCGGCACCGGGCCCATCTCTTCTTTGATCATCTCACCCAGAGATGCGCCGTTACGGCGGGAAGAGATAAACAGCACCATGAAGTCCTGCACCGCACCGGCCAACACTACGCCAGCCAGCAGCCACAGCGTACCGGGCAGGTAGCCCATCTGCGCGGCCAGTACCGGCCCAACCAGCGGACCCGCACCGGCGATAGCGGCAAAGTGGTGACCAAACAATACGTTACGGTTGGTTGGAACGTAGTTCAGACCATCATTGTTGATGACCGCCGGCGTGGCGCGCGTCGGGTCAAGTTTCATCACCTTTTGGGCGATGTAGAGACTGTAGTAACGATAGGCCACCAGATAAACGGAGACAGAGGCGACCACGATCCACAGGGCGCTGATGTGTTCACCCCGACGTAATGCCACTACCGAGAGGCAGAATGCACCGATGATTCCGAGAATGACCCAGGGTATGTGCTTGAATATCTTTTTCGTATCCATAGTAAAACCTAATAATTGGCCGAGGCCGCTGGGGGGTTGATTGTGTGTTTGAGGAGATAAGTTGACTGCTATGTTGGGAGGATCTTGCCAGAGAGTTACGCGCGTAAAGTAAGGTAAATAAGTGAGTGGTTGTATGTCAGCTTAAGCGGTCCCAAGTGTCAGTGAGCGGTTCCTGGTGCCGGTGAGTGGGGATAATTATGTGATTGAGATCACTGATAAACGCCTTTAGATCCTGGGCTGACTGCGGGGATCGACGAATCGTCGATGCTGAGATCGATTCAGTTAGCACGAATTCCATAAAGTTTTCCCTTTCCAGGCCGAAAATTCTGACATCTGTCTAGCGGAAAGAGAAAACATGTTAAAACGAATGAAGATTGTTACCAGCTTACTGCTGGTATTGGCGCTATTTGGCGTTTTACAACTGGCCTCGGGCGGGTTGTTCTTTAACTCACTGAAGAATGACAAAGAGAACTTTACCGTTCTGCAAACCATTCGCCAGCAGCAGTCTGCGCTGAATGCCACCTGGGTTGAACTGCTGCAAACGCGAAACACCCTTAACCGGGCGGGTATTCGCTACATGATGGATCAGAACAATATCGGCAGCGGTGCGACCGTTGCTGAGCTGATGCAGGTAGCGAGCACGGCGCTGAAACTGACGGAAAAAAACTGGGCGGTTTATGAATCTCTCCCGCGTGACCCGCGTCAAAGTGACGCCGCTTTCCAGGAGATCAACCGCACCTATGACATCTATCATGGTGCGCTGGCGGAGCTGATCCAACTGTTGGGTGAAGGGAAGATCAACGCATTCTTTGATCAACCGACGCAAAGCTATCAGGATGGTTTTGAGAAGCAGTATGTCAATTACATGCAGCAGAATGACCGTCTGTATGACATTGCGGTTGAAGATAACAACAGCTCTTACAGCCAGGCGATGTGGGTACTGGCGTGCGTGCTGATTACCGTGCTGGCGGCGATTGTTGCGGTCTGGTTCGGCATCAAACTTTCTCTTATCTCTCCGATGAACCGTCTGATTGACAGCATTCGCCATATCGCCAGCGGCGATCTGGTAAAGCGCATTGATGTAGAAGGGTCCAACGAGATTGGGCAACTGGCAGAAAGCCTGCGTCATATGCAGGGTGAACTGATGAACACCGTGGGTGATGTGCGTAATGGTGCTAACGCTATCTATAGCGGTGCCAGCGAGATTGCCATGGGTAACAACGATCTCTCTTCACGCACTGAGCAACAGGCGGCTTCTCTGGAAGAAACCGCGGCCAGTATGGAACAGCTGACGGCGACCGTGAAGCAGAACGCCGAAAACGCCCGTCAGGCCAGCCATCTGGCGCTGAGTGCTTCGGAAACCGCGCAGAAAGGCGGCAAAGTGGTGGATAACGTGGTGCAAACCATGCGTGATATCGCTTCCAGTTCGCAGAAAATTGCCGACATTATTAGCGTCATCGACGGCATTGCCTTCCAGACCAACATTCTGGCGCTCAACGCCGCGGTAGAAGCCGCACGTGCGGGCGAGCAGGGCCGTGGTTTTGCGGTGGTTGCGGGTGAAGTACGTAACCTGGCCCAGCGTAGTGCGCAGGCCGCGCGCGAGATCAAGAGCCTGATTGAAGACTCGGTCAGCCGCGTGGATGTCGGTTCAACGCTGGTTGAAAGCGCCGGTGAAACCATGGATGAGATCGTCAATGCGGTAACCCGCGTGACCGATATCATGGGTGAAATCGCCTCCGCTTCTGACGAGCAGAGCCGCGGGATCGACCAGGTCGGTCTGGCCGTCGCCGAGATGGATCGCGTGACGCAGCAGAACGCCTCGCTGGTGGAAGAATCCGCCGCAGCAGCAGCAGCGCTGGAAGAACAGGCCAGCCGTTTGACTCAGGCCGTTGCGGTGTTCCGTATTCAGCATGACCAACAGCGCGCGCGTGACGTTGCGGCCGCTAAACCGGTTTCAACGGTCCAGCCGCGTAAAGCCGCGGTAGCGGATGCCGGGGATAACTGGGAAACGTTCTAAGACTGTGATGCCGGATGGCGCTATCGCTTATCCGGCCTACGGGAAAGTTATGTCGACCCGATAAGGCGTAGCCGCCATCGGGCAATTAGCGCAACATCAGGCGCATGGCGCAGCGCGATTCATATGCCAGGCCATGCGCCGCTTCCTCTTCTCTTTTCTGGCGCAACTTTGCAGGAAGTGTCTCGTCAGCCAGCAGTTCAAAACCCAGTCGCGCGTACAATGGCGCATTCCACGGCACATCGCGGAAGGTGGTCAGCGTAAGCGACGTATAACCTTTTGCACGCGCCTGTTCGGCAACATAGTTAAGCAATCTGCGGCCAATGCCTTTTCCCTGCCACGCCTGATGCAGCGACAGTTCCGCAATAAACAGCGATGAATCCAGCGTTTCGGCGACTAAAAAGCCGACCGGATGCTCATCGGCCTGCGCCAGCCAGCTCAAGCCAGCGGCGGCAAATGCCTGATGCTGAGCAACTGATATAATCTGGTCGTCAGCAATCCACGCCAGTTCCGGGATCTGTAAAAAACGTTGGCTCGCCGATCGTTCGATGGCGGGAAGCGCGGCAGTGTCTGCCAGCGTGGTGGCGCGTAAGATGATGTTCATTTGTCGAGCATAACATGCCCGATAAGCGCGGTGTTATCGGGCATTGTGAGGATTAATCTTTACGCGGATCGCTGATGGGCTGGCGCACCAGGAAGATGTAGGCGAGAGCGCCCACCATGGTGACGCAGCCGCAGATGATCAGCGCCAGACGGAAAGAGTTGGTGGTATCAACAATAAATCCGGTGACGATCGGGGCGAATGACGCGCAGATGAAGCTGGCGAAGTTCTGGATGCTTCCCACGGAGGCGGTCATGCGTGAAGCCACCGCAACATGGATCAGACCCCAACAGGACGTTCCGGCGAAGTGGATGCAGAACAGCGCCATGCCGATCAGTAACACCGCGGCCATCGACGTTGTGGCCTGCGGGACCACGAAGGTGAAGGCCGCAGAACAGAACATCCCGGCAATAATACAAATCTTACGGCTCTTAATCGGCGCCATACCGCCTTTCACCAGCCAGTCGGTGACAAAACCGTTGATCAACATGCCGGCTGCGCCAAACAGGAACGGGATCGCCGCCATTAATCCGGTGCTTTTTAAATCCAGGTTATAGGAGGTTTGCAGGTAGCCTGGCAGCCAGGCCAGATATAACCATGCGGTGTAGTTGATGCCGCTAAAGCCCAGCATCATGCCCCACATCGTGCGATTACGAAACAGGCTGCGCCATTCGGCAAAGCTCAGGGGATCGCGACGGGCATTGACGCTACCGGCGTTCAGGTACGCCTGTTCGGTGGCGCTCAGCTCAATTTGCTCGCGGTTGCGATACAGCATGTACCAGCCGATGGCGAGGAAAATACCCAGCACGCCAATGGTGATGAACATCCAGCGCCAGCCCATTACCAGCATCATGGCAGCCAGAATCGGCGGGCTAATGGCAACCCCGATGGTGGAGGCGGCGTTGAATAATCCCATCGGGCGGCCGCGCTCTTTGATGTTAAACCAGTCGTTGATGACCTTTACGCCGCACGGGTTCATTGGCGCTTCGCCGATCCCCATCCCGATACGCACCAGCACAAACTGAGTGAAGCTGTGTACCATGCCGGACATCGCCTGAAACAGCGACCAGAAGAACATCCCCAGCCCAAGCATAATGCGCGGACCTTTGCGATCCAGCAGCGGGCCGCAGGGGAGCTGGGCAATACCGTAAGCGAGAGAAAAAACCGACAGCAGCACGCCGATTTGCGTGGCGCTCAGCCCCAGTTCTTCACGAATCGTTAAGTTAGCGACCGACAGAGAACTGCGGTCGAGATAATTAATTACCGCAGCAAGAAATAATAAAATCATTGCCGTGGTCTGAATACGTTTTATTCGGCTACTGCGTTGCACCATGCCTTCAGGCGGAACATTAATATCCGCAGATGACGACGTGCCAAACGAAGAACTCGGGTCGAGGGTAATATTATTTTTTTCCACGCCGGACTCCTGAACCTCAATAATTTATTATTCACACAGCCGGGCTGTGCAGTATTGAAAAAATACCAGTGATGAAACAATTTACTCATCACCGCTCACAAAATTTTTTAATGCAGTCGACTTAGCGTGAGCATAGGCAAGAGGTATTTTTCCGGCGTTTTTATTTTTATAAAATCGTGCTCCCGGTAATAGTTTGCTGTTTTTTATCGGTACTTAATGTGCTGCGCTATGACTTTGGTTGATGGAGCGAATCATCGATTGTTTGGCTGAATTCAAATGGTTACACAGCGCCAGAGTGGCATCCAGGTCGCTGCGGCAAATCAGCGCGCTGAGGATGGTCATATGCTCATCGATGGCAATGATGTTGCGCTGCTTAAGGTCGCTTTCGTCCCATTGATAGTGGAAGTGGAAAATCACGGAGATGATTTCAAGTGATTGATTAAAAAATATATTATCGGCAGCAGAGAGCAGTAAAGCATGAAACTCGCGGTCTAATTGCGAGAACATACGAAAGCTGCTGCCGATGCTGTCGCGCAGGATCCGGTGGCGCTCGAGTAGCGTTTTTGCCTGCAGCCAGCGTGGGTCATCGTCGGGCAGATTGAGAAAATGCTGCAGGGAATGGGTTTCCAGCATTTCTCGCAGTTCAAACAGCTGCTCGGCGTAGGCCTGATCGAACTGCTTCATGCTCCATTGACCGCGTTTTTCGTTTTTTATCAGGTTGTAACGTTCGAATTTTAAAAGATATTCCCGTACCACTACCGGGCTTACCCCCGCGGCTCTGGCAAGCTGCAGTTCGGAGAAACTCTCGCCCGCGCGCAGCTGGCGCTGGTTGATCATGGTGAAAAACGCCTGCTCAAAAATCCGGTTTTGCTCGGTCATGGAGGCGGTGGTGCAGGCAAAACCGTCGTCATGGTCAGGTTTACGCACGATGACATAGTGGCTACCGACCTGGGTCAGCACCCCGCACTCGCCTAAGTGGCTCAGCATATGGCGCACGGTGGTGCGGCTGATGTTGTACATCTCCGCCAGCGCGCTTTGCGAAGGAAGTGGGGAAGGGATATGACCCCGCGCCATATCATCGATTATCTGGTTAATCACGTTGTGGCGTAAGTTTTGTGAACGGCTCATGGCTTCTCCTTTTTGGCTATTAAAACCCGATTTAAAACATTTTTATGCGCTGGAATTCACAGATTGTGTTTCTGCTTTCTCCGGCTTTTTTATTTTCGTTGATATCTGAGGCAACAGAAAAAAAGGAGAGCAGAATCATGTCTACGATGAATACGTTGATTTGCCAGGAACCTAAAAAATTAGTCTGGAAAGAGCGCGAAATACCTATTCCGGGTGAGGGTGAAGCACTCATTAAAATTAAGTCGGTAGGAATTTGTGGTACCGATATTCATGCCTGGGGCGGCAATCAACCTTTTTTCAGTTACCCACGAGTGTTAGGTCATGAAATATGTGGGGAAATTGTCGGGCTGGGAAAAAATATCCAGAATATGAAAAATGGACAGCAGGTGGCGGTTATTCCTTACGTGGCCTGCCAGCAGTGTCCGGCATGCCTGAGCGGGCGTACCAACTGCTGCGAGAAGATTTCGGTGATTGGCGTCCATCAGGATGGCGGTTTCAGTGAATATCTTTCTGTTCCGGTTACCAATCTGCTGGATGCGCAGGGGATTGACCCACAGGCGGCGGCGCTGATTGAGCCTTATGCCATCAGCGCGCATGCGGTACGCCGGGCGGCGGTGGCACCAGGTGAGCAGGTGCTTGTGGTTGGCGCCGGTCCGATTGGCCTGGGGGCTGCAGCGATTGCCAAAGCCGATGGCGCACAGGTGGTGGTTGCCGATACCAGTCCGGCGCGCCGGGAGCATGTGGTTTCCCGGTTGGGACTTCCGGTTATCGACCCATCCGCTGACGATTTTGATACGCAGCTGCGAAACCAGTTTGGCGGTTCGCTGGCGCAAAAGGTGATTGATGCCACGGGGAATCAGCATGCGATGAATAACACGGTGAATTTGATTCGCCATGGCGGCAGCATCGTTTTTGTTGGGTTGTTTAAAGGCGATTTGCAGTTCTCAGACCCTGAGTTCCACAAGAAAGAGACCACCATGATGGGCAGTCGCAACGCCACACCGGAAGATTTCGCCAAAGTGGGCCGCCTGATGTCGGAAGGCAAATTGACCGCCGACATGATGCTTACGCACCGTTACGCATTTGCCACACTGGCAGAAATTTACGAGCGGGATGTGATCAACAACCGTGAACTGATTAAAGGCGTGATCACGTTCTGAGAGGGAAAACAGGATGAAGACATTAAATCGACGTGATTTTCCGGGAGCCAGCTACCCAACGCGCGTGATCCAGTTTGGAGAAGGTAACTTTCTGCGGGCGTTTGTCGACTGGCAACTGGATATCCTCAACGAGCATACCAGTCTGAACGCGGGCGTGACCATCGTTCGGCCAATTAATACCGATTTTCCGCCGTCGCTGAATACCCAGGACGGGCTGTATACCACACTGATTCGCGGGCTAAACGAGCAGGGTGAGGCGGTAAGCGAGGCGCGGCTGATCCGCTCGGTAAATAACGAAATCAATCCCTATCAGGACTTCGCGGCGTATCTGGCGCTGGCGCACAATGCGGATATCCGCTTTGTGTTTTCAAATACTACCGAAGCTGGAATTAGCTATCACGCGGCAGACAGTGTGGATGATGCGCCGCCAGTGAGCTTTCCGGCCAAACTGACACGCCTGCTGCTCGAGCGCTTTAACCACTTTGAGGGCGCGGTGGATAAGGGCTGGGTGATTATCCCGTGCGAGCTTATCGACTATAACGGTGAGGCGCTCAAAACGCTGGTGCTGCGGTATGCGCAGGAGTGGCGGCTTCCCCCGGCGTTTGCCGACTGGGTGGAGACGGCAAACACGTTCTGTTCCACGCTGGTCGACCGTATTGTCACCGGCTACCCGCGTGAAGAAGCTGCCGCGCTGGAAGCTACGCTTGGTTATCACGATGCGTTTCTCGATACCGCGGAGCATTTTTATCTGTTTGTTATTCAGGGGCCGCAGTGGCTGGCAGAGGAGCTGAAGCTGGCGCAGTGTCCGCTGAATATCCGTGTGGTGAGCGATATCAAACCGTACAAAGAGCGTAAGGTCGCTATTCTCAATGGGGCGCATACGGCGCTGGTGCCGGTGGCGTGGCTGTGCGGACTGGAGACCGTCGGTGAGGCGATGCAGGATGCCGATGTCCGCCGCTTTGTCGAACAGGCGATTAGCGAGGAAATCATACCGGCATTGGATCTCCCGGCGGATGAACTGCATGAATTTGCCGACGCGGTAAGCGGGCGTTTTCAGAACCCTTACATCCGTCACCAGTTGCTTTCCATTGCGCTTAACGGGATGACTAAATTTCGTACCCGAATTTTGCCGCAACTGCTGGTGGGTGAGCAAAATGGGCGCTGGCCCGTGCGGTTAACGTTTGCCCTCGCTGCGCTGCTGGCATTTTATCGTGCAGAGCGCGACGGGGAACGCTATCCGATCCAGGATGATGAACAGTGGGTAAGCCTGTATGCCAGCCTGTGGCCGCGAGTAGGTAATGATTTAACGCTGCGTGAACTGGTGGATACCGTGCTCGGCGATACGGCGCACTGGGGTGAAGATTTAACGTTGCAACCAGGGCTTGCCGGACAGGTGACGGCTAACCTGGAGATGATTCTGGTGCAGGGTATGCGCCAGGCGGTGAACGGTCTGGAATAAGGTTGCCATGCAGCGCCCGGTGTGGTGTTGGGCGCTGTTCTTTTTTATCCCTGAGCAGCCACTACTTTGATTTCAACCATCCCGATCCCCAGCTTACGCGGCGAGTGGCCGAGAATGTTGCCCTCGTTAGTGGCGACCGGATCGGGCGGGACAATCACCAGCGTATTGGCGTCCGTTGGATTATCAAAATGCAAGGTGGTCGTGCTGACCTCCTGGCTTAATACCAGCGTTTGTTCCTGGCCACCGACGCGTACGGGAATAGGGCGATTCGCGTTGTCACCAAAAGCTTTCGCGGTGATAACCAGATCGAATTTCTTCGGTAGCGGAGTTTTGTATTCGATTTTGACTTCTTCACTCAACTGGGCGTTAGACCAGCGTCCCCAGGACTCAGGGCGTGATATGCCGCTAAACTGTTTCACCTCTTCCGGCGCGCCCGCTACGTTGAAAATGAAGCTGTCAGCTTTGTAGCGAATATCGTTATCGACAATTTTTAGCGTATCGACGTTACCTTTATAGCGTTCGATGTCGATCACCGTGTCTTTAAATGTCGTCTTCCCTTTCCAGTTGGCTTTATCGACATGCTGCACGATCTGCTGCCCGCCCAGTTGCCCCTGTGATACGCACCAGTCGGTAGAGAGTGCCAGTTCTGGCGCCCACAGTTGCGCCATTTTGTAACAGCGGTCTATCCAGACGAAGTTATCGCGTGGGGCGAAATCCGCCAGCTGGAAGCGCAGCGGGGCTGAGTACTCACTTTCCGGCAGCGGTTCGACGCGTTGATCCGAGACCCGGAGCAGCAGCGGCAGACGGAAATGGCTCCCTGAGAAAGAGATCATCTCTTTGTCCCGATCGATGGTGAATGCTTTCATCTCTTTCGGGAAATTCCACAAACGGATGATATTGGGCTTCCACGCCAGCATTTTCTCTTTGATGTTCAGGAACACTTCCGATACGGATTCGCTAGACAGGCTGCTGCGTCCAAGGCCGATAAAGTTATCGCCGCCGAGAATATCCAGTACGGTAGCACCGTTATCCATGGTGTTACGCTTCACCGCCAGCGTATCCTGCTGTGGCTGGTCGCCGCGCAGCACGAAGAACAGGTTGTTGCGATCCTGCTTGTTCAGGTACTTCCATGCGGTGTTGTTCATCGCCAGATGATCGGAAGACACCACGATCACGGTGTCTTTGAACCACGGTGATGATTTGATTTTATTGATAAATTCGGCGATATTTTCCTGGCTGCAGCTGACCGCGCTGAACGACTGGTTGGCCTTCCCGTCGATGTCATAACGTTTACGGTTGCAGCTACGTGAGATAAATCCATCCGGATGATGGGTATCCACGGTCAGGGTAAACAGTGAAAAACGCTGGCCCGAGCGCGAAAGCTCTTCGAATTTTTTCCATGCTTCGTCCAGCACGGTATCGTCGTAGAAGCCCCAGTCGTTACGATAGGCCGGGTCCGACACCACGCTTTTTAACTCTTGTGCACCGTACAGATGGTCAAAGCCGTGAGATTTCAGGAACACGTCTTTGCCGGCAAAGCGCAGGTTGGCACCCTGCACAAAGTAGTTCTGATAGCCGGAGTTTTTCAGGATATCGCCCAGACAGATATTGTTAGGGAAGAAACTTGAGACCGACGCCGAGGCGTTGCCTTCAAATGGTGCAAACAGCGGAATACCGCACTGGGAGGCGACCATCCCGGCGATGGTGTAATCGGTACCCGGAAGCTGCATGGTATTGCTGAAATCCAGACCTTCATTTTTTAACGCGCCGAGTTCCGGTGTCAGATCCGGGAATGCGTCGTTATTAAAATAGGTGCGCTCCAGACTTTCGCCGTAGATATAAACCAGGTTCAGCTTCGGATTGGGGATCGTTTTTGATGGCTCTTTGTAATAGGCCGCAAAATCGGGAGCGCCATCGCGTGACTGGGATTTAACCAGTTCAGTTATCTGGTGGAACGCCGGGCTGGCATCAACAGAAGCCAGCGCCAGCAGCAGGGCCAGTAGACTGTAACCCACATGATGCGGATGATGGCGACGGCGACGCAGTATCCAACCCAGCGTGACAAAAACGGTGGTCAGCGCCAGGGCTATCCCAACGCCCGGCAGGATATATTTTCCAATCCCCGCGCCGGTCAGGCTGTTGGTCAGGGTGTACAGGACCGCATCGTTGATGCCGTCACCCGTGAAATAGTCACTGGCATACAGCGTGATGTTTAAGACAATAAAGATCCCCAGCACCGTTAACGTGGCGGCAAACCACCAGGTGTTGCGACCCGCTTTCCAGGCGTAAATCAGCACTGAAGCGAGAAACAAAGTGATGGAGATGAATTCTGACAACGGTCGATCCTCAGTAAACCCGGCACACGCCTGGCAGGCTAATCATTTCTGGACAGTACAATGTAATAGCGTTGTTATATTGCTGCAATTGTAGTGACATTTAATTACGTTGTTATTCAGAATTGGTTTAGATATGCGGGTTTTTGCGGGCAATCACTCCGCATGTGGTAGGTAAATATCTTCGTGGGATTGATTGCTGCCGCGCCGGTGGTGAAATGGCCGGGCGCGGCATTTGTGGCATCAGGAAATGAAGTTCATCCCCTGTTTTAACACCAGATCGCAGGCCTTGGTTTTAACTTTCTGCGCCAGCGAGCTGTTACCGATGGTGTTCAGGTCCAACTGTTGACCATCTTTGGCGTTGAGCAGACCCTGAATACCGTCCATATAGTTGGTGTCTTGTTTCTGCTCAGGCGCGCTGAGGCCCAGTTTATCCAGCACCTGGTTTTTGACGTTTTGCGTGTCGGTGACCGAGGCCAGCTTCTGTTTCGCGCAATATTCCAGGATCCCGGCGGCGTTATTCATGCTGCTGGAGGTCAACGACTGATTGCTGCCATTCAGCAGGCTGGTCAGGGAAGAGAGCGATGAGCTGCTTTGTGAGCCGGAGCTTTGTTTGCTCAGCTCACTGGCCGCGCTGGAGAGCGAATCCTGCCAGGAGGCGGCAAAAACGCTGGTGGAGATGAGCGTGCCGGCGGCAAGCGCACAGCACAGCAGACGTTTGGTAGTTTTCATCATTATATGCAACTCGTGTTATGCCTTTTCAGCGCAGTATAGCGCTGGCAGTCTTAGGAGTGGTCCTAATACGTTAATACTCTTTACCGGTGACCCGACTACGGTAGCTTTCCCAGTTAAAAATGACCCACAGGCTGTTGCCAAGGCGCATACGGTCCATCACGCGCTCGCCCAGCAGCTTGTTCATTTCATCCATATTGCTGTTAGTTAACATGCCGGTCGGACGTTTTGAGGATGAACGGCGATCGACAATCTGATTAATAATCACTTTTTCATAGCGGGATTCTGTCTGCATGCCGATCTCGTCGATCACCAGCAGATCCACATTACTCAGATCGTTGAGCAACTGTTCTTCGCTGGTTTCACGATTACTAAACGTTTCTTTCATCGCCGACATAATATCGGCGACGGTAATAATCAGTACCGACTTGCCGCGCAGCAGCAGTTCGTTGCAGATGGCGGCGGCCAGATGGTTTTTACCCGTGCCAGGTTTGCCAGAGAAGATAAAACTGGCGATGTTGCCGTCAAACTCTTCAACGTACTGGCGAGCTTTGCTCAGGGCATTCATCTGACCTTCGCACTCCACTCGATAGTTATCGAACGAACAGTTCTGATGCAGCGGACGGATACCGGAACGGTTGAATGTACGCTGCATTTTCATGGCCCGGTTTTCGCGGGCCAGCGCGGCGGCGCGAATTTCACCTTGCTCTTTTTGCCATGCCAGCAGTTCTTCGCCTGTTTTGAAGGCTGGCTCAACATTGGGTGGCATCATTTTTTGCAAACGTTTCATCAGGTCGCCAACGTTTTTCATCGTTATCCTCTAAAACCCGGTGGAATGTGGCTGTCAGGTTCACTGACGCTGTTCACATCGCGCTTTGGCATTCCGCCATTGCTGGCCCGTCCAATCTGAATGCTGCGCGCCAGTTTTTGCTGCCACTGAATATGGTGAAAGACTTTGCCTTCGGCTTGCCAGTAGGCAACAAATGAAGCCAGTTCCTCGGCGGTGACGGGCTCTCTTAACGCCACGCCCCACAAGGCGGCCTGACGCTGGAAGTCAGCATCTGGCTGCCAGTCAGCGTACATAGCAAATTTACCCATTGGTACGGCAACCGGTGCCGCTTGCGGCTCTTCATAAAATTGGGCATCTAATGTTACATCGCTTCCCGGGCGTGACAGCCTCTCTTCAAGTGCCAGCAACTCTGCCAGCCGTGCAGGCGTCACCGCGTAAAACGCTGGCGCGTTGTTGGCGAATACGGCTACGGCACCGCCCGCAGACCTGGCCAGCACCGTTTGGTGATCGTGTAGTAAGGCGTCAATGCTAGTGACGTCCGGCGTCAAAATTTTGCAGGGCATAATGTTTCTCAATACTGAACAACAACCGAGAAGGAACTGCTTTTATAGTAACACAGAGAGAGAGGAGAGCAGCAGATGAGGGAAGGTTCCCCTCTCTGCATGGTATTAAAGAAAGTGCACCGTCAAACGCGTGGACGTTTGCGATACAGCCATAATCCTGGCACGGACAGACCGATGGAGAGCGCACCGACAATCGATGAGGCTTTCAGGAAGTTGGTCAGCAGGGTGATCATCAGCGCTTCGCTATAGCCGAAATGACCGATCTTTACGGCGGATATCATGGCGGTGTAGGCGGAGATCCCCGGAAACATAGGGATCACTGCCGCAACGGTGAAGACTTTCGGATGCGCCAGATACCAGCGCGACCACTGGATCCCAATGCAGCCGACCAGCAGCGACGCCATAAAGGTGGACCATTCAATATTAAACCCTGCGGTCATCATCACCATCCGTGAACCGTGCCCAAGCGCGCCGAGTAACGCACACCAGGGGAGTGCCCGATGCGGTACGTTAAATACCATAGCAAAGCCCAGCGCCGGGATCGCCGACAGGATCATATCCTGCATCAGCGCCAGTATGAAATCGATCACGCCCATCCGCGCAGCCCCCATAAGGTCATCGACACGATCACGCCAATACAGGTCGCCAACGTAAGCAGACTGGCAATCGCCCAGCGAGCGAGTCCGGTATTAATGTGTCCCTTAAACATATCCGCAACCGAATTGATTAACGGAAAACCGGGGACCAATAACAGCACGCTGGCGGCCATGGCTACGGTAGGTGTGTGATTAAACGTCGGTAGCGTAAGCAGCAGGCCGGATATGGTGGTCGCGACAAAAGCGGTAATACAAAAGTTGATTTGTGGATGCAAATGCCGGGAAGCCAGGATCTGGCGAATGTACATGGCGATCATGCTGGCGAAAAAGGTGATCATCGCGCCATCCCAGCCGCCGTTATTGAGTTTACAAAAGCAGGCGCAGGACAATCCTACCATGAAAGCAACCAGCCATCTGGGATAGCGTAGCGGTTTGATTTGGTTAAACCGTTTCTCTACCCCTTTTTCATCCAACAGATTATGCTCTGCCAAAATAACGATGTGTTGCACTTCCGTCACGACGTGCATGTTGATGCCACGATCCTGATTTTTTCGGGTCGATGTCAGGCATTGTCCGTCTTTGATCGTCGTCAGGACGATGGCATTCGATGATATGGCACTTTCTACACTGTCCATCCCAAGCGCCAGACCCAGGCGGGTGGAGAGTTCATCGACCAACGCGCTTTCTGCGCCATGCTGCAGTAAAAAAAGCCCGCATTGTATACATAACCGTGTAACCGTTCTTTGTGACGACTGCTCTGTTTGCATAGCTCGCTCTGACTAAAAGATGCTCTCTTAATGAAGAATATCTTCTTTTTATCATGAAGCGTGAGTCGGTTGGCTCTGGATAAGATCAATTTTTGTGTTGAAAAAAGAAACAGGTCACTTGGTGGTTGTAGGAAATCGTATCGTGGGACACACTCCTGAACCAGGGCTAAATTTTTCGAGATGAACAGTAATTACGTAAGGAATGCTAATAATTTAATGTAGTTATTTTAATTGTACAATGAATGTACATGTGCGTGATTATGGCATGATAAATTTATAGTGTGATGTTATTGGGAACGTAGCATCGCCATTTTCTATTTAGAATAAGGATAAATAATTCATCCTGTCTATTGTTTAACGCATGTCTATTTATTAATTATTTTATTTGATTGTAGGTGATACTTGCGCGCGCAAGATTGAAGACATGTGAATATGGAGGAGTTATGTTGCCAGGACGCTGCAAGAACGCAATTATTATTAGTAAATTACCTATCATACAAATTGGGCTTAAAGGGGTAATGCAAGCGCATTTCTCTGATTACAAACTGACCTACTGCCGCGCCGTAGAAGAACTAACATTGATGCAACTGCGACGTTCAGATCTGGTTATCGCTGATTTAACCGGAGACTGCAGTCATCCGCGTGCGGTCTGCGAACAATATTATTCTTTGTTACCTCAATATCGTGATATTCACTGGGTCTTTCTCGTTTCTCGAAATTATTATCCTGTGGCCGTTGAGATGCTGATGTGTCCAATCAGTACGCTGTTATCAGATGCCGAACCGATTGATAGTTTAGTAAATGCTATTGATGCAGGGAATGTTTATGCCGACAGAATTAGCCCGGTATTGCTCTCTCCGGTAATAGCACCAGAAAAACAGGATCATAGCGTACACTCAATTATTCTGACGCTATCTGAACGGAAAGTGTTACGGCTTCTGGGAAAGGGCTGGGGGATTAATCAGATTGCCACATTACTTAAAAAAAGTAATAAGACAATCAGCGCCCAGAAAAATAGTGCGATGCGTCGTCTGTCAATACACAGCAATGCGGAGATGTATGCCTGGATAAATAGTTCTCAAGGAGCACGAGAGTTGAATCTACCTTCAGTTTATGGAGAGACCACGGAATGGAAGACAGAAGTATCAAAAGAAATGTCGCACTGGTAGAAAAGTGTGTAATGAGCAGCGTGGGTATTTATAATTTATTTAATGCCAGACCGAACAATCAATACCAACTTCATCCCTTTTCAGGACAGCCAGCCTTAAGCCAGGCGATGTCACAGACGTCATTTTCCGCGGTTATTTTTTCACTTTCCGCGAAAAGAACCGATCGCCGCACCGGACTGGCTTATCTGACAGAGCTGGCGGTGAAACACCCTCGCATCAAGCGGGTGGTCATTGCCGATGATGATGACGAGGCGCGGCTAATTGGCTCGCTGTCACCGCTACCACTGGATGCCGTGATTAGCAAAGCATCCACGCTGAGTATGTTGCAGGAAGAATTATTTGCAGCGCTGGATTGCGCCAGAGGGGAAACAGAAGACACGAAGAAGCTCTGGTATATCAATCAATGCCGTATGCTTAGCCCAACCGAGCGCGAAATTCTGCGCTATATGTCGAATGGTTATTCGATGCTGCAGATCGCGATTGAGCTTGAGCGAAACATTAAAACGATTCGTGCGCATAAATTTAATGTGATGTCCAAACTGGGCGTTAGTTCGGATGCCGGATTACTGAATGCTGCCGATATCCTGCTGCATGTGCGCTCTGCAGAACCGTCATCTTTTCGTCGTACTGCCCCGTTATGGCGTGCTTGAGAAGATGCGTACCGGCGTAGTCATTGGCATGGAAAGGTAAATCGATCACTGGCACACATCAACCCAGGTTGCCGCAGTCAGTTCTGCTATTCTTTCTGGTGCAATGCGAACCGCGCTGTGAGTGGCTCCTGCTGCAGGGAGCACTTCTGTATAGTGTTTCAACGAGACATCACAGTACACCGATATGGGTGTCTCCAACCCGAAAGGACATACGCCTCCTACGGGATGACCTGTTGCGTTGACTACTTCATCGCTACTCAGCATGCGCGCTTTGGCGCCAAACGTATTTTTCAGTTTTTTATTATCGAGGCGAGCATCTCCTCTGGCGACGACCAGGATAATGTCGTTTTTCACCTTTAGTGACAGCGTTTTTGCTATCTGCCCTGGTTCGACGTTATGGGCCTTGGCTGCCAGATCGACGGTGGCGGTGCTTTGATCTAATTCGATGATTTCAATATCTGGCGCATGTTGCGCTAAAAACTGCCGTACTGATTGTAAACTCATTCTTCTCTCCCTCTCGCTTATCCGCAGTCCTACATAGCAGAAAACCGCCTGGCGTAATTTGTCATAGGGGCAGCGTTACTGTAAATATTTTATTGTAACAACACAGCAACATTGGCAGTTTCTCGATCACCTTCACAATCAAAGAAACCGGTTACAGTAACCGGTTGCGGAATACTGAAATGGCGATTAATACTGAAGCTGTCACTCCCTCTGTATCACATAATAAGAGCCATCTATGAAACTTAACTCAAAAAGCGGTAAGGCTGGTTTTTCTCCCGGCACGGTTGCGAATAGTAGGAATGGGTTTTACGTGGTGGTGTTGATACCAGCACGGTTGCAGGGTTTAGCACAACGGGAGAACGGCTATGTCTACTAACCATGCTGTATTTAATGTGATTTTCCGCTTTGTTGAAAGCTACGTTAGCCCTGTCGCCGGGCGCATTTCTTCACAACGCCATGTGATGGCAATACGTGATGGTTTCATTTCGGCGATGCCGTTTATGATTGTAGGGTCTTTTCTGCTGGTTTTTGCCTATCCGCCTTTTTCGCCGGATACCACCTGGGGGTTTGCCCGCGCATGGCTGGATCTGGCAAAACAATTTGAAGGCCAGATACTCACGCCGTTTGATATGACGATGGGGATCATGTCGGTCTACATATGTGCGGCTATTGCCTATAACCTGGGCAAGCACTATGTGAAGTCGCATCAGTTAGATCCGTTTATGTGCGCGATGCTGTCGATCATGGCGTTTTTGTTGATTGCCGCACCGAAAACCAAAGGTACGATGCCGGTTGATAGCCTCGGCGGTACGGGAATTTTCACTGCCATCCTGGTGGCAATTTATTGCGTTGAAATGATGCGCTTCCTGAAGGCGCACAACATCGGGATCCGCTTACCCGATCAAGTGCCGCCGATGATCAAAAACTCATTTGATCTCCTGATCCCGGTACTGGTGGTGGTGCTGACGCTGTACCCGCTGAGCCTGGTGATACAGTCGCAGTTTGATATGCTGATCCCGCAGGCCATTATGGCCATCTTTAAACCACTGGTGTCCGCAGCGGATTCTCTGCCGGCGATACTGCTGGCAGTACTGATCGGCCATCTGCTGTGGTTTGCCGGTATTCACGGCGCGGCTATTGTGTCGGGAATGCTGCAAATGTTCTGGCTCACCAATCTCGGGATGAACCAGTCGGCGCTGGCGCAGGGTGCGCCGTTGCCGCATATCTTTATGGAAGCGTTCTGGACGTTCTTCATTGTGGTTGGTGGTTCCGGCGCGACGATGGGGCTGGTGATTTGCTATCTGCGCAGCCGCTCGGCCCATCTACGATCGATTGGGCGTTTGAGCGTGGTCCCCAGTATTTTCAACATTAACGAGCCGGTGATTTTCGGTACGCCGATTGTCATGAATCCAGTGTTTTTTATTCCCTTCCTGCTGGCCCCAATGGTGAACGCGGTGCTGGCCTGGGCGGCGATGAAGCTGGATCTAATTGGGCGGGTGATTTCAGTGGTTCCCTGGACCGCACCGGCACCCGTTGGCGCGGCATGGGCGTTAGGCTGGGATTATCGTGCGGCGATCCTGGTGGTCGTGTTGGCGCTGGTTTCTGCCATCATCTACTTCCCATTCTTTAAGGTTTATGAGAGGCAACTCTTGGCGCAGGAAAAAGAAGAAGCTCAGCGGATAGAAGAGGAAAATCAGCAGGTTGCATAAAGTGTTGGCGGGGGGCTACGGCTCCTCGCTTATTTTAGCGTGCAGTCGCCGCATTGCTGAACATCGGGCAGGCGATAGCGCTGGCAGCAGGTTCTGCGTACTAACAGTCCCTCGCGTGGAACAACGGTACGCCATAGAGGATTATCCTGACCGCAGGAAAGTTGTTTCTCAAAAAAGCAGGTCTGGCGCAGCGTGTTCAACAGTTCTTCACCTAACAACGGCTTCATTTCCGTTAAGTACCAGTGAATTAAGTATCCCGTATTGCTCCAGACAAGTTTCGCGTTGATCTCACCCGTTGATTCCAGTGCCTGAACGACCGGTGTCAGGGCTGACAAAATCAGCGTTTCCATACGTTGTTGCGGTGAGAGTGCCGTGGTCTGGTGATCCTGATGTACATCTATCCAGAAACATGCGGCACGCCCGGTTTCGTGAAACTCCACGTGCATATGTTCAGGAGAGACGTCGATAGCCTCTTTTTGCGTCAGCAGAGCCACCATAAGCGGGGGCATCATCAGGCCGATATACCATTGCGCCCAAAGGGAGATCAGCGGTTTATTTTCGCGTACTAACGTGGGCTGGTTGCGGTAGATGTGGTCTGAATAAACGGCCAGAAGCGAACTTAACGTTGTCGGTTGCGTCCATTCATGTAATGTCATTGCACCTTGCGGCGGGGTCTCGTCAAGGCGAATGAAATCCAGCAAATGTTCGCGGGTTTGGGCTATGGTCGCACGCACGGAAGCCGCCAGCGAGGGCATCTCTGAAGGGAGATGGCTGTGCCAGATGACATCTTCAACGATGGGTGCGGAACGGTAAGCCATGGCGATATAAGGATGTTAATCTAAATGATAATGATTTCTAATCCTATAGATGGGGGTAAACGATGGCAAGATCTTTGTCGCAAGATCGGGCTGTTCCGCACGGAAAACTCAGGAAGAGGTGCAGTTTATCCGCAGCTCATCGCTGACCAGGGTGTTGTTTCGACCCATATTCTTGGCCTCATAAAGCGCTTTGTCTGCTCTGGTAATCGCGGAGTCAATATCCTGTTCCACCAAAGGCGCAATACCGATGCTGACCGTCACATTGGTTGCTACGCTCTCATTAAACATATGTGGAATTTTAAGATCGTACACTTTCTGGCGAATACGCTCGGCGGCAGCCTGGGCCTGTTGGGGGTCGACCGCGGTCAGCAAAACCATAAACTCTTCGCCACCAAAACGTGCCACCACGTCCCGGGAGCGTACGGAATCACGAATCGCGGCAGAAACGCGAATCAGCGCCTGATCGCCCATCATGTGTCCGTAATGATCGTTATAGGCCTTGAAATGGTCGATATCCATCAGCAGGACGTAGTGCTTCGAGTTGCTCAGGGCCAACAGCGTATCGAGTCTGTGTTGCAGCCCCCGGCGATTGTACAAACCGGTTAGCGGGTCGAGCATGCTGAGTCCGTTCAGGGTTTCCCGTTCTTCCAGTAGTTTGTACATCAGCTGCTGGGCGAAGCCGTCGTAGCGCTTTTGTATCACATGCTGGATGGCGATCCCGGCCATGGGTAGCGCCATAAAATAGAAAATTCGCAGACCATGCTCGCTGCCGTTAAGCCATAAACAGACGACGACTGAGGGTAACGAATGTAGCGTAAAGGCGATGATATTGTTGGCAAAAGCGATAGAACCAATAAACAGCACGCTGAGAAGTGCGATTAACAGAAAATAATAATCATTATGACCTAGCGCGTTATATTTCAGAAAAATATGTAATGCCCATAGCAAGCCAAAAACGATTGAAATAAAAGGAAGATTAATTTTTTTATTCGCATATTTGCCATGCCATGCCAACAGCAATGTACTGGCGGCCAGGATGAGCAACGCCGGGACAGATACGGCTTTGACGGCAAAAAGTGGGAAAACAAGCGTAAACAGCGCGGAGACTGCATTGAGAAGCAGAAACAGACGTAAAGAAAGTTGATATTTCTTAGTGCGCAGAGTTCGCCAGGATTGTACTGTCATAGGTAAATATTGTTATTTATCTGCAATATACGAAGGTGTGTTTGTAAGGAAAAAATGATGAGCGAAAAATCATTCGTTCAGGTCGTTATTGTTTTTTGATGAAAAGCTAACCGGCGAGCAATTTATCACCTTAAACTATTTATGTCATCAATCGTTAAGTAAAACTCATAGAATTGATAGCCTTTCCTGGCTGACAAATGAGAAAATTTATCATATGATATTGGTTATCATTATCAATGTCATAGGTGAAACCATGTTGCAACGTGCGCTGGGCAGTGGATGGGGGGTTTTGCTGCCGGGGATAGTGATTGCCGGGCTGGCATTTACTGATCTGTCACTCGACGCATGGAAGGCGATGATTGTATTAGGATTACTACTGACTTCACTCATGTTATACCACAAGCGTTTACGGCACTTTGTCTTATTACCTTCATGCGCGGCGCTGATCGGCGGCATTGTTTTGGTAATGATGAACTGGAATCAGGGATGAGCAAAACAGGGAAGAAAATCGAAGGAAAGATAAGATAATTGGTGCGAGGGGGGGGACTCGAACCCCCACATCCTAAGGACACTAACACCTGAAGCTAGCGCGTCTACCAATTCCGCCACCTTCGCACAGTCATCTTATTTTTTTGATATCGCCTCGTTGGTGCGAGGGGGGGGACTCGAACCCCCACATCCTAAGGACACTAACACCTGAAGCTAGCGCGTCTACCAATTCCGCCACCTTCGCCCAGTGCGAGCAATATCAACGTGGATTATGGTGCGAGGGGGGGGACTTGAACCCCCACGTCCGAAAGGACACTAACACCTGAAGCTAGCGCGTCTACCAATTCCGCCACCTTCGCATACCATCGACACTCAAAAAGTATCGTTACCACGGAGGCGCATTCTAGTTGTTTTCAACTTTTCGTCAATAGTTAATTGTCCAGGCTGGGCCGATTGATGCAAAAACGGCCACGTGAATGGCCGTTCGCTGCGAGACAATTACGCTTTTTTCGCCTGGCGCGTCATGATGGTGCGATAGACCTTGAAGCGCCCGGTCTGCGCGATAACTTCGTGGAAGCCAAACACTTCATCCAGTACTTTCGGATAAGGCAGGAAGGCGTTTGCCACGATACGCAGTTCACCGCCGCTGTTCAGATGACGTACGGCGCCGCGAATCAGCGTTTGCGCGGCATCCAGGCTGGTCTGCATGCCGTCATGGAACGGCGGGTTGGAGATGATCATATCAAAGCGACCCGTCACGTCAGAAAAGACGTTACTGGCGATGACGTCACCTTCAATACCGTTGGCGGCAAGCGTTGCGCGGCTGGCTTCAACAGCGGCGGCGCTAACATCGCACAGGGTTAAGCGCACTTTTGGCGAGTGGCTGGCAAGCGCGACGGAGAGGATACCCGCGCCACAGCCGACATCCAGAACTTTGCCTTTGGTGTGCGGCGTCAGCGTGGAGAGCAGCAGTTGGCTGCCAACATCCAGGCCGTCACGGCTGAATACGCCCGGCAGCGTTTTGATGGTCAGATTGTCTGTCTGGTATTCGTCCCAGTATTTTTCAGCATCAAAGACCGGCTGCTTTTCCAGACGACCGTGGTACAGGCCACAGCGACGTGCGCTGTCGACTTTGTTCAACGGCGCGTATTCGGCCAGCATCTGCTCGGCGCTACGTACGCCGCTGCGGTTTTCGCCAACAACAAAAATATTGGTACCCACCGGCAACAGCGAAAGAAGGTTCATCAACTGGAACTGGGCTTCAGGTTTATTCTTCGGCCAGTAGTAGATCAGCGTATCGCTATCGCCGACGTCATCGGCTTGAGCGACGAGGCTGAAGCGGACGTTGTCGCCCATCTGGCGGTTAAGCACCTGCCAGTGGTGAAGCTGCTGAGTATGCGCACGGCTGGCGGCGCTTTCAAAATGGGCAGGCAGGTCATCCTGCAAATCACCGGCAAACAGAATACGGCTTTGTTCGAAATCATCACTGTGGCGCAGCAAGACTTCACTTGCCGGGGTAAAAGCAGACATGGAGTGCTCCTTAAATTGTACAGCGGGGGATTATAGTTGTTTGATGGCACGGATTCGACAAATTTGCTATATTTGCGCCCCTGATTACAGGAGCGTTTCGCTATGACATCCCGACGAGACTGGCAGTTACAGCAACTGGGCATTACGCAGTGGTCGTTGCGTCGTCCTGGCGCACTGCAGGGCGAAATCGCGATTTCCATTCCTGCGCATGTCCGTTTGGTGATGGTTGCGGAACAGTTACCCGCGCTAACCGAACCATTGATGAGCGATATTTTACGCTCATTAACCGTCAGCCCGGATCAGGTTTTACAACTGACGCCTGACCGTGTCGCCATGCTGCCGCAAGGTAGTCGCTGTAATAGCTGGCGGCTGGGAACCGAAGAGCCGCTGCTGCTGGAGGGCGCTCAGGTCGCGAGTCCTGCGTTTAATGAATTACGGGAAAACCCCGCGGCCCGCGCCGCGTTATGGCAACAAATCTGCGCATATGAACACGATTTCTTCCCTCGAACCGACTGATTTACCCGCAGCATTTCAGATTGAAAAACGCGCCCACGCTTTTCCCTGGAGTGAAAAAACATTTGCCAGCAACCAGGGCGATCGTTACCTCAATTTTCAGTTGAGGGTTGATGACGTGATGGCGGCCTTTGCGATTACGCAGGTCGTGCTGGATGAAGCTACGCTGTTCAATATTGCCGTCGACCCTGACTTTCAGCGCCGTGGGCTGGGGCGTGAGCTGCTGGAGCATCTGATCGATGAGCTGGAAAAGCGTGGCATTTTGACGCTGTGGCTTGAAGTGCGCGCCTCAAACGCCGCCGCTATCGCGCTGTACGAAAGCTTAGGCTTTAACGAGGCGACGATCCGTCGCAATTACTATCCAACGGCCGATGGTCACGAAGACGCCATCATCATGGCGTTGCCAATCAGCATGTAAGACAAGGTGTAATGATGAAGAAGTGGGACTGGATTTTCTTTGATGCCGACGAAACGCTGTTTACATTTGACTCGTTTACCGGCTTACAGCGGATGTTTCTCGACTATAGCATTACCTTTACCGCTGAAGATTTTCAGGACTACCAGGCCGTGAATAAACCGCTGTGGGTGGATTATCAAAACGGTGCGATTACCTCATTACAGCTGCAGCATGCCCGTTTCCAGAGCTGGGCCGAACGCCTGAAGGTTGAACCGGGCCAGCTTAATGATGCATTCATCAATGCGATGGCGGAGATCTGCTCGCCGTTGCCGGGGGCGGTTTCTCTGCTCAATGCGATTCGTGATAAAGCGAAAATCGGCATCATTACCAACGGCTTCACGGCGTTACAGCAAGTCCGCCTTGAACGGACGGGGCTACGCGACTATTTCGACCTGTTGGTGATTTCTGAACAGGTTGGGGTGGCAAAACCCGATCCCCGTATTTTTGACCATGCGCTGGAGCAGGCGGGCAATCCTGACCGTTCTCGCGTGCTAATGGTGGGTGACACCGCAGAGTCCGATATTCTTGGCGGCATTAACGCCGGGCTATCCACCTGCTGGCTAAATACGCACAACCGCGAGCAGCCTGCGGGCATTCAGCCGACCTGGACCGTAGCGTCATTAAGCGAACTGGAGCAGCTCCTGTGTAAACACTGATTGCCTCCCCCCCGTTGATGGGTAAAATAGCCGCAATTTTTCGTATTCAACTTGCCCGGCCCGTTGCCGTGCTTACCTAAGAAGATTTGACTATGACGTTGTCTCCTTATTTGCAAGAGGTGGCCAAACGCCGCACTTTTGCCATTATTTCTCACCCGGATGCCGGTAAAACGACAATTACTGAAAAGGTACTGTTATTCGGACAGGCCATTCAGACCGCCGGTACGGTAAAGGGCCGTGGCTCCAGCCAGCATGCAAAATCTGACTGGATGGAAATGGAAAAGCAACGTGGTATCTCCATTACCACCTCTGTGATGCAGTTTCCGTATCATGACTGCCTGGTGAACCTGCTGGACACCCCAGGGCACGAAGACTTCTCCGAAGATACCTACCGTACTCTGACGGCGGTGGACTGCTGCCTGATGGTTATCGATGCTGCGAAAGGTGTTGAAGATCGTACCCGTAAGCTGATGGAAGTTACCCGTCTGCGCGATACGCCGATCCTGACCTTTATGAACAAACTCGACCGTGACATCCGCGATCCGATGGAGCTGCTGGATGAAGTTGAGAACGAACTGAAAATCGGTTGTGCGCCGATCACCTGGCCGATTGGCTGCGGGAAGTTGTTCAAGGGCGTCTATCACCTTTATAAAGATGAAACGTATCTGTACCAGACCGGTAAAGGCCATACGATTCAGGAAGTGCGTGTTGTTAAAGGTCTCAACAACCCGGAACTTGATGCTGCCGTGGGTGAAGACCTGGCGCAGCAGCTGCGCGACGAGCTGGAGCTGGTGCAGGGCGCGTCCAACGAGTTCGACCATGAGTTGTTCCTTGCGGGCGAAATCACCCCGGTCTTCTTCGGTACCGCGTTGGGTAACTTCGGCGTTGACCATATGCTGGACGGCTTAGTGGAGTGGGCGCCTGCGCCGATGCCGCGTAAAACCGATACCCGCGTTGTGGAAGCCTCTGAAGAGAAGTTCACCGGATTCGTGTTTAAAATTCAGGCCAACATGGACCCGAAACACCGCGACCGTGTCGCTTTCATGCGTGTGGTTTCCGGCAAGTACGAGAAAGGCATGAAAATGCGCCAGGTGCGCATTGGTAAAGACGTGGTGATCTCCGATGCGCTGACCTTTATGGCCGGTGACCGTTCTCATGTGGAAGAAGCGTATCCGGGCGATATTCTTGGTCTGCATAACCACGGCACTATCCAGATCGGCGATACCTTTACCCAGGGCGAAATGATGAAGTTCACCGGTATTCCGAACTTCGCGCCGGAGCTGTTCCGTCGTATTCGCCTGAAGGATCCATTGAAGCAGAAGCAGCTACTGAAAGGGCTGGTTCAACTGTCAGAAGAGGGTGCAGTGCAGGTCTTCCGTCCGATCGCCAACAACGATCTGATTGTCGGCGCGGTGGGTGTGCTGCAGTTTGACGTGGTGGTTTCACGTCTGAAGAGCGAGTACAACGTTGAAGCCATTTATGAATCCGTCAACGTGGCGACTGCGCGCTGGGTAGAGTGTTCTGACGTGAAAAAATTCGAAGAATTTAAGCGTAAAAACGAAGTTCAGCTGGCGCTGGATGGCGGTGATAACCTCACCTATATCGCGCCAACCATGGTTAACCTGAATCTCACCCAGGAACGTTACCCGGACGTTCAGTTCCGTAAAACACGCGAACACTAATCGACCTTCCAGGGCACGGTATCCGCCGTGCCCTGCAACTTTCCCTGTCTTTTAAATCCCTTGCGGAATGTTCTTAAAACCTCGCGTTTTTCTTTTGTCTGCCTGTTTCTTAGCCAGTTTGGGCTGCGATCACGAAATCCTGAACTATATTTAACAATGTGGTGACATAAATATCGGCGTTAAATGCTTTTTAGGCTGCCTGTTGCAGCTTCTATTGCTGATATTTATTCCACTTACAAAATTAGTTGCTGGTTCAGGCCGTATAACGGCAGAGCCTGGCTTTTAGCAAAACATACAGGAATACATCGATGACAATGACAGGACTTAAGATTTCTAAAACGCTGCTGGCCGTGATGCTGACTTCCGCTGTGGCAACGGGTTCTGCTTATGCAGAAAACGCCACAATGGATAAAGCGCAATCCGGGCTCGAAAGTGCGGGGCAGAAAGTCGATAGCTCTATGAACAAAGTCGGTAATTTCATGGATGACAGCACCCTCACCGCCAAAGTAAAAGCCGCGCTGGTGGACCACGATAGCATTAAGAGCACCGATATTTCCGTCAAGACCGATCAGAAAGTAGTAACGCTAAGCGGCTTTGTTGAAAGCCAGGCGCAGGCCGAAGAGGCCGTTAAAGTCGCGAAAGGCGTTGAGGGCGTGACCTCCGTTAGCGACAAACTGCACGTGCGTGACAGCAAAAACACCTCCGTAAAAGGCTATGCCGGCGATACGGCCATCACCAGCGAAGTAAAAGCCAAGCTGCTGGCCGATGATATTGTCCCATCCCGCAAAGTGAAAGTTGAAACCACCGATGGTGTGGTACAGCTTTCAGGAACTGTCGATTCACAGGCGCAAAGCGATCGCGCTGAGAGCATCGCCAAAGCGATTGATGGCGTGAAAAGCGTCAAAAACGACCTCAAAACTCAGTAATTAGACTTAATTCGCCCTCCTGACGTTTGTCGGGAGGCGTATTGTGCACCACACTAAAAATATCGCCGATGAGCTGCCTGAGCGCTCATATCAAGCGGTCGACATTAACTATGGTAAAGGAGAAGCATATGTTTCGATGGGGCATCATATTTCTGGTTATCGCGTTAATTGCCGCCGCTCTGGGATTTGGTGGACTGGCGGGTACTGCAGCAGGTGCTGCAAAAATTGTTTTTGTGGTGGGGATCATCCTGTTTCTGGTCAGCTTGTTTACCGGGCGTAAACGACCCTAGCATGCAACTGCAAAGAAAACCGTAAAGATAACTTGCTACTAAGCCAGTCCATTGGACTGGCTTTTACGGTTTTAGCGCCAGGCAATTTGCGTTACCTTGTTGCTCTATTACAAAAAACAGGAAGGCAGAGGTGGGGCAGAGAATACCCGTTACGCTCGGTAATATAGCGCCGTTATCGTTACGTCCATTTCAACCAGGCAGCATGGCGCTGGTGTGCGAAGGTGGAGGGCAACGGGGGATCTTTACTGCCGGCGTACTGGATGAGTTCATGCGCGCCCAGTTCAATCCTTTTGATCTCTTCTACGGGACATCTGCTGGCGCGCAAAATCTGTCGGCCTATCTCTGTAACCAGCCCGGTTACGGGCGCAAAGTCATTATGCGTTACACTACCCGACGTGAGTTTTTTGACCCGGTGCGCTTTGTGCGCGGGGGAAACTTAATCGACCTCGACTGGCTGGTGGATTCGACCTCGTCCCAAATGCCGCTGGCAATGGATAACGCCGAGCGCCTGTTTGAGGCAGGTAAAGCGTTTTATATGTGCGCCTGCCGGGGAGATGACTACACACCGGGCTATTTTTCGCCGAACCGGCAAAACTGGCTCGATCTTATTCGTGCCTCCAGCGCGATTCCCGGGTTCTACCGCACTGGGGTTGTGTTGGACGGCGTGAATTACCTGGATGGGGGCGTCAGCGACGCTATTCCCGTGCAGGAAGCGGCGAAGCAGGGGGCGAAAACGCTGGTGGTTATCCGCACGGTGCCTTCGCAAATGTACTACACCCCACAATGGTTCAAACGTATGGAACGCTGGCTGGGCGAAAGCAGCCTGCAACCACTGTTGAATCTGGTGCAGCACCATGAAGCCACCTATCGCGCGATTCAGAGCTTTATTGAGAAACCGCCGGGCAAGCTGCGTATCTTTGAGATCTACCCACCAAAGCCACTCCATAGTATGGCACTGGGGAGCCGTATTCCGGCATTGCGTGAAGACTACAAAACCGGACGCCTGTGCGGGCGCTATTTTTTGGCAACGATTGGTAAACTGCTGGCGAAAAACGCGCCGCTGCCTCGTCAGACGCCGAAGATTGTGGTGCCGGGACCGGTGGTGGTTCCACCTGCACCCGTTGCCAACGATGCCCATGCGTCCGTTGCGAGCAGCGCGCCCCAGGCTAACGACACCACGTTTGATAATGAGGATTTGGCGTGAGTTTTCGCTTTATCGATACGCATTGTCACTTTGATTTCCCTCCGTTTACTGGCGACGAATCCGCCAGCCTGCAGCGCGCCTGTGAAGCCGGTGTGGGCAGTATTATCGTCCCGGCTACCGAGGCGGCGAATTTTTCCCGCGTACTGGCGTTAGCGGAAAATTATCCTCCATTATTTGCCGCGCTTGGTCTACATCCCATTGTTATTGAACAACATAGTGATGACTGCCTGGACCAGTTGCAACAGGTGCTGGATAAGCGCCCACAAAAGCTGGTGGCGGTAGGTGAGATTGGATTGGATCTGTATCGCGACGATCCGCAATTCGACAAGCAAGAGCGGGTGCTGGAAGCGCAACTTAAGCTGGCGAAGCGGTACGAACTGCCGGTGATCCTGCATTCGCGACGCACGCATGACAAGCTGGCGATGCACCTGAAACGCCATGCTTTGCCGCGAACCGGCGTGGTGCATGGATTTTCCGGGAGTTTTCAGCAGGCTGAACGCTTTGTGCAACTGGGCTACAAAATTGGCGTGGGCGGCACCATTACTTATCCACGCGCCAGCAAAACCCGCGAGGTAATGGCGCGATTGCCGCTGGAGTCACTGCTGCTGGAAACCGATGCGCCGGATATGCCGCTCAACGGATTTCAGGGCCAGCCCAACCGCCCGGAGCAGGTAGTCAGAGTGTTTGACGTCTTATGCGAGCTGCGCCCGGAACCTGCGGACGTGATTGCTGACGCGCTGTATCGGAATACGACGGCGTTGTTTGATTTTTGATTTCCGGATGCGGCGCTTTCGCATCTCATCCGGCATTTCACAGATACAAAGCCGGGAAGATCAAATTATCCACCCCGCGCTCGCGCAATCTTTGCGCCAGGTGCTCCACATCCTCCGGCGTGGCGCTCGGCCAGTCTTTTGCTTCGCCGTATACCCCGTGCGCATGAAAGGCATTCAGCCGCACCGGTACATCACCTGAACGCTTGATAAACGCCGCCAGCGCATCGATATGCTGGAGATAATCCACCTGACCAGGGATAATCAGCAGGCGCAGTTCCGCAAGTTTCCCTTGCCCGGACAGAAAGGTAATACTTTGTTTAATCAGCGTGTTATCGCGCCCTGTCAACTGACGATGACATGCGCTATCCCAGGCTTTTAAATCCAGCATTACGCCGTCGCACACCGGCAACAGCTTTTGCCAGCCGGTTTCGCTCAGCATGCCGTTGCTGTCTACCATACAGGTCAGGTGTTGCAACTGCGGATCGGTTTTGATCGCGCTAAACAGCGCCACAATAAACGGTAGCTGGGTCGTTGCTTCGCCGCCGCTGACCGTCATTCCTTCAATAAACGGCGAGGCTTTGCGAACATGCTGCAGTACCTCATCAATGCTCATGGTCTGCGCCATCGGCGTAGCCTGCTGGGGGCACATGTGCAGGCAGGTGTCGCATTGCTGGCAAATATCAGATTGCCACCATACTTTTCCCGCGCTCAGACTTAACGCTTCATGTGGGCAATGCAGTACACACTCCCCGCAGTCATTGCAGCGTCCCATCGTCCACGGGTTGTGGCAATTCTTACAGCGCAAATTGCATCCCTGCAGGAACAGGGCCAGGCGACTCCCCGGCCCGTCGACGCAGGAGAAGGGAATCAGCTTACTTACCGAAGCGCATCTGCTGTTCATGGCTAATCACGCGAGGTTGTCGTTCCAGAATGCGCGTATTACGCGCGGCTTCTTCGCCAAGCCAGGTGGTGTTGGTGCGAGAACCTGCGGCACGATATTTTTCCAGATCCGACAGGCGCACCATATAACCGGTGACGCGGACCAGATCGTTACCGCTAACGTTAGCGGTAAATTCACGCATCCCGGCTTTAAATGCGCCGAGGCACAATTGCACCAGCGCCTGAGGATTACGCTTGATGGTTTCATCCAGCGTGAGAATGTCGCTGATACCGGCGTGATAATACGCGTGATGCGGCGCAACGGTTTGCAGATGGGTGATCGGGTCCGGTTCATCACCGTAGGGCAGGCGAGCGCCCGGCGTGGTGCCGATGTCAGAACTGATCCCCGACTGTGCATGCAGCATCGCGCGCTGATTCCAGCCGTATTTCACCGGTGTGCTTTCTACAAATTCCGCCAGTTGGGCGCTAATACGGTAGCCTAGCTGATTGGCAAACGCATCTTTCCCGTAACGCGCGCATTGCCCTGCTTTTTCACACAGCAGATTTACCGCCTCCGCCAGACCATACATCCCGAACATAGGCACAAAACGCTTGGGATCAATCAACCCTTCCTGCACCAGGAAGCTATTCTCAAAGAAATGTGATTTTTCATAGAGGAATTCACATCGTGAATCAATGATAGCGATTTGCTGCTGGCAGTAGTGCGGTAGGGTGCGCGTAAAGAAGTCATCGACAGAGGTGCTGCGCTCTGCGATGGCTTTCAGATTGAGCCTGACCAGCGTACTTCCGCCGCCAGCCATTGGCAGTGAGTTGTAACAACTGACGACGCCGTAGTGGCCTTTTGTGAAAATTTTATCATTTTCAGGGCCGTTAGAAATGTGCGGTTTACTGCATTCGCAAATATTTTTCGCCACGTTGAGCAGCAGATCGTCAGGGGTAATTTGCGGATCATAAATAAAGGTAAGATTAGGTGAAACCTGCTTTAACTCTGCATCTGCGCGTAAAATTGCGCGTGTAATCGGCGTGTCGGCCGGGCCAATGTTGGCATGCATAAAGGCATCTGGCAGGGTACGGTCGAGATAACGCCAGAAACGTTTTATTCGAATATCGATCTCATCTTGTGTTAGAATTCTAACATACGGTTGCAACAGGGCATCGAGTTGACCGAGATAGACCGGCATCGACGTCACTGACGGAACGTGATGGTAAAGAATAGTGAGTAAGGATAATGCGTCATCGAGATCCTTTGCCCCCTCCAGCTCCAGCCATGATGAGCCGTTGGCCAGAAAACGCGCGTAGTCGGGTAAAACATAACGCGGTTTGAACGGAGCATGGCCTTCGTACATGTCGCAGATCACCCCGTCATCCAGTGCCTGGCGTGCCTCAGCAGGCAGTTGCGGGTAGGGCAGCGCGTTTTCAGCCTCCAGCGCCAGAAAGTGGCGTTTCTGCTCAGGGCTGAGCACCGGACTGGTCACGATTTGTTGGCAACGCTGTTGCAGCGCGAGTTCGCTTGACGTGGGCATCGTTGATTCCTTTTTATCCCGAAGGTGTAACGCCATTGTAGAAAGCAACGCCGCCACAACCTTTGATCCGGATGCGCCTGATGCCACCGCATCCCTTTAGAAAAGGTAATTTATTTGAAGTAGATCTCATTAGAGTAATGCAAATCTGTATGTGGTTTTCATTAACTGTGATGTATATCGAAGTGTAATAGCGAGCGGATGTTAGAATACTAACAAACTCGCAAGGTGAAATTTTATACGGCGACGCCGTTGGAGAATGTTATGACCGATTTAACAGCAAGCAGCCTGCGTGCACTGAAACTGATGGACCTGACCACTCTGAATGACGACGACACCAATGAAAAAGTGATCGCGCTGTGTCATCAGGCGAAGACCCCGGTTGGCAACACTGCCGCAATCTGCATTTATCCGCGTTTCATCCCTATTGCGCGTAAGACTCTGAAAGAGCAGGGTACGCCGGACATCCGCATTGCAACCGTCACCAACTTCCCGCACGGCAACGACGACATCGAGATTGCGTTGGCGGAAACTCGCGCGGCGATCGCCTACGGTGCCGATGAAGTTGACGTGGTGTTCCCGTACCGTGCGCTGATCGCCGGTAACGAGCAGATTGGTTTTGATCTGGTTAAAGCTTGCAAAGACGCGTGTGCGGCGGCAAACGTTCTGCTGAAAGTGATCATCGAAACCGGTGAGCTGAAAGAAGAAGCACTGATTCGCAAAGCATCTGAAATCTCCATCAAAGCCGGTGCTGATTTCATCAAAACGTCTACCGGTAAAGTGCCGGTCAATGCGACGCCGGAAAGCGCACGCATCATGATGGAAGTGATCCGCGACATGGGTGTTTCTAAAACTGTAGGTTTCAAACCGGCTGGCGGCGTGCGTACTGCAGAAGATGCACAGCAGTTCCTGGCGATTGCCGATGAACTGTTTGGCGCTGACTGGGCTGATTCCCGTCACTATCGTTTTGGCGCGTCCAGCCTGCTGGCTAGCTTGCTGAAAGCGCTGGGTCACGGCGACGGTAAGAGCGCAAGCAGCTACTAATTACTCGTCATACTTCAAACCGCAGGTGCGTTAGCTGCACTCTCTCACCCCAGTCACTTACTCTAGTAAGCTCCTGGGGATGAGTTCCCTTGCCGCCTTCCTGCGACTTGAATTATTTAGAGTAATCATCCATTGCAGTGGGTTTTCCGCCGCATTTAACCTGATTAATCGGGGGTTACCGTGTTTCTCGCACAAGAAATTATTCGTAAAAAACGTGATGGTCATGCGCTGAGCGATGAAGAAATTCGTTTCTTTATCAATGGCATTCGCGACAATACCATCTCTGAAGGGCAAATCGCCGCCCTGGCGATGACCATTTTTTTCCACGATATGACAATGCCTGAGCGTGTTTCGCTGACCATGGCAATGCGTGATTCAGGAACTGTGCTGGACTGGAAAAGCCTGCAGTTGAACGGCCCGATTGTGGATAAACACTCTACCGGCGGCGTAGGTGACGTAACGTCACTGATGTTAGGCCCGATGGTTGCTGCGTGCGGCGGCTATATTCCGATGATCTCCGGGCGTGGCCTGGGGCATACCGGCGGTACGCTCGATAAACTGGAAGCTATTCCAGGATTTGACATCTTCCCGGACGACGCCCGTTTCCGTGAAATTATTAAAGACGTGGGTGTGGCGATTATTGGGCAAACCAGCTCGCTCGCACCGGCGGATAAACGTTTTTATGCCACCCGCGATATTACCGCGACGGTGGATTCCATCCCGCTGATTACCGGTTCCATTCTGGCGAAAAAACTGGCGGAAGGGCTGGATGCGTTGGTGATGGATGTGAAAGTGGGCAGCGGTGCCTTTATGCCGACCTACGAGCTCTCTGAAGCCCTTGCTGAAGCGATTGTCGGCGTGGCAAACGGTGCGGGTGTACGTACCACCGCGCTGTTAACTGATATGAACCAGGTGTTGGCCTCCAGCGCAGGTAACGCGGTAGAAGTTCGCGAGGCTGTGCAGTTCCTGACCGGTGAATACCGCAATCCACGTCTGTTAGACGTTACCATGGCGCTGTGCGTGGAAATGCTGATCTCCGGCAAGCTGGCGAAAGATGACGCCGAAGCCCGTGCGAAATTGCAGGCGGTGCTGGATAACGGTAAAGCGGCAGAGATTTTTGGTCGCATGGTGGCGGCGCAAAAAGGCCCGACCGATTTCGTCGAAAATTATGCGAAGTACCTGCCGACGGCAATGCTCAGCAAAGCGGTATATGCTGATACCGAAGGCTTTGTCAGCGCGATGGATACCCGTGCGCTGGGGATGGCGGTCGTTTCCATGGGCGGCGGTCGTCGTCAGGCCTCGGACACCATTGATTACAGCGTTGGCTTTAGCGACATGGCGCGTCTGGGCGACAGCGTAGACGGACAGCGTCCGCTGGCGGTGATCCACGCCAAAGACGAGGCCAGCTGGCAGGAAGCGGCGAAAGCGGTCAAAGCGGCAATTAGCCTTGACGATAAAGCGCCAGAAATTACACCGACAGTCTATCGTCGTATAACCGAATAACTGTATACTGATCTGATCGCTTTTTTGCGGCGCAGATGTATGGAGAACAAGATGAAACGTGCATTTATTATGGTGCTGGACTCCTTTGGTATTGGTGCGACTGAAGATGCGGATCGCTTTGGCGACGTAGGCTCAGACACTATGGGACACATTGCAGAAGCCTGTGCGAAAGGTGAAGCTGACAATGGTCGCAAAGGCCCACTGAATCTGCCTAACCTGACCCGTCTGGGCCTGGTGAAAGCTCACGAAGGTTCTACTGGTAAAATTGCTGCCGGCATGGACGGTAATGCGGAAGTGATTGGTGCCTACGCCTGGGCGCATGAACTCTCTTCCGGGAAAGACACACCGTCTGGCCACTGGGAAATCGCCGGTGTACCGGTTCTGTTTGACTGGGGTTACTTCTCCGATCATGAAAACAGCTTCCCGCAGGAACTGCTGGATAAACTGGTAAAACGTGCCAACCTGCCGGGCTACCTCGGTAACTGCCACTCTTCCGGTACCGTGATTCTGGATCAGTTGGGTGAAGAGCATATGAAAACCGGCAAGCCGATTTTCTATACCTCCGCTGACTCCGTGTTCCAGATTGCCTGTCACGAAGAGACTTTTGGCCTGGATAAACTCTACGAACTGTGCGAAATCGCTCGTGAGGAACTGACCGAAGGTGGTTACAACATCGGTCGTGTTATCGCGCGTCCGTTTATCGGTGATAAAGCCGGTAACTTCCAGCGTACCGGTAACCGTCACGATCTGGCCGTTGAGCCGCCAGCACCGACCGTGCTGCAGAAACTGGTCGACGAGAAAGACGGCCACGTGGTTTCCGTGGGTAAAATCGCGGATATCTATGCGAACTGCGGCATCACCAAAAAAGTGAAAGCCACCGGTCTGGACGCGCTGTTTGACGCCACCATCAAAGAGATGAAAGAAGCCGGTGATAAGACCATCGTCTTCACCAACTTCGTTGATTTCGACTCTTCCTGGGGACATCGTCGCGATATCGCCGGTTATGCCGCAGGTCTGGAACTGTTCGACCGCCGTCTGCCTGAGCTGATGGAGCTGGTGGGGGAAGATGACATTCTGATCCTGACCGCTGACCACGGCTGCGACCCGAGCTGGACCGGGACTGACCACACCCGTGAACACATTCCGGTACTGGTTTACGGCCCGAAAGTGAAACCAGGTTCTTTAGGTCACCGTGAAACCTTCGCGGATATCGGCCAGACGCTGGCGAGCTACTTTGGTACGTCGCCGATGGACTACGGTAAAAACATGCTGTAATACCCGTTGTCTTTCGCGCTGTAGATGCGTTGACTTCATTCGCTCACCCCGGTCACATAGTTAATCTATGCTCCCGGGGATTCACGAATTCGTCGCCTTCCTACAACGCGAAATCCTTAGGGTATTTCACTGTTTTGCATACGTTTTGTAGGCCTGATAGGCGTAGCCGCCATCAGGCAATAACAACGAAATAAGGATAAAAAATGGCAACTCCACATATTAATGCAGAAATGGGTGATTTCGCTGACGTCGTATTGATGCCGGGCGACCCGCTGCGTGCGAAACATATTGCTGAAACTTTCCTCGAAGATGTTCGCGAAGTGAACAACGTTCGCGGTATGTTAGGTTTCACCGGTACCTACAAAGGCCGTAAGATCTCCGTTATGGGCCACGGTATGGGTATCCCGTCCTGCTCCATCTATACCAAAGAGCTGATCACCGATTTCGGCGTGAAGAAAATCATTCGCGTAGGCTCCTGCGGCGCTGTGCGTATGGACGTTAAACTGCGTGACGTGGTTATCGGTATGGGTGCTTGCACCGACTCCAAAGTTAACCGTATCCGTTTTAAAGATCATGACTTTGCAGCTATTGCTGACTTCGACATGGTGCGTAACGCCGTTGATGCAGCAAAAGCGCTGGGCGTAGACGCGCGCGTGGGTAACCTGTTCTCCGCTGATCTGTTCTACTCTCCGGACGGCGAAATGTTCGACGTGATGGAAAAATACGGCGTGCTGGGCGTGGAAATGGAAGCAGCGGGCATCTACGGCGTTGCGGCTGAATTTGGTGCGAAAGCGCTGACCATCTGCACTGTATCCGACCATATCCGTACTCACGAGCAGACCACTGCCGCTGAACGTCAGACGACCTTCAACGACATGATCAAAATTGCACTGGAATCCGTTCTGCTGGGCGATAAAGAGTAAGTTGTTTGTGCCCGGTGGCGCGATGCTTACCGGGCCTACAGCAGTATGTAGGCCGGATAAGGCGCAGCCGCCATCCGGCAATTTCAGGCCAGTGCTTAACGCACCGCTCCGGCAATCCATGCCGACAGCTCGCGTAACTCTTTTTCTTGCTCCGGGAAATCAACCAGAAGCGCCTCGCACTCTTGTTGCAGCATATCCGCACGATACAAGCATCCTTGCAGACGACCCGCCAGCGCTTCCAGCGGCGCGGGATTGAGGCTATCGGTGTAGACCTGGGTGCGGGTAATCACGCCTTTTTCAACGTCGAAATGCAGCTCAACGCCGCCCCAGGTGAAACGCTCATCCAACAGGTGCGAGAAGGCCGGCGCCTGACCAAAGTTCCACTCCCAACTGCTCTGGCGGGCAAAGGTTTCGGCAAAGTTCGGCAGATCCGGCGCTTTGTCCGGGGAGATTACCTCGGCTTCTACGCGTTCGCCGTAGTGGGCGAAAAAGGCTTCCGTGATGGCCTGACAGACCTGTTGATGAGTGATGCCCGGTAACAGCTCGGTCAAATTCGCCACGCGCGAGCGAACCGAAGTGATGCCTTTAGCGGCAAGTTTCTTTTTATCGGGATTGAGATAGTTTGCCAGGCGGCTGAGATCGGCATTCAACAGCAGCGTGCCGTGGTGGAATCCGCGGTCTTTCGTTTCACGATAAGCAGAACCAGAGACTTTACGATCGCCATCCGGCGTTTTCACCACCAGATCGTTACGCCCGGAGGCATCAGCTTCTACGCCCAGCGTATTCAGCGCATTGAGGACTATTGCCGTGGAGATGGTTTTGTCGTATTCCGGTTTACCGGCCATAAAGGTAAAGCAGGTATTACCTAAGTCATGGAACACCGCGCCGCCGCCGCTGCTGCGACGGGCGAGCCGCACGTTGTCTTCCTCCATCCGGCGGGTATTACACTCTTTCCACGGGTTTTGCGCCCGGCCAATCACCACCGTATCGGCGTTACGCCACAAGAACAGGACGCGCTGCGTGGCGGGCATCTGGCGAAAAATGCACTCTTCAACCGCCAGGTTAAACCACGGATCGTAAGAGTCTGAGATAAGCAGGCGTAGTGTGGTCATGGTCGATTTCCTTTCTTTGAATTACTCTTTTTTCTCGTTGTCTTCTTCCTGCACCGGTTTGTTGGCGGTCAGCAGGAAAGGGGATTGCTGCCAGCGGGTACGCTTGCCTTGCAATAATGTACGTGTGAGGACTACACCAATAGCCAGTGACAGAAGCAGCATCAGGCGTAAGATGTTGGTGGTGTTGTCTACCTGCTTCGCTTCGGTGGCAAGCGTGTGGGTGTCGAGTGTCAGGCGCAGATAACCCAGCGGGCCGTTTCTCCCCTGAATGGGCTCAACGATTTGCTGATTAAAATAGCCCCCGGCTTTTTTGCCATCGAGCGCCAGCCGGTCACGGACATCGACACTCTCACCAGTGCGGGTAATCAGATCGCCCTGTTCATCGTACACGCCCGCATCCAGAATACGGCTACTTTCCGTTAACTGCGTGAGTACGGCTTTGATGCGCTTTTCATCCGGTGTTTCGGTGCGCATCAGCGGCGCGATGTTTAAGGTGACCTGGCGGGCCAGTGTACGCGCCAGTTCTTCCAACTGCGGATTACGTTGCTGCTGGTGGCTTTGACTAAACCAGGATGCACCCTGCATCAGGGCGACAAGCAACGCGAGACAGAACAATACAATCACTGCACGATGAAGTCGGAATTTCAGTTTTGCGCGAGCCATATTCCACCTGCTGAAAATTTGAGGCTTAATGTTGCCAGAAGCGCTGGTTACAGGGTAGCCTCATGCGTTATTTTCCGCTGGATGATTCCGACCCGAACGATTTTACAGGAGCTTTAATGCCTAACATTACCTGGTGCGATCTACCTGAAGATGTCTCTCTGTGGCCAGGTCTGCCCCTTTCTTTAAGCGGTGATGAAGTGATGCCGCTGGATTACCACGCGGGCCGCAGTGGCTGGCTGCTGTATGGTCGTGGGCTGGATAAACAACGTTTAACGCAATACCAGAGCAAACTGGGTGCGGCGATGGTGATCGTAGCCGCCTGGTGCGTTGAGGATTATCAGGTGATTCGTCTGGCGGGCTCGTTAACGCCGAGAGCGACAAAACTGGCGCATGACGCCAAACTGGATGTTGCCCCATTAGGTAAAATTCCGCATCTGCGCACGCCGGGTTTACTGGTGATGGATATGGATTCAACGGCTATCCAGATCGAATGCATTGATGAAATTGCTAAACTGGCCGGAACCGGCGAAATGGTTGCTGAAGTCACCGAACGCGCGATGCGCGGCGAACTGGATTTTACCGCCAGCCTGCGCAGCCGCGTGGCGACGCTGAAGGGTGCTGATGCCAATATTCTGCACCAGGTGCGCGAAACATTGCCGCTGATGCCAGGCCTGACGCAACTGGTGTTAAAACTGGAAACGCTTGGCTGGAAAGTGGCTATCGCTTCTGGCGGGTTTACTTTCTTTGCCGATTATCTGCGTAACAAGCTGCGCCTGACGGCAGCTGTAGCGAATGAGCTGGAGATCATGGACGGTAAATTCACTGGCAACGTGATCGGCGATATCGTCGATGCGCAGTACAAAGCCAGTACTCTGACCCGCCTGGCGCAAGAGTATGAGATCCCGATGGCGCAGACGGTGGCGATCGGCGACGGTGCCAACGATCTGCCGATGATCAAAACGGCCGGGCTGGGCATTGCGTATCATGCGAAACCCAAAGTGAATGAAAAGACGGAGATTACTATCCGTCACGCTGACCTGATGGGCGTGTTCTGCATTCTCTCTGGCAGCATGAATCAGAAATAATGAGGTAAAACGTGGCAAAAGCTCCTAAACGCGCCTTTGTTTGTAATGAATGCGGGGCCGATTACCCGCGCTGGCAGGGGCAATGCAGCGCCTGTCAGGCCTGGAACACCATAACCGAGGTGCGCCTTGCCGCGTCGCCAACGGTGGCGCGCAACGAGCGACTCAGCGGCTACGCCGGAAATGCGGGCGTCGCAAAAGTGCAGAAGCTTTCTGACATCAGCCTTGAGGAACTGCCGCGTTTTTCTACCGGATTTAAAGAGTTTGACCGCGTGCTCGGCGGCGGGGTGGTTCCCGGCAGCGCCATACTGATTGGCGGTAACCCCGGCGCGGGGAAATCAACGCTGCTGCTACAAACGCTGTGCAGGCTCGCCGAGCAGATGAAAACCCTGTACGTCACTGGCGAAGAGTCGCTGCAACAGGTGGCGATGCGCGCGCATCGACTTGGCTTGCCGACGGCGAACCTGAACATGCTGTCGGAAACCAGTATCGAACAAATTTGCCTGATTGCTGAAGAAGAACAGCCGAAACTGATGGTGATCGACTCCATTCAGGTGATGCATATGGCGGACATTCAGTCTTCGCCGGGCAGCGTGGCACAGGTGCGTGAAACTGCGGCTTACCTGACGCGCTTTGCCAAAACGCGCGGCGTAGCGATTGTGATGGTCGGCCACGTCACCAAAGATGGCTCGTTGGCCGGGCCGAAGGTGCTGGAGCACTGTATTGACTGCTCGGTGTTGCTCGACGGTGACGCTGATTCCCGTTTCCGCACTCTGCGTAGCCACAAAAACCGCTTTGGCGCGGTGAATGAGCTGGGCGTCTTTGCCATGACCGAGCAGGGTCTGCGCGAAGTCAGCAACCCGTCTGCAATCTTCTTAAGCCGTGGCGATGAAGTCACTTCCGGTAGTTCGGTGATGGTAGTCTGGGAAGGCACGCGCCCGCTGCTGGTAGAGATTCAGGCGCTGGTCGATCACTCAATGATGGCGAACCCGCGTCGCGTGGCGGTCGGTCTGGAACAAAACCGTTTGGCGATTCTGCTGGCGGTGTTACATCGTCACGGTGGCTTGCAGATGGCGGATCAGGACGTGTTCGTCAACGTGGTCGGCGGCGTAAAGGTTACCGAAACCAGCGCCGACCTGGCACTGCTGTTGGCAATGGTTTCCAGTCTGCGCGACAGGCCGTTGCCGCAGGATCTGGTGGTCTTTGGTGAAGTGGGGCTGGCGGGAGAAATCCGCCCTGTGCCGAGCGGTCAGGAGCGTATTTCCGAAGCGGCGAAGCACGGCTTTCGCCGGGCGATTGTTCCTGCCGCTAACGTTCCGAAAAAAGTGCCGGAAGGGATGCAGGTCTTTGGCGTTAAGAAGCTTGCAGATGCGTTAAGCGTGTTTGACGACCTATAATTATCTGTATGCACTGATGTTGTATAATTTGCCGGGTGGCGACGCAATGCGTCTTATCCGGCCTACGGATTGATGTTGTAGGCCTGATAAGCGAAGCGCCATCAGGCATTTTTACATGTTTCTTCAGCAGGAGGCTCTTGTGTCATTTGATTATCTGAAAACCGCCATTAAGCAAAAGGGCTGTACCCTGCAACAGGTGGCGGATGCCAGTGGCATGACCAAGGGATATCTAAGCCAGCTTCTGAATGCCAAAATTAAAAGCCCCAGCGCGCAAAAGCTGGAGGCGTTGCACCGTTTTCTCGGACTGGAGTTTCCGCGTCAGCAGAAAAATATCGGTGTGGTATTCGGTAAGTTTTATCCGCTGCATACCGGCCATATCTATCTTATCCAGCGCGCCTGTAGTCAGGTCGATGAACTGCATATCATTATGGGCTATGACGACACGCGCGATCGTAGTCTGTTTGAAGACAGCGCCATGTCGCAACAGCCCACGGTGCCCGATCGTCTGCGTTGGCTGCTGCAAACCTTTAAGTATCAGAAAAATATTCGTATTCATGCCTTCAATGAAGAGGGCATGGAGCCGTATCCACATGGTTGGGACGTGTGGAGCAACGGAATAAAAACGTTCATGCAGGAGAAAGGGATCCAGCCAAACTGGATCTACACCTCTGAAGAGTCAGATGCCCCGCAATACCTCGAACATCTGGGGATCGAAACCGTGCTGGTGGATCCCAAGCGGACGTTTATGAGCATCAGCGGCGGGCAAATCCGTGAGAACCCGTTTCGCTACTGGGAGTATATTCCCACCGAAGTGAAGCCGTTTTTCGTGCGCACCGTGGCGATCCTCGGCGGGGAGTCGAGCGGTAAATCGACGCTGGTGAACAAGCTCGCCAACATTTTTAACACCACCAGTGCGTGGGAATATGGGCGTGATTACGTCTTCTCCCATTTGGGCGGCGACGAGATGGCATTACAGTATTCTGACTACGATAAAATCGCCCTGGGACAAGCGCAATACATTGATTTTGCTGTTAAGTATGCCAATAAAGTGGCGTTCATCGACACCGATTTCGTGACCACTCAGGCCTTCTGCAAAAAGTACGAAGGGCGTGAACACCCGTTTGTGCAGGCGCTGATTGACGAGTATCGCTTTGACCTGGTGATCCTGCTGGAAAACAACACCCCGTGGGTGGCAGATGGTTTGCGCAGCCTTGGCAGCTCGGTTGACAGAAAAGCGTTTCAGACGTTGCTGGTGGAGATGTTACAGGAAAACAACATCGATTTTGTGCACGTTCAGGAGCCGGACTACGATGGTCGCTTCCTGCGCTGCGTGGAGCTGGTAAAAGAGTTGATGGGCGAACAGAGATAGTTTACATGCCGGATGGCGCTGCGCTTATCCGGCCTACAAGTCGCACTAACCTCGTAGGCCAGATAAGGCGTCACGCCGCCATCCGGCGCTTAACGCTAATTACTTAGAAATACGCTTGTACTTAATACGCTTCGGCTCCAGTGCATCCGCGCCCAGCGTGCGTTTCTTGTACTCTTCGTATTCGGTAAAGTTACCTTCGAAGAACTCAACCTTACCCTCATCCTGGTAATCCAGAATATGGGTGGCGATACGGTCAAGGAACCAACGGTCGTGCGAGATAACCATCGCGCAGCCCGGGAACTCCAGAAGGGCGTTTTCCAGCGCGCGCAGGGTTTCGATATCCAGGTCGTTGGTTGGTTCATCGAGCAGCAGCATATTACCGCCAACCTGCAGCAGCTTCGCCAGGTGCAGACGGCCACGCTCACCACCGGACAGCTCGCCGACGCGTTTGCCCTGATCCACCCCTTTGAAGTTAAAGCGGCCTACGTAGGCGCGGCTTGGCATCTCGGTGTTGCCGATCTTCATGATATCCAGCCCGCCGGACACTTCTTCCCACACGGTTTTGCTGTTGTCCATGGCATCACGGAACTGGTCAACAGACGCCAGCTTCACGGTTTCACCCAGCTCAATGGTGCCGCTATCAGGCTGTTCCTGACCGGACATCATGCGGAACAGGGTCGATTTACCCGCGCCATTCGGACCGATAATGCCGACGATAGCGCCTTTCGGTACCGAGAAGCTCAGGTCGTCAATCAGTACGCGATCGCCGTAGGATTTACGCAGATTGGTGACTTCAACGACTTTATCGCCCAGACGAGGTCCTGGTGGAATAAACAGTTCGTTGGTTTCGTTACGTTTCTGGTATTCGGTATTGTTGAGTTCTTCAAAGCGCGCCAGACGGGCTTTGCCCTTAGACTGACGGCCTTTCGCGCCCTGGCGTACCCACTCCAGCTCTTTCTCAATGGATTTACGGCGAGCCGCTTCCTGAGAGGCCTCCTGGGCCAGACGCTGATCTTTCTGCTCCAGCCAGGAGGAGTAGTTGCCTTCCCACGGAATACCTTCACCGCGGTCAAGCTCCAGAATCCAACCCGCTACGTTGTCGAGGAAGTACCGGTCGTGGGTAATGGCCACCACGGTGCCTTCGAAGTCATGCAGGAAGCGTTCCAGCCACGCCACGGATTCGGCGTCCAGGTGGTTAGTCGGTTCGTCGAGCAGCAGCATGTCTGGTTTTTCCAGCAGCAGGCGGCACAGCGCGACGCGGCGGCGTTCACCACCGGAAAGCTTCTCAATTTTGGCATCCCAGTCCGGCAGACGCAGGGCATCGGCGGCACGTTCGAGCTGTACATTCAGATTATGACCGTCGTGCGCCTGAATAATCTCTTCAAACTTGCCCTGTTGCGCAGCAAGTTTATCGAAGTCGGCGTCTGGCTCTGCGTACTTGGCGTACACTTCATCCAGGCCTTTCAGTGCGTTAACCACTTCGGCAACCGCTTCTTCAACGGATTCGCGAACGGTATGTTCCGGGTTTAGTTTCGGTTCCTGCGGCAGGTAACCGATTTTAATGCCAGGCTGTGGGCGAGCTTCGCCTTCGATATCGGTATCAATGCCGGCCATGATGCGCAGCAGGGTAGATTTACCCGCGCCGTTCAGACCGAGTACACCGATTTTGGCGCCAGGGAAGAAGCTCAGTGAGATGTTTTTAAGAATATGACGTTTCGGCGGAACGACTTTGCCGACACGATGCATGGTATAAACGAATTGGGCCACGTTGGACTCGCCTCTAATGTTTATCCCGTCATACTTCAAGCCGCAGATGCGTTGGCTGTGTTCGTTCACCCCAGTCACGTACTTTTGTACGCTCAGGGGATTCACTCCCTCGCCGCCTTGCTGCAACTTGAATTATTGAGGGCTAATTATTGGTAAATAGTTATCAAAGGCGAAGTGTAGCCTTTTTCATTGCCCAATCCCAGCCAGCAGATCTCACTCGCAACAAAAGTAAAAAAGTGTCCGTGACGTGGCACATTCTGCAATGTCTGGTTAGCATGAATGAATTAAGCGGCATGATGCTGCACAGACGTAAACGACAAGAGGAAGAGCTTGTGGACAAAGCCAAACAATTTACCTGGCGCCTGCTGGCGGCCAGCGTATGTCTGCTGACGGTCAGTCAAGTGGCGCGAGCCGATTCCCTGGATGAGCAGCGCAATCGCTATGCGCAAATTAAGCAAGCCTGGGATAACCGACAAATGGACGTCGTAGAGCAGATGATGCCCGGGCTGAAGAACTATCCTCTGTATCCTTATCTGGAATATCGCCAGATCACTGACGATCTGATGAATCAGCCCACCATTACCGTCACCAATTTTGTGCGCACCAACCCGACGCTGCCCCCGGCGCGTACGCTGCAATCGCGTTTCGTGAACGAACTGGCGCGCCGCGAAGACTGGCGTGGACTGCTGGCGTTCAGCCCGGAAAAACCGGGTACCACGGAAGCGCAATGTAACTATTACTTTGCGAAATGGAGTACCGGGCAAACCGAAGAAGCCTGGCAGGGCGCGAAAGAACTGTGGTTAACCGGCAAAAGCCAGCCGAACGCTTGTGACAAATTATTTGGCGTATGGCGCGCTTCCGGTACTCAGGATCCGCTGGCGTATCTGGAACGTATCCGTCTGGCGATGAAAGCCGGGAATACCGGACTGGTGACCGCGCTGGCCGGACAGATGCCTGCACAGTATCAGACAATTGCGCAGGCAATTATCGCGCTGGCCAACGATCCTAATTCGGTGATGACCTTTGCGCGGACAACTGGAGCAACAGATTTTACGCGCCAGATGGCGGCGGTGGCTTTTGCCAGCGTGGCGCGCCAGGATGTGGAAAACGCCCGCCTGATGATCCCCTCGCTGGTGCAGGCGCAGCAGCTGAATGACGAGCAAACCCAGGATCTGCGCGATATTGTTGCCTGGCGCCTGATGGGCAATGACGTTACCGACGAGCAGGCCAAATGGCGCGATGATGCCATTATGCGCTCGAATTCCACAACGCTTGTGGAGCGCCGTGTGCGCATGGCGCTGGGAACCGGCGATCGCCGTGGCCTGAATACCTGGCTGGCGCGTTTGCCAATGGAAGCCAAAGAAAAAGATGAATGGCGCTACTGGCAGGCGGATCTGCTGCTGGAGCGCGGACGCGATGCGGAAGCCAAAGAGATCCTGCACCAACTCATGCAGCAGCGCGGTTTCTATCCGATGGTGGCGGCACAGCGCCTGGGCGAAGAGTACGCGCTGAAAGTGGATAAAGCACCAGCTAACGTTGATTCTGCGCTGACTCAGGGACCAGAAATGGCGCGTGTTCGTGAACTGATGTACTGGAACATGGACAATACCGCACGCAGTGAGTGGGCGAATCTGGTTACCAGCCGCACGAAGTCTGAACAGGCACAACTGGCGCGTTACGCGTTCAACAATCACTGGTGGGATCTGAGCGTTCAGGCCACGATCGCCGGTAAGCTGTGGGATCACCTGGAAGAACGTTTCCCTCTGGCCTACAAGGATCTGTTTACCCGTTACACCAGCGGCAAGGATATTCAGCCAAGCTATGCGATGGCGATAGCGCGTCAGGAAAGCGCCTGGAACCCGAAAGTGAAATCACCGGTTGGCGCAAGCGGGCTGATGCAGATTATGCCGGGTACGGCGACGCATACGGTGAAAATGTTCTCGATTCCGGGTTACAGCAGTCCGAGCCAGCTATTGGATCCTGATACCAACATCAACATCGGAACCAGCTATTTGCAGTACGTGTATCAGCAATTTGGCAATAACCGCATCTTTGCGTCAGCAGCCTATAATGCCGGTCCGGGGCGCGTTCGCACCTGGCTTGGCAATAGCGCTGGCCGCATTGATGCCGTCGCGTTTGTCGAGAGCATTCCATTCTCAGAGACGCGTGGTTATGTGAAGAACGTGCTGGCATACGATGCGTACTATCGCTATTTTCTCGGCGATAAACCGGAGTTGATGAGCGACGCAGAATGGCAACGTCGTTACTGATCGTGTCGGTTGTGTTATGCTATCGTACTCGTTAAAGAGTACAAAGGGGGAAGCAAGCACGCTTCCCCCGCAACGATGGCGATAACTTATGACTCAGCAATCACCCTATTCAGCAGAGATGGCAGAACAACGTCACCAGGAGTGGTTACGTTTTGTCGATTTGCTTAAACACGCCTACGAACAAGATTTACACCTGCCACTGCTCAATTTGATGTTAACGCCGGATGAGCGTGAAGCGTTGGGCACGCGTGTGCGTATCATTGAAGAGCTGCTGCGCGGTGAGATGAGCCAGCGTGAGCTTAAAAACGAGCTCGGGGCGGGGATTGCTACTATTACGCGAGGGTCGAATAGCCTCAAATCCGCGCCGGTGGATCTGCGTCAGTGGCTGGAACAGGTGTTGCTCGGGAAAAATTGATCCGCCGGATGCGGCTTTGCCTTATCCGGCCTACGATTGAACATCCGGCACAATGCTATAAATACACCGCGTTATGAAACGGGCTGAGCGCCAGAATCACCGCCTGGTGGTAGACGCTCGAGCGCGTCAGCTTACCTGCAGTAAACACGCCGATTGCACCCTCTTTACGGCCAATTTCATCAATACCTGTATAGTCCGACATTACCGGGCCGAGCGCTTCACCCAAGCGGACTCTGTCGAGAATGACAGCAGGCAATGGCAACGTGGCTGAACGGGCTTCGCCGCGCTGGACGCCGTTATCAATTACCACCCAACTAAAGGTGGCGTCATCGTCAATTCCTGCTTCAATGGCGACCCAGAAATCAGCCTGCGGGTGCTGGCGGCGAGCGTTATCAACGCGATTTCGTGCGCCAGTGCGCGTTTCCTGGTTTCCGAAAGGTTGTTCCGGCACGCCACTCTCGACGGCGACGGGTTCAATATGGCAGGATCCTTCCCCGAAAATCTCTTCAAATGCCCGCAGAATTGCCTGAATTTTGGCAGGATTGGTGGTCGCAGAGATAACCTTGTGCATAATTAAGCTCAGTTTGAAAATTCATCGCATCGCAGTATAACGGAAAAAAAGCATGTTACAGGTATACCTTGTTCGCCATGGCGAAACGCAGTGGAACGCCGAGCGACGTATTCAAGGCCAGTCAGACAGCCCACTGACCGCTAAAGGTGAGCAGCAAGCCATGCAGGTGGGTGAACGCGCCCGCTCGTTTGGTATTACGCATGTCATCAGTAGCGATTTAGGTCGTACACGACGCACCGCAGAAATCATCGCCCAGGCCTGCGGCTGTGATATCACCTATGACTCACGTCTGCGTGAACTGAATATGGGCGTGCTGGAGCAACGTCATATTGATACGCTGACGCCGGAGGAAGAGGGCTGGCGTCGTCAGTTGGTGAACGGTACGGTGGATGGCCGTATTCCTGAAGGGGAATCGATGCAGGAACTGAGCGATCGCGTTAACGCGGCGCTGGCATCCTGTCTGGAACTGCCGCCGGGGAGTCGACCGCTGCTGGTCAGTCATGGTATCGCGCTGGGTTGCCTGGTGAGTACGATTCTGGGATTACCGGCATGGGCTGAACGTCGCCTGCGTCTGCGCAACTGCTCTATTTCTCGTGTCGATTACCAGGAAAGTTTATGGCTGGCACCGGGATGGGTAGTTGAAACGGCAGGGGACATCTCTCATCTGGACGCCCCTGCGTTGGATGAACTGCAGCGCTAGCGGCGAATCGGAATCAGGAATTCGCAGCGCAGGTTAATAGGGCGATCTCCCGCTTTGGCATCTTCTGCCGGGTAGTATCGCTCGATATCCTGCCCTTTACGGCGCGTCAGGTTCAGCATCGGCATGCAGGTGCCGTAAACCGTCAGGATAAACTCCTGCACGCCCGTCCCCAGACCCTCATAGGTAAACATCACATATTCGCCGCCCTGTAACAGGATGGGTTGCGCCGACTGCACGTATCCGTTGGCCTGCTCTGGTGTGAGCGCGGTGGTATAAAACACTTCCTGTTCGTCATCTTTCTCAATGCTGGGGCGCGTTTCATTGAGTCCGTACAGAACCTGCGGGATCGCAGGAGCCTGACTGAGGAAGTCGCGCCAGAACTGGATCCGCATTTCATGACGGAAATCTGAAATCTGTTCCAGCGAGCAGGAATAGCTTTGCGTAGTGCCAAGCAGTTGCGTATCTTCAAGCGTGACAAACTCATGCGCAGGCATAGCAAATTCACCCAGTCGCATCGGCGGGCGAATACCGAAAGCGCTCCATTCCGGCGAACGACGATACAGCGCAGGCGTCTGAGAAAACTGTTTCTTGAACGCGCGGGTAAAGGTTTGTTGAGAGTCAAAGCGATACTGCAGGGCGATGTCCAGAATCGGACGCGCAGTCAGGCGTAGTGCCACTGCGGACTTCGATAAACGGCGGGCGCGGATATAGGCGCCAATAGCATGGCCCGTCACGTCCTTGAACATTCTCTGCAGATGCCACTTGGAATAGCCTGCTTTTGCCGCCACATTGTCAAGCGACAAAGGCTGATCCAGATGGCCTTCCAGCCAGATTAAGAGGTCGCGAATAATGCCAGCCTGATCCATAAAATATCCTCATCCTTTCAACAACGAGTACCTGACGTCAGGTATGAGGATAATAGCATTTTTTGCTGTTTTAGCATTCAGTGTTTTTTTTGCTCATAAATGCTTTTTTCGGACATACGAAAGCGTGATTATTGTAATCCTGTGATCTATATACGTTTTATCTTAGAATGTCGAATAATTGCACAGAGTAACTTTTAAAAATGGTAACAATATGAAATATAAGAGCTTAGTCATTTCCTCAATTCTGCTGATGATGGCGCAGGTTGCCCATGCGGAGCAGATTGGATCTGTCGATACCGTGTTCAAAATGTTTGGACCGGATCATAAAATTGTGGTCGAGGCATTTGATGATCCTGATGTCACCAATGTGACCTGCTACGTTAGCCGCGCCAAAACCGGTGGAATTAAAGGTGGACTGGGTTTGGCTGAAGATACTTCCGACGCGGCTATCTCCTGTCAGCAGGTGGGGCCGGTGGAGCTGAGCGACAGAATTAAAAACGGCAAAGCCCAGGGCGAGGTGGTCTTTAAGAAACGTACATCGCTGGTGTTTAAATCCTTACAGGTCGTGCGTTTTTATGATGCAAAACGTAATGCGCTGGCCTATCTGGCCTATTCAGATAAGGTGGTTGATGGATCGCCCAAAAATGCTATCAGCGCGGTACCTATCATGCCGTGGCAGCGATAACAGGCAGGCAAAATGCAACAGACGCTGATCTGGTTGGTTGAGGACGAGCAGGGGATTGCGGATACGCTTATCTACATGCTGCAGCAGGAAGGTTTTAGCGTTGAAGCTTTTGAGCGTGGATTGCCCGTGCTGGAAAAATCACGCCAGAGATGTCCGGATGCGATCATTCTGGATGTCGGACTCCCGGATATCAGTGGTTTTGAACTGTGCCGACGCTTGCTGGAACGCCATCCGGCATTACCGATCCTCTTTCTGACTGCGCGTAGCGATGAAGTCGATCGCCTGCTGGGGCTGGAAATTGGTGCGGATGATTATGTGGCGAAACCCTTCTCTCCGCGTGAAGTGTGCGCCCGCGTGCGTACATTGCTGCGGCGGGTGAGAAAATTCTCCACGCCTTCACCGGCGACGCGCTGTGGGGATTTTGAGCTCAATGAGCTTGCCGCACAGATTACCTGGTTTGGGATGCCGTTAAATCTGACGCGCTATGAATTCTTGTTGCTGAAGACATTACTGTTGTCGCCGGGACGCGTCTACTCACGCCAACAGTTAATGGATTTAGTCTGGGCCGATGCCCAGGATACCTTTGACAGAACGGTCGATACCCACATCAAAACGTTGCGCGCCAAGCTGCGGGCCATCAACCCCGAGCTTTCCCCCATCAATACGCATCGCGGTATGGGATACAGCCTGAGGAGCGTCTGATGCGCATTGGCATGCGTTTGCTGCTCGGCTATTTTCTGATTGTTGCCGTCGCCGCCTGGTTCGTTCTGTCTATCTTTGTGCAGGAAATTAAGCCAGGCGTGCGCCGGGCGACCGAAGGCACTTTAATTGATACCGCCACGCTGCTGGCCGCGCTGGCACGTGATGACTTGCTCTCTGACTCTCCCGCCAACGGCAGGCTGGCACAGGCCTTTTCGCAACTGCACGATCGTCCTTTTCGCGCCAATATCAGTGGCATTAACAAAGTGCGCAATGAGTATCACGTCTACATGACGGACGCGCAGGGCAAGGTGGTATTTGATTCCGCCAACCAGGCCGTCGGCGAAGATTATTCTCGCTGGAACGACGTATGGTTAACGCTGCGTGGGCAGTATGGCGCACGAAGTACGCCACAGAACACGGCCGATCCGGAAAGTTCGGTGATGTATGTTGCCGCACCGATTGTTGACGGCGGACGTATTATCGGGGTGCTGAGCGTTGGTAAACCGAATGCGGCAATGACGCCAGTGATTAAACGCAGTGAGCGGCGGATGCTGTGGGCCAGCGCCGTGTTACTGGGGATCGCCTTAGTGATTGGCTTTGGGATGGTATGGTGGATAAACCGGTCTATCGCGCGGCTGGCACGCTATGCTGATTCTGTCACTGAGGATCGCCCCGTTGCGCTTCCTGATCTTGGTAGCAGTGAGCTACGCAAGTTGGCGCAGGCGCTGGAAAGTATGCGTCTGAAGCTGGAGGGCAAGAATTATATTGAGCAGTACGTCTATGCGTTGACGCATGAGTTAAAAAGCCCGTTGGCGGCGATCCGCGGTGCGGCTGAGATTTTGCGCGAAGGGCCGCCGCCGAACGTGGTTGCGCGTTTCACCGATAATATTCTGACGCAGAATGCGCGCATGCAGGCGCTGGTCGAAACTTTGCTACGCCAGGCACGACTGGAGAATCGACAGGACATTACGTTGACGCCGGTGGCGGTAGATGCGCTTTTTACCCAGCTTAAAGAGGCGCGTAGTGTGCAGCTGGCGGCAAAAAATATCACGCTTACCGTTGTACCTTCATCGCTGACGGTTGCCGCCGATGCCGCACTGTTGGAGCAAGCGTTGGGTAATCTGCTGGATAACGCCATCGATTTTACGCTGGAGAACGGGACAATTGTATTGAGCGCGCATTCGCAGGAGGACCGCGTCACAATACAGGTCAGTGATAACGGTAGTGGCATACCTGACTTTGCGTTGCCGCGTATTTTTGAACGCTTCTACTCGCTGCCCCGTGAGAATGGGCATAAGAGTAGTGGGCTGGGGCTGGCGTTTGTCAGTGAGGTTGCGCGATTGCATCGAGGTGACGTGACGTTATGCAACCGACCAGAAGGCGGGGCGCAGGCCTCGTTTACACTTCACCGTCACTTCACATAACTTCAAATTCCCCGCACATAGCTGTTTTACCTTGCTGATATCGCAAAGGAGAACGCTATGTTTAAATCCCCCCTGTTTTGGAAAATAGTCACCTTAGGTGGCGCTATGCTGCTGCTGTTAATTCCACTGACGATGATCAGGCAGATTATTGTTGAGCGGTCGGACTACCGTAGTGAGGTAGAAGATGCTATTCGACAGAGCACCAGTGGGCCGCAAAAGGTGGTAGGCCCGCTGATTGCTGTCCCGGTGACGGAACTGTATACCGAGCTGGAAGGTGACAAACAGATCCAGCGAAAGCGCAGCTACATCCACTTCTGGTTGCCGGAATCACTGGTTGTTGAGGGTAACCAGAACGTTGAAGCGCGGAAGATAGGTATTTATGAAGGACAGGTTTGGCACAACGATTTATCGGTGAAGGCTGAGTTTAACGCCGAACGGCTGAGCGATTTAAACCATCCCAATGTCAGCGTCGGTAAACCGTTTATTGTGGTTGGCGTGGGCGACGCGCGCGGGATTGGCGTCGTGAAGGCTTCGCAGATTAATGGAACATCGCTGGCGGTCGAACCCGGTACTGGGCTGGATGGCCGTGCTCAGGGGATCCACATTCCGCTACCGGATGCCGGCTGGGCGGAAAAAAATCTCAGTGTCGTGTTGTCGCTTAATCTGAGTGGAACCGGTGATTTTTCTGTCGTCCCGGTTGGTCGTAATAGCGAAATGACTGTGACCAGCAACTGGCCACACCCTAACTTTCTCGGCGATTTTCTTCCGGCTAAGCGTGAAATCAGTGAGTCAGGGTTTAAGGCGCAATGGCAAAGTAGCTGGTTCGCGAATAATCTGGGAGAACGCTTCGGCGATGAGAAGATTGGCTGGCAGGGCATGCCTGCGTTTAGCGTCGCTGTGGCTACGCCTGCGGATCAGTATCAACTGACAGATCGGGCGACAAAGTATGCCATTTTATTGATTACACTGACTTTCATGTCTTTCTTTGTGCTCGAGAGTATGACCAGTCTGCGTCTGCACCCGATGCAGTATCTGTTGGTGGGATTATCACTGGTGATGTTCTATTTGCTGTTGTTGGCGCTGTCGGAGCATGTGGGTTTTACTGCGGCGTGGATTACGGCAAGCCTGGTAGGCGCGCTGATGAACGGCGTGTATTTACAGGCGATACTACAGGGATGGCGTAACAGTCTGTTTTTTACCGCAGCATTGCTGGGACTGGATGGCGTGATGTGGGTACTGTTGCGTTCGCAGGACAGCGCGTTACTGCTGGGAACGGGCGTGCTGTTACTGGCGCTTTGTGGGGTGATGTTCCTGACGCGTCATCTTGACTGGCACCGGCTTGCACAGCCAAAGCCCAAAAAGGAGAACGCAACTGAGGACGATGAATTACGGTTGTGGAAATAGGGGCGTAGTAGAATGAAAAACGGCGCATAAAGCGCCGTTTTTATACCAGTCAGGATGACATTAATCCTGCAGATCGCCGCAGAAACGGTAGCCTTCACCGTGAATGGTAGCGATGATTTCTGGTGTATCCGGTGTGGATTCGAAATGCTTACGAATACGGCGGATTGTTACGTCAACGGTACGGTCATGCGGCTTCAGTTCGCGGCCGGTCATTTTTTTCAGCAGTTCTGCGCGAGACTGGATCTTGCCCGGATTCTCGCAGAAGTGAAGCATGGCACGGAATTCGCTACGTGGCAGTTTATACTGCTCGCCGTCAGGGCCAATCAGAGAGCGGCTATTGATGTCCAGCTCCCAACCATTGAACTTGTAGCTTTCGACGCTACGACGCTCTTCGCTCACTGTGCCCAGATTCATGGTGCGGGACAGCAGGTTACGAGCACGGATAGTCAGTTCGCGTGGGTTAAACGGCTTGGTGATGTAATCGTCAGCGCCGATTTCGAGGCCGAGAATTTTATCGACTTCGTTATCACGGCCCGTCAGGAACATCAGTGCAACGTTAGCTTGTTCGCGAAGTTCACGCGCTAACAGAAGACCATTTTTACCTGGCAGATTGATATCCATAATCACAAGGTTGATGTCATATTCAGAGAGGATCTGATGCATTTCCGCGCCATCTGTCGCCTCGAATACATCATAGCCTTCCGCTTCGAAAATGCTTTTCAACGTGTTACGTGTTACTAACTCGTCTTCAACGATAAGAATGTGCGGGGTCTGCATGTTTGCTACCTAAATTGCCAACTAAATCGAAACAGGAAGTACAAAAGTCCCTGACCTGCCTGATGCATGTCGTAAATTAACATGATCGGCGTAACATGACTAAAGTACGTAATTGCGTTCTTGATGCACTTTCCATCAACGTCAACAACATCATTAGCTTGGTCGTGGGCACTTTCCCTCTGGACCCGACAGTGTCAAAAACGGCTGTCATCCTAACCATTTTAACAGCAACATAACAGGCTAAGACGTACCGGACACCCAATAAAACTACGCTTCGTTGACATATATCAAGTTCAATTGTAGCACGTTAACAGTTTGATGAAATCAACGTATCTAAATGATAGCTTTCATCACAAAATTGCAATATTACAACTAGTTGCACGCGCTAATTAATAAATGTAATGAATCCAATCTATGAGAACCATTCTAAATCAAATTATCATGGATAAACAGAAGGATATGCAACTTCTGTTAACATAAAAAGCAATAGTACATGCAGGAAATAGTTTAGCATTTTTTACTGAATGTGAAATGCTTTTTCAGTGATTTCTGTTAAAAATATGTAAATTCGCGCTGCGTAATATGTTGATGCACATCACATAATTATCTGCAGGCCGGTCAAAAAGAGTATCAAAATGCGTTTAACAATTATTCTGGTTGCTCCCGCCAGAGCCGAAAATATTGGCGCGGCAGCTCGTGCTATGAAAACCATGGGATTCACACAAATGCGGATCGTTGATAGCGAGGCTCATCTGGCGCCTGCGACGCGATGGGTTGCGCATGGCTCGGGTGATATTATTGATAATATTAACGTTTTTCCAACATTAGCGGAGGCGCTTCACGACGTGGATTTTACCGTCGCCACCACGGCGCGCAGCCGGGCGAAGTTTCATTATTACGCCACGCCGGTCGAATTGGTTCCCCTGTTGCAGGAAAAATCAACGTGGATGGATCACGCCGCGCTGGTTTTTGGTCGTGAAGATTCGGGGTTAACCAACGAAGAATTGGCTCTGGCGGATGTACTCACCGGTGTACCTATGGTGGCTGACTATCCATCACTCAATTTGGGGCAGGCGGTGATGGTGTATTGCTATCAATTAGCAGGTTTAATACAACAACCGGCCAGAAACATTGAGGTGACGGATGAGCATCAGCTACAGGCATTGCGCGAACGTGTTTTGCGTTTATTAGCCACGCTGAACGTTTCTGACGACATTAAGCTGACGGACTGGCTGCAACAGCGAATGGGTCTGTTAGAGCAGCGAGACACGGCAATGTTGCACCGTTTTTTACATGATATCGAAAAAAGTATTACAAAATAAAATGTCTTCTTTGTTTTATTTTTTAGTGTTTGATTCTGACTTCAAGTGGGGTGCGCACGCTGTATTGGTTGAAAATAAAAGGGCAAGCAGTCGCTCGTGAACAAGTTTCGGAATGTGATCAATTTAAAAATTTATTGACTTAGGTCAGCAGATACTTTAACCCTAAAAGAATACAAGACAGGCCATAAATAATTACAGAGCACACAACATCATGAAACGCATCAGCATCACCATTACAACAACCATCACCATTACCACAGGTAACGGTGCGGGCTGACGCGTACAGGAAACACAAGAAAAAGCCCGCACCTAAACAGTGCGGGCTTTTTTTTCGACCAAAGGCAACGAGGTAAACCATGCGAGTGTTGAAGTTCGGCGGTACATCAGTGGCAAATGCAGAGCGCTTTCTGCGAGTTGCCGATATTCTGGAAAGCAATGCCAGGCAGGGGCAGGTCGCGACCGTGCTCTCTGCCCCCGCAAAAATTACCAACCATCTGGTGGCGATGATTGAGAAGACCATCGGTGGTCAGGACGCTTTAGCCAATATCAGTGACGCCGAACGTATTTTCTCAGAGCTTTTGGTTGGTCTCGCCGCCGCGCAGCCGGGTTTTCCGCTGGCTCCGCTCAAAGCCTTCGTTGAACAAGAATTTGCCCAAATTAAACATGTCCTGCACGGTATCAGCCTGCTGGGACAGTGCCCGGACAGCATCAATGCCGCGCTTATTTGCCGTGGCGAAAAAATGTCGATCGCTATCATGGCAGGCCTGCTGGAGGCGCGCGGGCACCACGTTACCGTTATCGATCCGGTCGAGAAATTGCTGGCGGTAGGCCATTACCTCGAATCTACCGTTGATATCGCCGAATCTACGCGCCGCATTGCCGCCAGTCGTATTCCTGCGGACCACATGATTTTGATGGCAGGCTTTACTGCCGGGAATGAAAAAGGTGAGTTGGTGGTGTTGGGGCGCAATGGCTCCGACTACTCTGCCGCCGTACTGGCCGCCTGTTTACGCGCGGACTGTTGTGAGATCTGGACCGATGTTGACGGCGTATATACTTGCGATCCGCGCCAGGTACCCGACGCCCGATTGCTGAAGTCGATGTCTTATCAGGAAGCGATGGAGCTTTCTTATTTCGGCGCCAAAGTTCTGCATCCGCGCACCATTACCCCAATTGCCCAGTTCCAGATCCCGTGCCTGATTAAAAATACCGGCAATCCACAAGCGCCGGGCACGTTGATCGGCGCCAGCGGTGATGAAGACGATTTGCCGGTGAAAGGTATTTCTAACCTTAATAACATGGCGATGTTTAGCGTCTCCGGCCCTGGAATGAAAGGTATGGTAGGCATGGCGGCGCGCGTTTTTGCCGCGATGTCGCGTGCGGGCATCTCGGTGGTGCTGATCACGCAATCCTCTTCTGAATACAGCATCAGCTTCTGCGTTCCGCAGGGCGACTGCGCGCGTGCGCAACGCGCGATGCAGGATGAATTCTATCTCGAACTGAAAGAAGGCCTGCTCGAGCCGCTGGCGGTGACTGAGCGTCTGGCGATTATCTCGGTTGTGGGTGATGGTATGCGCACGCTGCGCGGTATCTCGGCGAAATTCTTTGCTGCGCTGGCCCGCGCCAACATCAATATCGTGGCCATCGCGCAAGGCTCGTCTGAGCGTTCTATTTCGGTGGTGGTGAATAACGACGATGCAACCACTGGCGTACGCGTCACCCATCAGATGCTGTTCAACACCGACCAGGTGATTGAAGTCTTTGTCATTGGCGTAGGCGGGGTGGGTTCAGCACTGCTTGAGCAGCTCAAGCGCCAGCAAAGCTGGTTGAAGGGCAAACATATCGATCTGCGCGTGTGCGGCGTGGCGAATTCGAAGGCTCTGCTGACCAACGTCCATGGTTTGAATCTGGAAAACTGGCAGGCGGAGCTGGAAAGCGCGAAAGAGCCATTCAACCTTGGGCGCTTAATTCGTCTGGTAAAAGAATATCATCTGCTTAATCCGGTGATCGTCGACTGTACGTCAAGCCAGGCGGTGGCGGATCAATATGCTGATTTCCTGCGCGAAGGCTTCCATGTGGTTACGCCGAACAAAAAGGCCAACACCTCGTCGATGGATTACTACCATCAGCTGCGTTTTGCAGCGGCGAAGTCCCGGCGTAAATTCCTCTACGATACCAACGTGGGCGCGGGCTTGCCGGTTATTGAAAACCTGCAAAATCTACTCAGCGCAGGTGATGAATTGCAGCGTTTCTCCGGTATTCTTTCCGGCTCGCTGTCGTTTATTTTCGGCAAGCTGGATGAAGGAATGAGCTTCTCGCAAGCCACCAGCATGGCGCGTGAGATGGGTTACACCGAACCTGACCCGCGTGACGATCTTTCCGGTATGGACGTAGCGCGTAAGCTGCTGATCCTCGCCCGTGAAACCGGTCGTGAGCTGGAGCTTTCTGACATTGTTATTGAGCCGGTCCTGCCAAAAGAGTTTGATGATTCCGGTGATGTTTCCGCGTTTATGACGAAATTGCCGCAGCTGGATGACGAGTTTGCCGCGCGCGTGGCGAAAGCCCGTGATGAGGGTAAAGTATTGCGCTATGTTGGCAATATTGAAGAAGATGGCGTCTGTCGCGTGAAAATAGAGGCAGTAGACGGCAACGATCCGCTGTTCAAAGTGAAAAACGGTGAAAACGCGCTGGCGTTTTACAGCCACTATTATCAGCCGCTACCGCTGGTGCTGCGTGGATATGGTGCGGGTAACGACGTGACGGCTGCGGGCGTATTCGCCGACCTGCTACGCACCCTTTCATGGAAGTTAGGAGTCTGACATGGTGAGAGTTTATGCCCCGGCTTCCAGTGCCAATATGAGCGTCGGGTTCGATGTGCTTGGCGCGGCGGTAACCCCCGTAGATGGTTCACTGTTGGGTGACGTGGTCTCGGTTGAGACGGCTGACCAGTTCAGCCTGAACAATCTCGGGCGTTTTGCTAACAAGCTGCCGTCTGAGCCGCGAGAAAATATCGTCTACCAGTGCTGGGAGCGTTTCTGTCAGGAGTTGGGTAAAAACGTTCCGGTGGCGATGACGCTGGAAAAAAATATGCCGATTGGCTCCGGGTTAGGCTCCAGCGCCTGTTCCGTTGTGGCGGCGCTGGTCGCGATGAATGAGTACTGCGGTAAACCGCTCAACGATACGCGACTGTTGGCGATTATGGGTGAACTGGAAGGGCGTATCTCCGGCAGTATTCACTACGATAATGTCGCCCCGTGCTTTTTGGGCGGCATGCAGCTAATGATCGAAGAAAACGGCATTATCAGCCAGCAGGTGCCAGGCTTTGATGAGTGGCTGTGGGTGCTGGCATATCCAGGTATTAAAGTTTCCACAGCGGAAGCGCGGGCGATTTTACCTGCGCAATATCGTCGTCAGGACTGTATTGCCCACGGGCGACATCTGGCTGGATTTATCCATGCCTGCTATTCCCGTCAGCCTGGGCTTGCCGCGAAGCTGATGAAGGACGTCATTGCTGAGCCGTACCGTACCCGCTTGCTGCCTGGCTTTAGCCAGGCGCGTCAGGCGGTAGCGGAAATCGGCGCGCTGGCCAGCGGCATCTCCGGCTCGGGGCCGACGCTGTTCGCCTTATGCGATAAGCCGGATACGGCACAGCGCGTAGCAGACTGGCTGGGTAAAAATTACCTGCAAAATCAGGAAGGCTTTGTTCATATTTGCCGGCTGGACACGGCGGGCGCACGGGTACTGGGATAATCAATGAAACTCTATAATCTGAAAGATCACAACGAACAGGTCAGCTTTGCGCAGGCCGTCACGCAAGGGCTTGGCAAGAATCAGGGATTGTTTTTTCCACACGAGCTGCCGGAATTTAATCTGACAGAAGTGGATGAGATGCTGAACCAGGACTTCGTCAGCCGCAGCGCTAAGATCCTTTCCGCATTTATTGGCACGGAGATCCCACAAGAGATCCTGGAGGAGCGCGTGCGTGCGGCGTTTGCCTTCCCGGCACCGGTCGCTCAGGTCGAAGGTGATATCGGCTGTCTGGAGCTATTCCATGGTCCGACACTGGCGTTTAAAGACTTTGGCGGGCGCTTTATGGCGCAAATGCTAACGCACATCAGCGGCGACAAACCGGTGACAATACTGACTGCGACATCCGGAGACACCGGGGCCGCAGTTGCACATGCTTTTTATGGCCTGAAAAATGTGCGTGTGGTGATCCTCTACCCAAATGGCAAGATCAGCCCATTACAGGAAAAACTGTTCTGTACGCTGGGCGGCAATATTGAAACTGTCGCCATCGACGGTGATTTTGATGCCTGCCAGGCGCTGGTGAAACAGGCGTTTGATGATGAAGAGCTGAAGGCTGCTCTGGGGCTGAATTCCGCAAACTCCATCAACATCAGTCGCCTGCTGGCGCAAATCTGCTACTACTTTGAAGCCGTGGCTCAACTGCCGCAAGAGGCGCGGAATCAGCTGGTTATTTCCGTTCCCAGCGGTAACTTTGGCGATTTGACCGCCGGGCTGCTGGCGAAATCACTGGGCTTACCGGTGAAGCGCTTTATTGCGGCAACTAACGTCAACGATACGGTTCCGCGTTTCCTTGCTGAAGGTGAGTGGGCGCCGAAAGCGACTCAGGCGACGTTATCGAATGCCATGGATGTCAGCCAGCCGAACAACTGGCCGCGCGTGGAAGAACTGTTCCGCCGTAAAATTTGGCGTCTGAATGAGCTGGGTTATGCCGCCGTTGATGATGCAACGACGCAGGACACCATGCGCGAACTGCAGAAGATTGGTTACACCTCAGAGCCGCATGCGGCGGTGGCGTATCGTGCACTGCGTGACCAGTTGAATCCGGGCGAATATGGCCTGTTCCTTGGCACCGCACATCCGGCGAAATTTAAAGAAAGCGTTGAACAGATTCTGAATGTCACGCTGGATCTACCAAAAGAGCTGGCTGAACGTGCAGACTTGCCGCTGCTTTCGCATCATCTGCCCGCTGATTTTGCGCAACTGCGTAAGCTGATGATGACTCGCGGTTAATGGTGGTGCCCGCTGGCGCTTTGCTTAGCGGGCCTACAAAACCTGCAGGCCGGATAAGGCGTTAGCCGTCATCCGGCATGTAAATTATTGCTCGTGGCGTTTAAACACCAGTTCGCCGTTTCCTGACGCTTCTTCATCAAAGAAATAGCCTTCGCTGTTAAAAGCGGTCAACTGTTCTGGCTGCGTTAAGCGGTTTTCAATGATGTAGCGGCTCATCAGGCCGCGGGCTTTTTTGGCATAGAAGCTGATGACTTTGAATTTGCCGTTCTTCTCATCAAGGAATACCGGTTTAATCAGTTCTGCGCTCAGCTTTTTCGGCTTCACGGATTTAAAATACTCGTCTGAGGCGAGGTTAATCACCACGCTGTCGCCTTGTGCTCCCAGCGCTTCGTTAAGTTTATCGGTGATGGTATCTCCCCAGAACTGATAGAGATCTTTACCCTTCGCATTGGCCAGACGAATGCCCATCTCCAGACGGTAGGGTTGCATCAAATCCAGCGGGCGCAGAACACCATACAGCCCGGACAGCATGCGTAAATGCTGCTGAGCGAAGTCGAAATCCGCCTCGCTGAAGGTTTCAGCCTGCAGTCCGGTATACACGTCGCCCTTAAACGCCAGAATGGCCTGGCGCGCATTGTCCGGCGTGAAGTCAGGCTGCCAGTCATGGAAACGCGTGGCATTCAAATCCGCCAGCTTGTCGCTAATTCCCATCAGCTTACCAATCTGTGGCGCAGAGAGCTGGCGCGCCACATGGATAAGCTGCTGAGAGTGATCCAGCAGTTCGGGTAGCGTATGGCGTGTCGTTGCCAGCGGACTTTGGTAGTCGAGCGTTTTTGCAGGTGAAATCAGAATCAGCATATCCAGTCCTTGCAGGAGATTTACTGCGACTTTAGCAAAAAAAACGACAGAATTGATCGATGGTTGTGATTGCCGCGCTAGCTGCGCGGCGTTTCATCCCATGTATCCGGTGCAAGCTGTTGTCTGATATCAGGATAACGGTGCGGATCAAATTCCGGGCGCACACCGAGTTTGCGCTGGCGCAGATAGTCGCTGGCGATGGTATGGACAACCGGAGAAAGCAGCAGAATTGCCGTCAGGTTAGTGATGGCCATACAAGCCATAATGATATCGGCCAACTGCCAGACCAACGGGAAGCTGACTAATGTTCCGCCGATAACGGTGCTAACGGTGGCGATGCGCAATAGCCAGATGACACGCATATTGTCCAGTTTCAGGAAGACGAGATTGTTTTCCGCATAGATGTAGTTGGCGACAATTGAGCTAAAGGCAAACAGAATCACAATAAATGCGACAAACCCAGCCCCCCATTCGCCGGTCAGTGAGACCATGGCCTTCTGCAGCAACTGGATGCCTTCCATGGGCACATAGCCGGCGCCATTGCCCGCCAACAGAATAATCATGGCGCTGGCCGTACAGACAACGAGAGTGTCGCCTAACACACCGATCATTTGCACAATGCCTTGTGCCGCAGGATGCGGTGGCCAGGAGGCTGCTGACGCGGCTGCATTCGGCGTAGATCCCATTCCGGCTTCGTTAGAAAACATGCCGCGCTGAAAACCGTTGGCAATAGCCTGGCTTAGCGTATATCCGGCCGCACCCGCCGCGGCTTCCTGCCAGCCAAAGGCGCTTTTTATAATGGTGACGATAATGTCGGGAAGCTGCTCGATATGCCACAGGCAGATGATGATGCTACATCCAACCCACAGCAGCGCCATGATCGGCACAAACCATTGCATCAGACGGGCAACACCATTAATACCGCCAATGATCACCAGGAATGACAGTATCGCCAAAGCGATGCCGGAAGCGAGGGGAGGGATGTCGAACGCAAATGCCAATGCGCGGGAGACAGAGTTTGCCTGAACGCTGTTAAAAATCAGTCCATAGGCAATAAGTAAAAAGATGGCAAAGAGTACGCCCATCCAGCGCATGCCCAGCCCACGTGCCATATACCACGCAGGGCCACCGCGGAACTGTCCTTTGCTATCGCGTTCTTTATACAGTTGCGCGAGTGAGCACTCGGCGAATGACGTTGCCATACCAATGACTGCTGAAACCCACATCCAGAAGACGGCCCCTGCGCCGCCAGCGGCGATCGCCAACGCTACGCCGGCCAGGTTCCCGCTACCAATACGTGCGGCAAGACTGGTGCACAATGCCTGAAACGAGGTTAAGCCACCCGGCTGCGGGCTAATGCTGTTTTTAAGACTTGTGCCAAACTGGCGAATGTAGCGGAACTGCACGAACCCGGTACGCCAGGTGAACCAACATCCTGCACCAAGCAGGAGGTAGATCATCACCGAACCCCAGAGTATTTCATTAATAAACAAGAAAAAATCAGGCATTAACATCCCTCTTGTTGATGCCGGTACGCGCGAATATTCCCATGTAAGCGCTACCAATTATCGAACAGTATATACCTTGTCAGGTGAGTGATTGCGGGAGTTTACCATAACAATGGGGATAACCCTTAATTGCGCATCAGGGGCTTTAAGATGCGTAATCGGGAATGAGCAGTGAGTTGGACAATCCCGGCGGTTGCGCTGAGAGTGCGTCGTGCTATCATCAGGGAAGATCGGTTACATCCCCCTAACAAGCTGTTTAAAGAGAATCGCTATCATGACGGACAAATTGACCTCCCTTCGTCAGTTCACCACAGTAGTGGCCGACACCGGAGACATCGCGGCAATGAAGCTGTATCAGCCTCAGGATGCCACAACTAACCCTTCTCTCATTCTTAACGCAGCGCAGATCCCAGAATACCGCAAGCTGATTGATGACGCTGTAGCCTGGGCTAAGCAGCAGAGCAACGACCGCGCTCAACAGGTTGTCGACGCGACCGACAAACTGGCCGTCAATATCGGTCTGGAGATCCTGAAACTGGTCCCGGGTCGTATCTCTACTGAAGTTGATGCTCGCCTGTCCTACGACACCGACGCGTCTATCGCGAAAGCAAAACGTCTGATCAAACTGTACAACGATGCTGGCATCAGCAACGATCGTATTCTGATCAAACTGGCTTCTACCTGGCAGGGTATCCGTGCCGCTGAGCAGCTGGAAAAAGAAGGCATCAACTGTAACCTGACTCTGCTGTTCTCCTTCGCGCAGGCGCGTGCATGTGCTGAAGCTGGCGTATACCTGATTTCTCCGTTCGTTGGTCGTATTCTTGACTGGTACAAAGCCAACACCGACAAGAAAGAGTATGCACCGGCAGAAGATCCGGGTGTGGTTTCCGTAACGGAAATCTACGAGTACTACAAACAGCACGGTTACGAAACCGTAGTCATGGGCGCGAGCTTCCGTAACATCGGCGAAATCATTGAGCTGGCAGGCTGCGATCGTCTGACGATTGCTCCGGCACTGCTGAAAGAGCTGGCGGAAAGCGAAGGCGCTATCGAACGTAAACTGTCCTTCTCCGGTGAAGTGAAAGCGCGTCCTGCACGCATCACCGAAGCTGAGTTCCTGTGGCAGCACAACCAGGATCCGATGGCTGTAGACAAACTGGCGGACGGTATCCGTAAGTTTGCTGTAGACCAGGGTAAACTGGAAAAAATGATCGGCGATCTGCTGTAATCATTAGAGCGTGGCCCTGATATGGGTCACGCTACCTCTTCTGAAACCTGTCTGTCCTTCCTTTCGCAGTGTATCATTCTGTTTAACGAGACTGTTTAAACGGAATAATTATGAATACTTTACGCATTGGCCTGGTTTCCATTTCTGACCGTGCTTCCAGCGGCGTTTACCAGGATAAAGGTATCCCGGCCCTTGAAGAGTGGCTGGCATCTGCCCTTACCACCCCTTTTGAGCTGCAAACGCGACTGATCCCGGATGAACAGGCGATCATCGAACAGACCTTATGCGAGCTGGTGGATGAAATGAGCTGTCATCTGGTGCTGACTACCGGCGGAACGGGGCCGGCCCGTCGCGACGTGACGCCAGATGCCACGCTTGCCGTCGCTGACCGTCAGATGCCGGGCTTTGGCGAACAGATGCGCCAGATAAGTCTGCACTTTGTGCCAACGGCGATCCTCTCTCGTCAGGTCGGCGTGATTCGTAAACAGGCGCTGATCCTGAATCTGCCGGGGCAGCCGAAATCGATCAAAGAAACGCTGGAAGGCGTGAAAGATGCTGACGGTAAGGTTATCGTGCCGGGTATCTTTGCAAGTGTACCGTATTGTATACAGCTATTGGATGGGCCGTATGTGGAAACCGCACCGGCTGTTGTAGCATCTTTTCGTCCTAAAAGCGCAATTCGCGATACAAACGCCTGAAAGTAGCCCGATCGTGACATAAGTGCCAATCACAGTGGAGTATTGAATTGTTTACGATATAGTAATTTTTGCTTTACATATATCGACAGACAGATTCAATAACTCCACTGACTGATGGTTTGCTATGTCACAACACACTCGACCGCTGAATCGCCAGGATTATAAAACTCTTACGCTTGCTGCCCTCGGCGGTGCGCTTGAGTTTTATGATTTCATTATCTTCGTCTTCTTTGCCGCTGTTGTTGGTGAACTCTTCTTCCCGGCAGACATTCCTGAGTGGCTACGTCAGGTGCAAACCTTCGGCATTTTTGCCGCCGGATATCTGGCGCGTCCGCTGGGTGGCATCATCATGGCGCACTTTGGCGACCTGGTCGGGCGCAAGAAAATGTTTACCCTGAGCATTTTGCTGATGGCGATACCGACGCTGGCGATTGGTCTTTTGCCTACCTACGCCTCAATGGGGATCCTCGCACCGCTGCTGTTACTGCTGATGCGCATTTTGCAAGGCGCTGCCATCGGCGGAGAAGTGCCGGGCGCGTGGGTGTTCGTGGCGGAGCACGTACCGGAGCGCCGCATCGGCATTGCCTGTGGCACGCTGACCGCCGGGCTAACGGTGGGAATTCTGCTGGGATCGGTGGTGGCGACGCTGGTGAACACCAGTTTTACGCAACAGGCGGTGCATGACTACGGCTGGCGTATCCCGTTCCTGCTGGGGGGCGTTTTTGGGCTGGTGGCGATGTACCTGCGCCGCTGGCTGCAGGAAACGCCCATCTTCCTCGAAATGCAGCAGCGAAAAGCACTTGCGCAAGAGCTACCGGTGAAGTCGGTGGTGAGTAAGCATAAAAAAGCGGTGGTTATTTCAATGCTGCTGACCTGGCTGTTATCGGCCGGGATTGTGGTGGTGATCCTGATGTCGCCCGTCTGGTTGCAAAAGCAGTATGGCTTCGCTCCCGCGCTAACGTTACAGGCCAACAGTGTCGCTACCATTATGCTGTGCGTCGGCTGTCTGCTGGCCGGGTTTATTGTCGACCGGGTCGGCGCCAGCAAAACCTTTACTGTCGGCAGCCTGCTGCTGGCCTGTTCGAGCTGGTTTTTCTATCACCTGACCGGCAGCCATCCTCAGCACTTGTTCCTGTTATACGGGCTGGTGGGATTATGCGTTGGCGTGGTCGGCGCAGTGCCTTATGTTATGGTGCGGGCGTTTCCGGCGGAAGTCCGTTTTACCGGTATTTCCTTTTCCTATAACGTCTCATATGCCATTTTTGGTGGTCTGACGCCAATCGCCGTGACGATGTTAATGAGCGTGTCGCCAATGGCTCCAGCCTGGTATGTGCTGGCGTTATCGCTGGTGGGGTTAGGTCTGGGGATTTGGCTGCGACAGGATATTTATCATCGCGATACGAGCGTACAGGGAGAGTTACAGCGTTTGTAAGGAATATCCCCCCGTAAGGGGGGATATTGTCAGATTAGTGCGCTTCACCAATCGGCAGGATGGTACGGCCAAACTGTTCGTTCAGCACTTCACCCATCGCCAGGTAAATGGCGCTTGCGCCACACACTAAGCCAACCCAACCCGCTACGTGAATGATTGCTTCGTTACCTGCAATGTTGCCAACGGCCAGCAGGGCGAACAGCACGGTCAGGCTCAGGAACACGAACTGCAGCATGCGCGCGGCTTTCAGCGTACCGAAGAACATGAACAAAGTGAACACGCCCCACAGACCCAGGTAAGCGCCCAGGAACTGACCATTGGTTGCATCCGCGAGGCCCATTTTCGGCATCAGCAGAATCGCAACCAGCGTCAGCCAGAACGAACCGTAGGAGGTAAAGGCGGTTAAACCGAAGGTGTTGCCTTTTTTATATTCCAGAAGACCGGCAAAAATTTGCGCGATACCGCCGTAGAAAATGCCCATCGCCAGAATAATAACGTCTAAAGCGAAGAAACCCGCGTTATGCAGGTTAAGCAGAATGGTGGTCATGCCAAAGCCCATCAGGCCCAGCGGTGCCGGATTAGCCAACTTAGTGTTGCCCATAATTCCTCAAAATCATCATTGATTGAATGGTGAAATAGTTTCCCCAAATAACGATCGCTGTCTTCGGGGCGCGGCATAATAATCAGGGGAGAGGGCACTGTCTATGATCTCACGAAGGGAAAATGAATTATTTTCCCTGTGATGGGCATCACGCTTATGTGTGGTTGAGCATTCTGCGCAGGCAGGCGATGTGGAGTACCGCTGGGATCGTCACGCGATAAGCGCTGCCGCTCACCGCTTTAACCCCGTTTAAGGCTGCACCTACCGGGCCGCCAAGTCCGGCTCCGCGCAGTAATCCGTGCCCGATGACGCTAACAGCAGCGTGCGTACGCAGAATTCGGGTTAACTGGCCGGAGAGCAGGTGAGACACCCCTTTTGCCAGATTGCGGTCTTTCATTAATAGCGGCAACAGTTCTTCCAGCTCAGAGACTTTTGCATCGACCGACTGCAGAAATTCTTGCTTGTGCTCAGCATCCATTTTTTGCCAGGCGTTGCGTAAAAAGTGCTCCAGCAGATATTGTTCAATTTCGAACGTAGACATTTCTTTATCTGCTTTGAGCTTTAGCCGCTTTGAGACATCCAGCAAAATCGCCCGATACAGTTTTCCATGTCCACGGAGTTTATTGGCAATGCTGTCACCGCCGTAATGTTGAAGCTCGCCTGCGATTAATTGCCAGTTGCGGCGGTGCTGTTCCGGGTGTCCTTCCATCGATTTAAATAAATCGTTGTGGTTGAGAACGCTCGACAGACGGGCTTTCCCCTTTTCATTATGCGTAAGCAGGCGGGTAATATTGGCGAGCTGCTCCTCACTGCAATGCTGAAGAAAATCGAGATCGTCGTCATTCAAATAGGTGACATTCATGTTTCTATGGCTTTTGAATAAAAGTATGGGGAATTAGTCGTCGCCGATGATTTTCAGCGTCGCCATATCAGAAGAGTTCACCGTATGACCGGAGAAGGTAATTTTTTTCACGCAGCGCTTATTGTCGTTGTCGCTATTGATGTTGATCCAATTGGTCGTTTGCCCTTCTTTGATGGAGGAAGGCACGTTCAGACTCTGGCTGGACATGCGCGCAGCTTTGAAATAAACCGATGCACCACTGAGCTGTAAATCACCATGATCGGCCGTAAGTTGAATGCGTTTCACCACGCGGCAAACGGGAAGTTTCAGCGTCAGATCGTTGGTTTCATTACGGGGCATGGCGATCACGCCGAGGACTTTATGATCATTAGCGTGTGCGGCGCTGCTCAGTAGCAGGCCCATAAGCAGGCTGGCGGAAAGGGTTAATACGGATTTCATGGAATTTCTCTTTGACGGCTGTAAAAGTGTGTCGTTTCAGACCATCTTACCGCTGTCAGAATCACGATTCATGCTTGTAATCTTTTCTTTTTATTACAATTTTTTCGTGAATAACTTTGCCATTTTCATTGGTTTTATGAATTAATTTTAATTGGCGACTATTCATTTTTTCAGCTTTCTGCCTTTTCTCTACGATTTTATCGCCACTGCGCTAAAAAAAAATTTTCATGCCCCCCTTGATGACGTGGGTTACGACCCCATCTTGTAAGCAACCGCAGTGGTGAGTCTGAAAAAAAACGATTCAGGGTAGTTGAAACCGCACGTTTCGCCCTTATTACAGATTCACAACCACATGATGACCGAATTTTTAGTGGAGACGTTTAGATGGGTAAAATTATTGGTATCGACCTGGGTACTACCAACTCTTGTGTAGCGATTATGGATGGCACTACTGCACGTGTGCTGGAGAACGCCGAGGGCGATCGCACCACGCCTTCTATCATTGCTTATACCCAGGATGGTGAAACTCTGGTTGGTCAGCCGGCTAAACGTCAGGCAGTGACAAACCCGCAAAACACCCTGTTTGCGATTAAACGCCTGATTGGCCGCCGCTTCCAGGACGAAGAAGTACAGCGTGATGAAGCAATCATGCCGTACAAAATCATCGGTGCTGACAACGGTGATGCATGGATTGACGTAAAAGGTCAGAAACTGGCACCGCCGCAGATTTCTGCTGAAGTGCTGAAAAAAATGAAGAAAACCGCTGAAGATTACCTGGGTGAGCCGGTAACTGAAGCCGTTATCACCGTACCTGCATACTTTAACGATGCTCAGCGTCAGGCAACTAAAGACGCCGGTCGTATCGCAGGTCTGGAAGTAAAACGTATCATCAACGAACCAACCGCAGCTGCGCTGGCTTACGGTCTGGATAAAGAAGTTGGCAACCGTACTATCGCGGTATATGACCTCGGTGGTGGTACTTTCGATATCTCTATTATCGAAATCGACGAAGTTGACGGCGAAAAAACCTTCGAAGTTCTGGCAACCAACGGTGATACCCACCTGGGTGGTGAAGACTTCGACAGCCGTATGATCAACTACCTGGTTGACGAGTTTAAGAAAGATCAGGGTATCGACCTGCGTAATGACCCGCTGGCGATGCAGCGTCTGAAAGAAGCCGCTGAGAAAGCGAAGATTGAGCTGTCTTCCGCTCAGCAGACCGACGTGAACCTGCCGTACATCACTGCAGACGCGACCGGTCCGAAACACATGAACATCAAAGTGACCCGTGCGAAACTGGAAAGCCTGGTTGAAGACCTGGTTAACCGTTCTATCGAGCCGCTGAAAGTTGCTCTGCAGGATGCTGGCCTGTCCGTATCTGATATCAACGACGTTATCCTCGTTGGTGGTCAGACGCGTATGCCGATGGTGCAGAAGAAAGTCGCTGAGTTCTTCGGTAAAGAACCGCGTAAAGACGTTAACCCGGACGAAGCCGTAGCAATCGGTGCTGCTGTTCAGGGTGGTGTATTGACCGGTGATGTTAAAGACGTGCTGCTGCTGGACGTTACCCCGCTGTCTCTGGGTATCGAAACCATGGGTGGCGTGATGACTCCGCTGATCGCGAAAAACACCACTATCCCGACCAAGCACAGCCAGGTGTTCTCTACCGCTGAAGACAACCAGTCTGCGGTAACCATCCACGTGCTGCAGGGTGAACGTAAACGCGCTGCTGATAACAAAGATCTGGGTCAGTTTAACCTGGATGGTATCAGCCCGGCTCCGCGCGGTATGCCGCAGATCGAAGTTACTTTTGACATCGATGCCGACGGTATCCTGCACGTTTCCGCGAAAGACAAAAACAGCGGTAAAGAGCAGAAGATCACCATCAAGGCTTCTTCTGGTCTGAACGAAGAAGAAATTCAGAAAATGGTTCGCGAAGCAGAAGCGAACGCAGAATCTGACCGTAAGTTTGAAGAGCTGGTTCAGACCCGTAACCAGGGTGACCATCTGCTGCACAGCACTCGTAAGCAGGTTGAAGAGGCAGGCGACAAACTGCCGGCTGACGACAAAACAGCCATCGAGTCTGCACTGACCGCGCTGGAAACTTCTCTGAAAGGTGAAGACAAAGCGGATATCGAAGCGAAAATGCAGGCGCTGGCACAGGTTTCCCAGAAACTGATGGAAATCGCTCAGCAGCAGCACGCACAGCAACAGGCTGGTGCAGCAGGCGCTGATGCTTCTGCAAATAACGCGAAAGATGACGACGTTGTCGACGCCGAGTTTGAAGAAGTGAAAGACAAAAAATAATCGCCCTTTGAACGGGTAATTACTGGCACGGGCGAAGAGGTTTCCTCTCCGCCCGTGCACGCATGTTAGGGGCAGATAAAAAGAGATGGCTAAGCAAGACTATTACGAGATTTTAGGCGTTTCCAAATCAGCGGAAGAGCGTGAAATCAAAAAGGCCTACAAGCGCCTGGCCATGAAATATCACCCGGATCGCAACCAGGGTGATAAAGAGGCCGAAGCCAAGTTTAAAGAGATCAAAGAAGCGTACGAGATCCTGACCGATGCGCAAAAACGTGCGGCCTACGATCAGTACGGTCATGCTGCGTTTGAGCAAGGCGGCATGGGCGGCGGCGGCGGTTTTGGCGGCGGGGCTGACTTCAGCGATATCTTTGGTGACGTGTTTGGCGATATCTTTGGCGGCGGTCGTGGTCGTCAGCGCGCCTCACGTGGTGCTGATTTACGTTACAACATGGATCTCACTCTGGAAGAAGCTGTGCGTGGCGTCACCAAAGAGATCCGTATTCCGACGCTGGAAGAGTGTGACGTTTGCCACGGTAGCGGCGCGAAGGCAGGCACTCAGCCACAAACCTGTCCAACCTGTCACGGTTCCGGCCAGGTGCAGATGCGTCAGGGCTTTTTTGCCGTACAGCAGACCTGTCCGCACTGTCAGGGCCGCGGTACGTTGATCAAAGATCCGTGCAACAAATGCCACGGGCATGGTCGCGTTGAGAAAAGCAAAACGCTGTCCGTTAAAATCCCGGCAGGCGTTGACACCGGCGACCGTATCCGTTTGTCTGGTGAAGGCGAAGCCGGTGAGCATGGCGCGCCAGCAGGTGATCTGTACGTGCAGGTGCAGGTTAAACAGCACCCAATCTTCGAGCGTGAAGGCAATAACCTGTACTGCGAAGTGCCGATTAACTTTGCAATGGCAGCCCTGGGTGGCGAGATTGAAGTCCCGACGCTGGATGGTCGCGTGAAGCTAAAAATTCCGGGCGAAACGCAAACTGGCAAACTTTTCCGCATGCGTGGAAAGGGCGTCAAGTCTGTACGCGGTGGCGCTCAGGGAGACCTGCTGTGCCGCGTGGTAGTGGAAACTCCGGTTGGCCTGAATGACAAGCAGAAGCAACTGCTGAAAGATTTGCAGGATAGCTTTGGTGGCCCGACGGGTGAACAAAACAGCCCGCGTTCCAAAAGCTTCTTCGACGGCGTGAAGAAATTCTTTGACGATTTGACGCGCTAAAATAAAAGTAGAGAAAAGGCCATTTCAGCGATGAGATGGCCTTTTTTTTACCTGGCAGATGGATATCCAGACCCTTACCGGCATCGGATATATTATTTTACCTTGTTGGAATAGTATGATGTGTGGAGCAGTGCTACGGTTTTAGAACTAACATCTTTTTTGACTATTCACAACCGCATACCTGGTTGATGTGATTGTTTTAACATCAATAAATAATCACGGCCAACCTAATTTAAAAGGCAACTACAGTCATATTTCTGGCGAAATAATTACTTATCTCCTCTCAAACAACATATTCTGACACACTACCAGTAATAACGATTCACCTTCCTTGATGTGAGATTTACATCACTATCCTGTCATTCTATTTCATTATTATTTGTCACCGCGGTAACACAATATTTATTGATGGATTAATTATAATTATGGGGAATACATTCAATGCCTCGGATAAAAAATGGACTATTAGCTTGTCTTATACTTATAGTGCCTTCTCTTTTTAGCCATGCAGCACAAGCTCTGGAGTATAAAAATTCTTTTGGGTCGATTAATGCCGGTTATGCCGACTGGAATAGCGGATTTGTCAATGTACATCGTGGCGAGGTTTGGAAAGCAACAGCGGATTTTGGTGTCAATTTTCGAGAAGCCGAATTTTACTCATTTATTGAAAGTAATGTGTTAAATCATGCTGTAGCCGGTCGAAATCATACGGTGTCGGCGATGACCCATGTGCGTCTCTTTGATTCTGATTATACCTTCTTTGGCAAGATTTATGGCCAGTGGGATAACTCCTGGGGCGACGATCTGGATATGTTTTATGGTCTGGGTTATCTCGGCTGGAGCGGAGATTGGGGGTTTTTAAAACCCTATATAGGTTTGCATAACCAATCTGGTGATTATGTATCACAACGATATGGACAAACCAGCGGCTGGAATGGCTACGTTATTGGCTGGACTGCGGCTTACAATTTTACTTTATTTGGTGAGAAAGTTGTTTTATCTGACTGGAATGAAATTGAGCTTGATAGAAATGATGCTTATGCGGAACAGCAATTTGGCCGGAATGGATTAAATGGCGGATTAACACTGGCGTGGAAATTTTATCCACGATGGAAAGCTACAGTGACGTATCGCTATTTTGAAAACAAACTGGGTTATGACGGTTACGGGGATCAGATGATTTATATGATTGGGTATTCATTTTAAATAAAACCAAAGGATCGGAAATGAAAAAAACAGTCGTGGCGAGTTTGGTTGGACTGGCATTATGTGCCGGGAGCGCATTACAAACAACATATGCAGCTTCAGCGAAACAGCCTAATTTAGTGATTATTATGGCTGATGATTTGGGCTATGGCGATCTCGCGACTTATGGCCATCAAATCGTCAAAACGCCTAATATCGACAAGCTGGCACAGGAAGGGGTGAAATTTACCGACTACTATGCGCCCGCGCCGCTGTGCTCTCCTTCTCGTGCGGGTTTATTAACGGGACGTATGCCATTCCGTACAGGGATCCGTTCCTGGATCCCTGAAGGCAAAGATGTCGCGTTGGGACGGAATGAACTGACGATTGCCAACCTGTTAAAGCAACAGGGGTATGACACGGCGATGATGGGGAAATTGCACCTGAATGCCGGGGGCGATCGCACCGATCAACCGCAGGCGAAGGACATGGGGTTTGACTACACCCTGGTAAACCCGGCGGGATTCGTCACGGATGCTACGCTTGATAGCGCAAAAGAACGTCCCCGCTATGGCATGGTGCATCCCACTGGCTGGATCCGTAATGGACAGCATATTGGTCGTGCTGACACCATGAGCGGCGAGCTTGTCAGTTCTGAAGTCGTCAACTGGCTGGATAACAAGAAAGACGACAAACCGTTCTTCTTATATGTCGCGTTCACGGAAGTTCACAGTCCGCTGGCCTCACCGAAAAAGTACCTCGACATGTATTCGCAATATATGAGCGCTTACCAGAAACAGCATCCGGATCTGTTTTATGGCGACTGGGCGGATAAGCCGTGGCGAGGAACAGGCGAATACTACGCGAACATCAGCTATATGGATGCTCAGGTCGGTAAAGTAATGGATAAGATCAAGGCAATGGGTGAAGAAGATAACACCATTGTCATTTTCACCAGTGATAACGGCCCAGTGACACGCGAGGCTCGCAAAGTATATGAACTGAACCTTGCGGGTGAAACGGATGGGCTTCGCGGCCGTAAAGATAACCTTTGGGAAGGCGGTATCCGTGTTCCGGCAATCATCAAGTACGGTAAACATATTCCGCAGGGGATGGTAACGGATACGCCAGTTTATGGTCTTGACTGGGTGCCGACGTTAGCAAACATGATGAATTTTAAACTGCCAACAGATCGTACCTACGATGGGCAGTCTCTGGTTCCATTACTTGAACAGAAAACGTTAGCACGTCAGAAACCACTCATCTTTGGCATTGATATGCCGTTCCAGGATGATCCTACTGACGAATGGGCGATCCGTGATGGCGACTGGAAGATGATTATCGATCGTGAAAATAAACCCAAATACCTCTACAACCTGAAAAAAGATCGCTTTGAAACGCTTAATCAGATTGGGAAACAACCTGAAATCGAGAAACAACTGTATGGCAAGTTCCTGAAATACAAACAGGACATTGACAACGATTCGCTGATGAAAGCTCGCGGTGACAAGCCAACGCCAGTCACCTGGGGCTAACTGAATAATTATAAGAAACATAAGGTATGCCACTTAGGGCTATGCCCGCCTGGTTCAACGCTTTTGTGCTGAGCCAGGTTCTTTTATTTATGGAGCTATCACAATGCAGACAAAAAGTTGTCAGGTCATGATTAAACCGACAGGCTCGGTATGTAATCTGGACTGTAAATACTGTTTTTATCTGGAAAAGGAGATGCTTTATCCGGATAGAAAAGCGAATTACAGAATGTCAGATGACATGCTCGAGTTATTCATCAAACAGCATATTGCCGCGCAGGATGTGAATGACGTGATTTTTGCGTGGCAGGGGGGAGAACCTACGCTGATGGGGTTGGCATTTTATCGGCGAGCGCTGGCATTGCAGCAGCGTTATTCTGGCGGTAAAACGATTATAAATACCTTCCAGACTAACGGTATATTGATTGACGACGAATGGGCTATTTTTTTTAAGCAACACGCCTTCCTGGTGGGCGTTTCTATTGATGGTGATGCCGCGTTACATGATGAATGGCGGGTTACTCGTTCGGGTAAACCGACGCATGGGAAAGTTGAACAGGCCGTTAAATGTCTGGTACGCCACGGTGTAGTATTTAATACGCTGACGGTGGTGAATCGCACGAATATGCATCACCCGGTGCGAGTCTATAACTATCTGAAAAGCATTGGCAGTCGCTATATGCAGTTTATTCCGCTCATCGAAAGAAGCGCTGAAGAGGGTGGTATTGGTCTGGCACATCCTGAAGGCGGACAAACAAGAATGATGCCGTGGTCGGTTGATTCACTGCAATTTGGCCATTTTCTCAACGCTATTTTTGATGTCTGGGTCCGTAACGATATTGGTGATATCGGTATACAGATATTTGAGCAGACGCTCGCGGCGTGGTGCGGGTTACCACCGCAGGTATGCGTGTTTGCGCCAACCTGCGGTAGCGCATTCGCCATGGAAATGAACGGCGATGTGTATAACTGCGATCATTTTGTGTATCCGCAGTACAAGTTGGGGAATATTCAGGATTCGACGCTGCGCGCGATGAACAATAGCGAAAAAAACCGGCAGTTTGGCGAGGATAAGCGACGCACAATGGCACAAGAATGTGACTCCTGCTCATGGCAGTTCGCCTGTTATGGCGGTTGTCCTAAGCATCGTTTTTTGCCGTCAATATCAGGTAAAAGAAATCACAACTATTTGTGCGCGGGATATAAGTCGTTTTTCTCTCATACCGCAATGACGATGAGTGCCATGAAAACACTCTATGAAAATGGTTTTTCACCTGTAGAGATAAAATCAGTATTTGCTTGAACGTATCGTATTCGCAGGGAGTGAATATGTTTTCCTGGATTAATGTCGATAGTTGTAAAACGCCCGGCTGCAAAAATATGGGTATGTTGAACAGCCCGGATTACCAAAACCAAGGGAAAAATATACTATGCCGGGCCTGCGGTTTTCTCTTCCCCATTATTTCGGAACGATCACTCAACCGCTTTCGTCAGTCGGTTAATCAGGCATGGAAAGGACTGATAAAATCCTGCCCCCACTGCGGGGGAATTTCACTCAAAAAGTACGGTTTTTCTGCGCAAGGAGAACCGCGTATTTACTGTCAGCGTTGTCATAAAACATTTATTTCTCCTGTCAGGCAAAAAACAGATGTGCGTCAGGATTATCTCGCCACGCTGATTCAGGAAGGTGCGACACTGGCGGATATTCGCACCGCACTCGTGCTGGATAGCACCGGGTTGAATCGGGAGTTACAGAAACTCTCTCGCAATGCAAATCTGGCGGAACGCGAATTTACTTTTCCTACGTTTGATATCGTCATGAGCACGCGCGCTTTTCGGATCAAATTTAACGGTAGTGATAGTTTTCTGTATGTGTTGGTCACTGCAGAAGAGAATACCGGTCGAATTGTTGCCGTTACGACAAATTACTCAGCTCATCCCGTAGAGGCTGAGTATCAGTATCATTCTGACTATGAAGAACGCCTGCCTCCCGGTACGTTGGCGCATATTGTGCAACGTAAAGAAGTGATAACGATGCGGCGGGAGACGCTTTTTGATGTGGATTACGGTCCTGCAATATTGCACAAAAATGATCCGGGGATGTTAGTTAAACCCGTTTTGCCAGCTTATCGCCATTTCGAGTTGGTTAAAATGCTCACGGATGAACGTTCTCTCAATATTCAGCATTACCTCGATCAGGAATGCTTTATCCTGGGAGGATGTATGATGGCGAATATACAGCATGTTCAGCAAGGGCGTTGCCACATTGCTTTTGTGAGAGAACGTGGAGAATCAGCGCCGCAAAAAGATATTCCGCCAAGGTTGTTTATGGGGGGCGGCATCCGTAATAACGTTTGGCGAACATTCACCACGCGTGACTACGCGCTGGCAGTATGCAACTTAACAGAGAACCGAAAAACGAGTATGCAACGCAGCGCCACGCTTGTGAGTGCGACCCGTTTTATCCATTTTATCGATACACATCCTTTTCTGGCACACCTCAACCGTATGTCTCCGGCAAATGTGACGGCAACGCTGGACCATCTCAGATACGCGTTTAATGCGAGGCATCACTCAGATGCAGACTAACTAATCCTGTGTTTTCTCATTAGATAATGCTCGGAAAAGCCGATTTATTCATCATGAATAATCTAATTTTAACGAGCTTTTTGCGGGTGTAAGATAGTAATTACGAAGTATTCACCCAATAGAGAGAATAAAAGTGAAACATCTGCATCGTTTTTTTAGTAGCGACGCCTCGGGAGGCATCATCCTGATCATCGCAGCCGCAGTCGCTATGCTGATGGCAAATATCGGGGTTACCAGTGGATGGTACCACGCCTTTCTGGAAACACCTGTCCAACTGCGGGTTGGCGCGCTTGAAATCAACAAAAATATGCTGCTGTGGATCAACGACGCGTTGATGGCTGTATTCTTCCTGTTGATTGGTCTGGAAGTGAAGCGTGAGTTAATGCAGGGGTCGCTTGCCAGCCTGCGTCAGGCGGCGTTTCCAATTATTGCCGCGATTGGCGGCATGATTGTCCCGGCGTTGCTGTATCTGGCATTCAACTATGCCGACCCTATCACTCGTGAAGGATGGGCAATTCCGGCAGCAACGGATATCGCTTTTGCGCTCGGTGTACTGGCACTGTTGGGTAGTCGTGTTCCGCTGGCACTGAAAATCTTCCTGATGGCGCTGGCGATTATCGATGACCTCGGCGCGATTGTGATCATCGCGTTGTTCTACACCAGCGATCTCTCGTTGTTGTCTCTGGGCGTCGCCGCGTGCGCAATTCTCGTCCTGGCGGCATTGAATCTGTGCGGTGTCAGACGCACCGGTATTTATATTCTGGTTGGCGTCGTGCTATGGACGGCAGTGCTGAAGTCCGGCGTGCATGCCACTCTGGCAGGCGTGATCGTTGGTTTCTTCATTCCGTTAAAGGAAAAACATGGGCGCTCACCGGCAAAGCGTCTGGAGCATGTCCTGCATCCGTGGGTGGCTTATCTGATCCTGCCTCTGTTTGCCTTCGCTAACGCAGGTGTTTCGCTGCAGGGCGTGACGCTGGATGGATTGACCTCTATCCTGCCGCTGGGAATTATCGCCGGCCTGCTTATCGGTAAGCCGCTGGGGATCAGCCTGTTCTGCTGGCTGGCATTACGTCTCAAGGTGGCGCAACTGCCTGAAGGCACGAGTTTCCAGCAAATTATGGCGGTCGGTATTCTGTGTGGCATCGGCTTTACAATGTCGATTTTCATCGCCAGTCTGGCGTTTGGTAACGTTGATCCGGAGCTGATTAACTGGGCAAAACTGGGGATCCTGATTGGTTCACTGTTGTCGGCAGTTATCGGTTATAGCTGGCTGCGTACCCGGTTGAATACGTCAGCCTGAGCAGATAACTCTTTGGTGACAATTTCAGGGAGAGAGTATGTCTCATATAAATTACAACCACCTGTATTACTTCTGGCATGTGTATAAAGAAGGATCGGTGGTGGGGGCCGCAGAAGCGCTTTATCTGACACCGCAAACTATTACCGGGCAGATCAAAGCGCTTGAGGAACGCTTACAAGGGAAGTTGTTTAAGCGTAAGGGGCGAGGGCTGGAACCCAGCGAGTTAGGCGAATTAGTTTTCCGTTATGCGGATAAAATGTTCACCCTAAGCCAGGAAATGCTGGATATCGTGAACTATCGCAAAGAGTCGAATTTGCTGTTTGATGTTGGCGTGGCGGATGCATTATCGAAGCAACTGGTTAGCAGCGTGCTGGATGCTGCTGTGGTTGAGAACGAGCAAATCCATCTGCGTTGTTTTGAATCAACACACGAGATGCTGCTGGAGCAGCTCAGCCAGCATAAGCTGGATATGATTATCTCCGATTGCCCGATCGACTCAACGCAGCAGGAAGGGCTGTTCTCGGTGCGGATTGGCGAATGCAGCGTGAGCTTTTGGTGCACCAGGCCGCTGCCTGAGAAACCGTTTCCGGCCTGTCTGGAAGAGCGTCGATTGCTGATCCCTGGTCGTCGTTCGATGCTTGGACGTAAGCTGTTGAACTGGATTAACTCACAAGGACTGAACGTTGAAATCCTTGGCGAGTTTGATGACGCCGCGCTGATGAAAGCGTTTGGCGCAACGCATAACGCGATATTCGTTGCCCCTACGCTGTATTCACACAATTTCTATGCTGATGATTCTATTGTTGAAATTGGACGCGTTGAGAATGTGATGGAGGAGTATCACGCCATATTTGCGGAGAGGATGATCCAGCATCCGGCGGTGCAGCGTATTTGCAATGCCAACTACTCAGCACTGTTCAAGCCGCCACAGGTCTAAACGCCTTTATGTTGCCGGCTGCGGTGTACTAACCGAGTTTCAACATATTACGATACTGCCCGCCTTCGCGGATAAATACCGGAATTCTGTTCAGGGGAGCGTCATAGCGCAGCGTTTGTCCTCCCTGATAGCTCTCGCCGGTCGCAAAATCCGTCCATGTTTCCCCTTCTGGCAACCAAACGTCGCGTTCGCGCATACCTTCATGCATAACGGGCGCAACCAACAGATCGGGGCCGAAACAGTACTGGTCGGTGATTTCCCAGCTTTTTAGCTGATCGGGGAACTCAAAAAATAGGGTACGCATCACCGGTGTATTGTAGTTATGCGTTTCTGCCATTAACGCTTTGATGTAGGGCTTGAGCTTCTCACGCAGTGTCAGGCAACCCGTTAGCACATCACACACATCCTCACCGTAGCTCCAGATCTCGTTGGGCGCGCCGGTAGGGCACTGGGCAATCCCGTCCCGATAAGGCTGCTGCGGTAAAATCTGCGGATCGCGGTTGCCGTGCAGGCGCATCACCGGGCTAAACACGCCCCACTGGAACCAGCGAATCAGCAACTCATGAAAGTGTGGGTCGTGAATATTGCCGCCATGAAAGCCGCCAATATCTGTTGTCCACCATGGGATACCTGCAATCCCCATATTCATCCCGGCGGCAAACTGATTGCGCAGAGAACGAAACGATGAGTGGATATCACCTGACCACACCAGCGCGCCGTATTTCTGACTTCCAGCCCAGGCGCAGCGCAGCAGGTTGATAACCTGGTCTTCGCCATTGGCTTTCATGCCGTCAAAAAAGGTTTTGGCGTACATTCGCGGGTAGATATTGCCCACTTCCAGCACCGGTCCGGCGTGGTAGCGATAGTTATCGTAGTCGTAAACGCTGAACTCCGGCTCGGCTTCATCTAGCCAGAAGAGCTTCACGCCTTTATCGTAATAGTTGCGTTTTGCTTTACTCCAGACGTAGTCGCGAGCGCCGGGATGGGTGGCATCAAAGAAAGTGGTATTGCCGAGAAAATCCATATTAATTGGCAATCCGCGCTCCGTTTGTACCAGCCAGCCGTTTTCGCGCATCTCCCGATAGCTCTCGGTGCGATTGTCCACCGTCGGCCAGACGGAGACCATCAGCTCAATACCCAGCGATTTTAACTCGGCGATCATGGCATCGGGATCAGGCCAGTCGCGCGAGTCGAACATCCAGTCCCCCTGATTTGGCCAGTGGAAGAAATCGATAACGATTACCGAGATGGGGAGATTGCGCCGTTTGTACTCGCGGGCGACGGCGAGCAGCTCCTCCTGAGTGCGATAGCGTAACTTGCACTGCCAGAAGCCCATGGCGTAATCCGGCATCATCGGCGGCGTGCCCGTGGCGAGCGCATACGCCTGGCTAATTTCTGCCGGTGTATCGCCAGCGGTGATCCAGTAGTCCAACTGTTCGCTGACCTGAGCTTCCCACTCGGTCACGTTATGGGCGAACGTCACGCGGCCGACCGCCGGGTTGTTCCATAAAAATCCGTAGCCCAGGCTTGAGAGCATAAAGGGCACCGAGGCCTGAGAGTTGCGCTGGGCCAGTTCGAGCACGCATCCTTTGAGATCCAGATTGGCCTGCTGATATTGGCCCATGCCGTAAATTTTTTCCCCTTCGGTGGCTTCGAAGCGGGCTTTAAGTGAATATTTCCCGCCCTGAATAGGGCGGAATTCGCGTCCCTCAAGGTTGAGTGCGCTGACATACTGGCCGTGGGAAGATTCGTCCTCGCCGATTTCGCCCCGCAGACGCCAGAACTCCTGCAACAGGCACTTATGCGGATGGCGATAAAAAGCGATTTGCCCTTTTTGATTGACGATTGCGCTAATTTTTCCATTGGTTAGCGTCGCCTGCTTGTGGTCATAAACGATGTGGCAGGCGCTTTCTGTGACTGGCTCCGTGAGCGCCCAGTCCTCATTTCGCATAACCGGAAGATGACGGCCACTGCGAACGCGCAGGCTGTTCTCGCCCCAGGGTTCAATCCACAAATAGCGATCGTTTTGCTGCCAGACCAGACGACGCGGGTCATGTTGCACAAATGGCATGGTGGTGCCTCCCATATTTTGAGGGTAAAGATTAAGAAAGTTATTGGGTGATGGTTTCCAGATCGTGGCGAATCCTCTCTTCCATTGCTTCGTACTTACGGAAGAAAAGTAGCGGGATCGCCGCGAGTGCGAAGAGCAGGGCGGGCGCCCAGATAAAGGCCCAGGTAATGCCTTCAAGGCCCACAGCGCTTTGGGCATGGTTCGGGACATAGCCAAAACTGTTCATGATCCAGGCGGCGAAAGCGGTACCCAGACCGCTGCCCATCTTGATGCAGAAGGTACTGCCGAAGGCGATAAGAATGCCGGTGGCCTTGATGCCCGTTTTCCAGGCACCGAAGTCGACGGCAAAGCCCAACATGGCAAACGGCATTGAGCAGGCGATTCCGCTACCGATATTGCCGAGCACCCAGGCCGCGATGAGGAAAGGTATGTTGTCCGCCGCCAGCCACATCAAGACGCCGCCAAACGTGGCGACCAGCAAGCCGCCTACCCATATCCAGGTTTTAGCCAGGTATTTGCTAAAGAAAGGGATGGCGATGATAAACAGGATCTGAATCGTCGCCAGACTGTTAATCAGCGGAACCAGATCTTTGCGAACGAGGTTGTAGGTCAGATAATAAACAATGGTGGTGGACCGCTGTTGCAGGGCAATCCAGAAGATCAGATTGGCCAGCACCATCAGGATCCATGGCCAGTTACCTTTCATCGCCGTGAAACTTTTTTTCATCGGCAGTTTGGGTTCTTGCTGTATTTTATCCGCATCCATTTCGCGGATATTTTTAAAGGCGAAAAGCGTTAGCGAACAGGATATCGCAGCAAACAGAATCGCCGTATAAATAAATCCGGCATGATCATTTCCGTTACCTAAAAATGCAACCAGGGGTAATGCTGTGGCATTCATTAATAAAACCCCGATTTGTCCTCCGGTCATTCTCCAGGAATTTAATACCAGCCGTTCCTTAGGGGACAGGGTCATCAGAGGTAATATTGCACTGAGCGGTGTATTAAGTCCGGTAAATAAAATGCTGGCAATCATATAGGATATTGCTGCATATATGGCTTTTCCTGTCATGCTGATATCTGGAGACCAAAATGACAGCGCGCTGAATACACCAAAAGGCAGCGGCAGCCATAAAAACCAGGGACGACATTTACCGTAACGTGAACGTGTTTTATCGATAATGATCCCCCAGATTGGGGCATCTATACCATCTACGATACGCGCCAGTAGCAGGATGACACCTGCTACGGCGAGACTTATACCCGCAACGTCAGTGTAGAAATATAAGATGTAGGTTGAACCGAAACAGTACAGCAGATTACCTGCCACATCCAAAGAGCCGTAGCTAATACGCTGTAGTAAAGATAATGATGCTGACCCGCAAGACTGGGTATCCTCAATAACAGAACTCATAATAATAACTCCGATATTGGTGCGATACGCCCAGAAAAACAGCTTTTACTTTCTAAGCAGTAGGGTAGTTGTTATTTTTTATCTAAAAAATTAAACCTTTGGAGAGAAATAGTGGTTAATTGGTTTGGTGAAAAATAGTTAACACGGGCATTGTGATCAATTATCAAATCTTACATCAGGATTGCGTTTATTCGTTTTTGGGGGAGTAATTATGTCATTTGCTATGACGGTCACAATTTGATTAGCAATGAAATTAAAAAAATTAAACAGTGAAAGAAAATGACTTTCATGTGCCCGGTAAGGCGGCTGGCTGAAAAGAGAAGCGGCCCAGAGGAGTACGAACAAGGTCAGTGGATGACGGTTGCCTTCGAAGCTGGTTGTACAAACGACAGGCATAAAAAAACCCGCTTGCGCGGGTTTTTTCACAAAGCGACAACAGACAGGCGATTAAGCCAGTTTGTTGATCTGTGCAGTCAGGTTTGCTTTATGACGCGCAGCTTTGTTTTTGTGGATCAGACCTTTAGCAGCCTGACGGTCCACGATTGGTTGCATTTCGTTAAATGCTTTCAGTGCAGTAGCTTTGTCGCCAGCTTCGATAGCTGCGTATACTTTCTTGATGAAAGTACGCATCATAGAGCGACGGCTAGCGTTGTGCTTGCGGGCCTTTTCAGACTGAACGGCGCGCTTCTTAGCTGATTTGATATTAGCCAAGGTCCAACTCCCAAATGTGTTCTATATGGACAATTCAAAGGCCGAGGAATATGCCCTTTTAGCCTTCTTTTGTCAATGGATTTGTGCAAATAAGCGCCGTTTAAATTCCAGCACTCGTTGCGTAGTGATGGCGCAGGATTCTACCAGCTTGCGTGGCGTGAATACAGCTTTTCGACGAGAAAAATTGCATTGGTGTGCCGGTGAAGGGCGTCAATTTGTTTCATAACAATGAAAACCATCCTCTTTCTGTTTCGTAGAAACAATCGCCGGTTAACGTTGACCGCGGTACAGGGTATACTTTCACGATTTTCACTGTTTTGAGCCAGACATGAAGCTGATACGAGGCATACATAATCTCAGTCAGGCCCCGCATGGGTGTGTGCTGACTATTGGTAATTTCGACGGCGTGCACCGTGGTCACCGTGCGTTGCTGCAGGGCTTACGGGAAGAAGGGCGCAAACGCAATTTACCAGTAATGGTGATGATTTTTGAGCCGCAGCCGCTGGAGCTGTTTGCGACGGATAAGTCGCCTGCGCGCCTTACACGCCTGCGAGAAAAACTGCGTTATCTGGCGGAATGCGGCGTGGATTACGTACTGTGCGTGCGTTTTGACCGACGTTTTGCCGCATTAACGGCGCAGACTTTTATCAGCGACCTGCTGGTGAAGCGCCTTGGTGTACAATTTCTTGCCGTTGGCGATGATTTCCGCTTTGGCGCTAGCCGTGCGGGTGATTTCTTGTTATTACAGGAAGCGGGCGCTGAGTATGGTTTTGATATCACCAGTACCCAAACCTTCTGTGAAGGCGGTGTGCGTATCAGCAGCACCGCAGTACGTCAGGCGCTGGCCGAAGATAACCTGCAACTGGCCGAAAGCCTGCTTGGGCATCCTTTTACTATCTCAGGACGCGTCGTTCACGGTGACGAGTTAGGGCGCACTATCGGTTTTCCGACGGCAAACTTACCGCTTCGTCGCCAGGTGTCTCCAGTGAAAGGGGTTTATGCGGTTGAAGTGATGGGGCTGGGTGATAAACCTTTCCCCGGCGTTGCCAACATCGGCACCCGCCCGACGGTAGCAGGCGTACGCCAGCAGTTGGAAGTGCATCTGTTGGACGTTGTAATGGACCTGTATGGTCGCCATATAGATGTAGTACTGCGTAAAAAAATACGCAGCGAACAGCGATTTGCCTCGCTGGATGAACTAAAAGCGCAGATTGCGCGTGATGAGTTGACTGCCCGTGAATTTTTTGGGCTAACAAAACCGGCTTAATGCCTATACGAGTTTTAAATACGGAACCGAGAATCTGATGAGTGACTATAAATCAACCCTGAATTTGCCGGAAACAGGGTTCCCGATGCGCGGCGATCTCGCCAAGCGCGAACCGGGAATGCTGGCGCGTTGGACTGATGATGACCTGTACGGCATCATTCGTGCGGCCAAAAAAGGCAAAAAAACCTTCATTCTGCATGATGGCCCTCCTTATGCGAATGGCAGCATTCATATTGGTCACTCGGTTAACAAGATTCTGAAAGACATTATCGTGAAGTCCAAAGGACTCACGGGCTATGACTCGCCGTACGTTCCGGGCTGGGACTGCCACGGTCTGCCGATCGAGCTGAAAGTAGAACAGGAATACGGCAAGCCGGGCGAGAAGTTCACCGCTGCTGAGTTCCGCGCCAAGTGCCGTGAATACGCAGCGACCCAGGTTGATGGTCAGCGTAAAGACTTTATCCGTCTTGGCGTACTGGGCGACTGGTCGCATCCGTACCTGACCATGGACTTCAAAACTGAAGCCAACATCATTCGTGCGCTGGGTAAAATCATCGGCAACGGTCACCTGCACAAAGGTGCGAAGCCGGTGCACTGGTGCGTTGACTGCCGTTCCGCGCTGGCGGAAGCGGAAGTTGAGTATTATGACAAAACCTCCCCGTCCATCGACGTGGCGTTCCACGCTGCCGATCAGGATGCGGTGAAAGCGAAATTTGGCGTTTCTGACGTCAACGGCCCGATCTCTCTGGTTATCTGGACCACTACCCCGTGGACGTTACCGGCGAACCGCGCAATCTCTCTGGCACCTGATTTTGACTATGCGCTGGTGCAGATTGACGGCCAGGCTGTGATTCTGGCTAAAGATCTGGTTGAAAGCGTCATGCAGCGTATTGGCGCGGCTGAATACACCATTCTCGGCACCGTGAAAGGCGCTGAGCTGGAACTGCTGCGCTTTACCCATCCGTTTATGGGCTTTGACGTGCCGGCTATCCTTGGCGATCACGTGACGCTGGATGCGGGTACCGGTGCGGTCCATACCGCTGGCGGTCACGGTCCGGATGACTACGTCATCAGCCAGAAATACGGTCTGGAAATCGCTAACCCGGTTGGCCCGGACGGCGCATACCTGGCGGGTACCTATCCGGATCTGGACGGTGTGAATGTCTTTAAAGCCAACGACAAAATTGTTGCGCTGCTGAGCGAAAAAGGCGCGCTGCTGCACGTTGAGAAGATGCAGCACAGCTATCCATGCTGCTGGCGTCACAAGTCACCGATCATCTTCCGTGCGACCCCGCAGTGGTTCGTCAGCATGGATCAGAAAGGCCTGCGCGCGCAGTCGCTGAAAGAGATCAAAGGCGTACAGTGGATCCCGGACTGGGGCCAGGCGCGTATTGAATCGATGGTTGCCAACCGTCCTGACTGGTGTATCTCCCGTCAGCGTACGTGGGGGGTGCCGATGTCTCTGTTTGTTCACAAAGACACCGAAGAGCTGCATCCGCGCGCTATCGAACTGATGGAAGAAGTGGCTAAACGCGTTGAAGTTGACGGCATCCAGGCGTGGTGGGATCTCGATCCGAAAGATATCCTCGGCGACGAAGCTGACCAGTATGTCAAAGTCCCGGATACGCTGGACGTGTGGTTCGACTCCGGTTCAACCCACTCATCCGTCGTGGATGTGCGTCCTGAGTTTGCGGGCCATGCGGCAGATATGTATCTGGAAGGTTCTGACCAGCACCGTGGCTGGTTCATGTCTTCTTTGATGATCTCCACCGCCATGAAAGGCAAAGCACCTTATCGCCAGGTACTGACCCACGGTTTCACCGTTGATGGTCAGGGCCGTAAGATGTCCAAATCTATCGGTAACACCGTTTCTCCGCAGGACGTGATGAACAAACTGGGCGCGGATATTCTGCGTCTGTGGGTTGCTTCTACCGACTATACTGGCGAAATGGCCGTTTCTGACGAAATCCTGAAACGTGCTGCCGACAGCTATCGTCGTATCCGTAACACCGCGCGCTTCCTGCTGGCGAACCTGAACGGGTTCGATCCGGTTAAAGACATGGTGAAACCGGAAGAGATGGTGGTGCTGGACAGGTGGGCGGTAGGCTGTGCGCAAGCGGCGCAGGACGAAATCCTGAAAGCCTATGAAGCCTATGACTTCCACGAAGTGGTACAGCGCCTGATGCGCTTCTGCTCCGTAGAAATGGGTTCGTTCTACCTCGACATCATCAAAGACCGTCAGTACACCGCGAAAGCGGACAGTGTGGCGCGTCGTAGCTGCCAGACTGCGCTGTTCCATATTGCAGAAGCGCTGGTTCGCTGGATGGCGCCGATCATGTCCTTCACCGCAGATGAAATCTGGGGCTACCTGCCGGGCGATCGTGAGAAATACGTCTTTACCGGTGAATGGTACGAAGGTCTGTTTGGCTTAGGCGAAACCGAAGCGATGAACGATGCCTTCTGGGACGAACTGCTGAAAGTGCGTGGCGAAGTGAACAAGGTTATCGAGCAGGCGCGTGCGGATAAGAAAGTCGGCGGTTCTCTGGAAGCGGCAGTGACCCTGTACGCTGAACCTGAGCTGGCGGCGAAACTGACCGCGCTGGGCGAAGAGTTGCGCTTTGTTCTGCTGACCTCCGGCGCGACGGTTGCAGATTTTGCAGCGGCTCCAGCTGATGCTCAGCAGAGCGAACTGCTCAAAGGTCTGAAAATTGTACTGAGCAAAGCCGAAGGTGATAAATGTCCGCGCTGCTGGCATTACACTACCGACGTCGGCCAGGTGGCGGAACATGCAGATATCTGCGGACGCTGTGTCAGCAACATCGCCGGTGATGGCGAACAACGTAAGTTTGCCTGATGAGTAAGCCTCTCTGTTCAACAGGACTACGCTGGCTGTGGCTGGTGGTAGCCGTGCTGATTATCGACTTAGGCAGCAAATACCTGATCCTCCAGAACTTTGCTCTGGGGGATACGGTGTCGCTGTTCCCGTCGCTTAATCTGCACTATGCGCGTAACTATGGCGCGGCGTTTAGCTTCTTAGCCGACAGCGGTGGCTGGCAACGTTGGTTCTTTGCCGGTATTGCCATCGGTATTTGCGTCATCCTGATGGTGATGATGTATCGCTCGAAGGCGACGCAGAAGCTGAATAACATCGCGTATGCGTTAATCATTGGCGGTGCGCTGGGCAACCTGTTCGACCGCCTGTGGCACGGCTTCGTGGTTGATATGATTGACTTTTACGTCGGTGACTGGCATTTCGCGACCTTCAATCTGGCCGATACAGCTATCTGTATCGGGGCGGCATTGATTGTTCTCGAAGGCTTCCTGCCGTCGAAAGAGAAAAAAGCCGCATAAAAAAATGCCGGATGGCGCTATGCTAATCCGGCCTACAATTTACTGCGATCCTTGTAGGCCCGGTAAGCGTAGTGCCACCGGGCAGACAGGCGGCAGCAATTTTAAAGAGCAACCTGCATGTCTAAATCAGTACAGAGTAACAGTGCGGTGCTGGTGCACTTCACCCTTAAGCTCGACGATGGCTCCACCGCAGAGTCAACCCGCAATAACGGCAAGCCTGCGCTGTTTCGCCTGGGCGACGGTTCTCTGTCTGAAGGACTGGAGCAACAGCTGCTGGGGCTAAAAGAAGGCGATAAAACCACCTTTGCTCTGGAGCCGGATGCCGCCTTTGGCGTATCAAGTCCGGACTTAATTCAGTATTTCTCGCGTCGGGAATTTATGGACGCGGGCGAGCCAGAAATTGGCGCTATCATGCTCTTTACCGCAATGGACGGCAGTGAGATGCCAGGTGTTATCCGCGAAATCAACGGTGACTCGATCACGGTTGATTTCAACCATCCGCTGGCTGGGCATACCGTTCATTTTGATATTGAAGTGCTGGAAGTCGAACCGGCACTGGAGGCGTAAAATGCAGATCCTGTTGGCCAACCCGCGCGGTTTCTGCGCTGGCGTAGACCGCGCTATCAGCATTGTCGAAAACGCGCTGGCTATTTACGGCGCGCCGATTTATGTCCGTCATGAAGTGGTACATAACCGTTATGTGGTGGATAGCCTGCGTGAGCGCGGGGCTATTTTTATCGAGCAAATCAGTGAAGTGCCGGACGGTGCGATCCTGATCTTTTCTGCCCACGGCGTGTCTCAGGCGGTGCGTAACGAAGCCAAAGGCCGCGACCTCACGGTTTTTGATGCAACCTGCCCGCTGGTGACCAAAGTACATATGGAAGTTGCCCGCGCCAGCCGTCGTGGCGAAGAATCCATTCTGATTGGTCACGCCGGTCACCCGGAAGTCGAAGGCACGATGGGCCAGTACAGCAACCCGCAAGGGGGAATGTACCTGGTTGAATCACCGGAAGATGTGCTGAAACTGAATGTGAAAAATGAAGGCAAATTATCCTTCATGACGCAGACCACGCTCTCCGTTGACGACACTTCTGACGTTATTGACGCGCTGCGTCAACGCTTCCCGAAAATTGTCGGACCGCGCAAAGATGATATCTGTTATGCCACCACCAACCGTCAGGAAGCGGTTCGCGCGCTGGCGGAACAGGCTGATGTTGTGCTGGTGGTCGGCTCGAAGAACTCCTCTAACTCCAACCGTCTGGCTGAACTGGCACAGCGAATGGGGAAAGCGGCGTATTTGATTGACGATGCGACCGACATCCAGGAAGCGTGGGTGAAAGAGGCGAAGTGCGTAGGCGTGACGGCCGGAGCCTCGGCACCGGATATCCTGGTGCAAAACGTGATTGCTCGCCTGCAGGAACTTGGCGGTGGGGAAGCTATTCCGCTGGAAGGCCGCGAAGAGAACATCGTTTTCGAAGTGCCGAAAGAGCTGCGTGTGGATGTTCGTGAAGTAGAGTAAGTCTTTCCGGTTATGATTATGAGAAGATGCCAGACTTAACGTCTGGCATTTTTTTATGGAGAAACCATGCGCTTACCGATCATTCTTGATACCGATCCCGGCATTGATGATGCCGCCGCCATTGCCGCCGCGCTGTTTGCCCCTGAGCTGGATCTGCAACTGATGACCACTGTCGCAGGCAATGTGTCGGTGGAAAAAACCACCCGTAATGCGTTGCAACTGCTGCACTTCTGGAATGCGGATGTTCCACTGGCGCAGGGAGCATCGATGCCGCTGGTGCGACCGCTGCGTGATGCCGCTTCCGTGCACGGCGAGTCCGGTATGGAAGGGTATGATTTTGTCGAGCACGATCGCCAGGCGATGGCAAAACCCGCCTTCCAGGCGATTCGCGATGCGCTGATGCATGCCTCACAGCCCGTGACGCTGGTGGCAATTGGCCCGCTGACCAACATTGCGCTGCTGCTGACCCATTATCCTGAATGCGTATTTAACATTAAGCGCCTGGTGATTATGGGCGGTTCTGCCGGGCGCGGGAACTTCACACCCAACGCCGAGTTTAATATTGCTATCGATCCCGAGGCTGCCGCGAAAGTCTTCCAGAGCGGGCTGGAGATTGTAATGTGCGGGCTGGACGTGACCAACCAGGCGATGCTTGCGCCGGAGTATCTGGCGACGTTACCTCAGCTTAACCAGACGGGAAAAATGCTGCATGCGCTGTTCAGTCACTACCGTAGCGGTAGCATGAATACGGGGCTGCGAATGCACGATCTCTGTGCGATTGCCTGGCTGGTGCGCCCGGATCTCTTTACGCTCAAGCCCTGTTTTGTCGCCGTTGAAACGCAGGGGGAATATACCTCTGGCACAACGGTAGTAGATATCGAAGGGCGGCTGGGGCAACCCGCTAATGCCCAGGTGGCACTGGGGCTGAATGTCGAGGGGTTCCAGCAGTGGGTGGCGCACGTTCTGGCACTGGCCCCCTGATTTCCGCGTTATATAACGATATGACGCTGCTTATTCCGTGGCGTCATGCCTTTTACTGATATCTTTCCCTGTTTATCATTAAATTCTAATTATCGACGTTTTCGGCTGGCGGCGCAGCGATACGCTGGTTAATCTGAAAACGATTTACGTAAAATTAACAAAAGAGAATAGCTATGCATGATGCACAAATCCGCGTTGCCATCGCGGGAGCCGGTGGACGCATGGGGCGTCAGTTGATTCAGGCCACTCTTGGCATGGATGGCGTACAGCTTGGCGCGGCGCTGGAGCGCGAAGGCTCTTCCTTACTGGGAAGCGATGCCGGAGAGTTAGCCGGAGCCGGGAAAACGGGCGTTACGGTACAAAGTAGCCTTGAAGCGGTGAAAGATGATTTCGATGTTTTCATCGATTTTACCCGCCCGGAAGGCACGCTGGCGCATCTGGCGTTTTGCCGCCAGCATGGGAAAGGGATGGTAATTGGCACCACCGGCTTTGATGAGGCGGGAAAACAGGCTATTCGCGATGCCGCGCAGGATATTGGCATCGTCTTCGCCGCTAACTTTAGCGTCGGCGTCAACGTCATGCTGAAGCTGCTGGAGAAAGCGGCGAAAGTGATGGGTGATTACACCGATATAGAGATTATTGAAGCGCATCACCGCCACAAAGTGGATGCGCCGTCAGGCACTGCGCTGGCGATGGGCGAGGCGATTGCCGGGGCGCTGGATAAAGATCTGAAAGACTGCGCAGTCTATTCCCGTGAGGGTTACACCGGCGAGCGCGTACCGGGCACGATTGGTTTTGCCACGGTGCGAGCGGGGGATATCGTCGGGGAACATACCGCGATGTTCGCCGATATTGGCGAGCGTATTGAGATCACGCATAAAGCGTCCAGCCGTATGACATTCGCCAACGGCGCCGTGAGATCGGCGGTTTGGCTGAAATCTAAATCAAATGGTCTTTTTGATATGCGAGATGTGCTTGATTTACGCAATTTGTAAGGTTTTTTACCCTTCGTGATGTGGTTATTGTAATCATAAGCAATTGATTACATAGGGCAATATTTTATTGCCCTTTTATTTTGCCTATTTCAAGTTTATTTTGAATTGAATATCTTATTTTTATAAGTTTTATTGTCTTTTTGTGTTGGTTAAATGTAAATTTTGACCATTTGGTCTACTTTTTGTCTCTTGTTTCTGAGATTTAATACTCTTCCTGCCCCGCAAGCGTTTTCCACTCTAAGTTAGTTGATCTTTTTGGTGCCTGGAGGCGGGTTAATTCGTCAATGGCGCAAAATAATAATAAAAAATGTCCTTTTGGGTAGACTTTTACGTGGGCTATCTCTAGAATGCCGCCGTTTGCCAGAAATCCATAGGTAAGCAAATTTGCATTGATTCATGATGTGTTAATGAATTAATATGCAAATAAAGTGAGTGAATATTCTCTGGAGGGTGTTTTGATTAAGTCAGCGCTATTGGTTCTGGAAGACGGAACCCAGTTTCACGGTCGGGCCATAGGGGCAACAGGTTCGGCGGTTGGGGAAGTCGTTTTCAATACTTCAATGACCGGTTATCAAGAAATCCTCACTGATCCTTCCTATTCCCGCCAAATCGTCACTCTTACTTATCCTCATATCGGTAATGTCGGCACCAATGAAGCCGATGCTGAATCTTCTCAGGTACATGCGCAAGGTCTGGTCATTCGTGACCTGCCGCTGATTGCCAGCAACTTCCGCGATACCGAAGACCTCTCTTCTTATCTGAAGCGCCATAACATTGTGGCGATTGCCGATATCGATACCCGTAAGCTGACGCGTTTGCTGCGTGAAAAGGGTGCACAGAACGGCTGCATCATCGCGGGTGATAACCCGGATGCGGCGCTGGCACTGGAAAAAGCAAAAGCTTTCCCTGGCCTGAACGGTATGGACCTGGCGAAAGAAGTCACCACTGCGGAGCCGTATAGCTGGACGCAAGGTAGCTGGACGCTGGCCGGTGACCTGCCGGAAGCCAAATCTACCGATGAACTGCTGTTCCACGTTGTGGCGTACGATTTCGGCGCTAAACGTAACATTCTGCGTATGTTAGCGGACCGCGGCTGCCGCCTGACGGTGGTTCCAGCGAAAACCTCCGCTGAAGATGTTCTCAAGATGAATCCGGACGGTATCTTCCTGTCCAACGGCCCTGGCGACCCGGCACCGTGTGATTACGCGATTACCGCGATTCAGAAATTCCTCGAAACCGATATTCCGGTATTTGGCATCTGCCTCGGCCATCAGCTGCTGGCGCTGGCAAGCGGTGCGAAGACCATTAAGATGAAGTTCGGCCACCACGGCGGCAACCATCCGGTAAAAGATATTGATAACAACACCGTGATGATCACCGCGCAGAACCACGGTTTTGCGGTCGATGAAGCGACGCTTCCGGCGAACCTGCGCGTGACGCATAAATCCCTGTTCGACCACACGCTGCAAGGCATTCATCGTACTGATAAGCCAGCCTTTAGCTTCCAGGGGCACCCGGAAGCGAGCCCCGGTCCGCACGATGCCGCACCGCTGTTCGACCACTTTATCGAGTTAATTGAGCAATACCGTCAGTCCGCGAAATAATCAGGAGTAAAAGAGCCATGCCAAAACGTACAGACATAAAAAGTATCCTGATTCTGGGCGCGGGTCCGATTGTTATCGGTCAGGCGTGTGAGTTTGACTATTCCGGCGCGCAGGCGTGTAAAGCCCTGCGTGAAGAGGGTTACCGCGTTATTCTGGTGAACTCCAACCCGGCAACCATCATGACCGACCCGGAAATGGCCGATGCCACCTACATCGAGCCGATTCACTGGGAAGTAGTACGCAAAATTATTGAGAAAGAACGCCCGGACGCGGTGCTGCCAACCATGGGCGGCCAGACCGCGCTGAACTGTGCGCTGGAACTGGAACGCCAGGGCGTACTGGCTGAGTTCGGCGTGACCATGATTGGCGCGACGGCGGATGCTATTGATAAAGCGGAAGACCGTCGTCGCTTCGACATCGCGATGAAGAAGATTGGTCTCGACACCGCGCGTTCAGGCATCGCTCACACCATGGAAGAAGCGCTGGCGGTTGCCGCTGACGTTGGCTTCCCGTGCATTATCCGCCCTAGCTTCACCATGGGCGGTACCGGTGGCGGTATCGCCTACAACCGCGAAGAGTTCGAAGAAATCTGCGAACGCGGTCTGGACCTTTCCCCAACCAACGAGCTGCTGATTGATGAATCGCTGATTGGCTGGAAAGAGTACGAGATGGAAGTGGTGCGTGATAAAAACGACAACTGCATCATCGTCTGCTCCATCGAAAACTTCGATGCTATGGGCATCCATACCGGTGACTCCATCACCGTAGCACCTGCCCAGACGCTGACCGACAAAGAATATCAAATCATGCGTAACGCCTCGATGGCGGTACTGCGTGAAATCGGCGTGGAAACCGGCGGTTCTAACGTCCAGTTTGCGGTAAACCCGAAAAACGGTCGCCTGATTGTCATCGAGATGAACCCGCGCGTATCCCGCTCCTCGGCGCTGGCGTCCAAAGCCACCGGCTTCCCGATTGCGAAAGTTGCCGCCAAGCTGGCGGTGGGTTATACCCTCGACGAGCTGATGAACGACATCACCGGCGGCCGTACTCCGGCCTCGTTTGAGCCCTCCATCGATTACGTTGTGACGAAAATTCCACGCTTCAACTTCGAGAAATTCGTTGGTGCTAATGACCGTCTGACCACGCAGATGAAATCTGTCGGTGAAGTGATGGCGATTGGCCGCACCCAGCAGGAATCGCTGCAGAAAGCGCTGCGCGGTCTGGAAGTGGGCGCGACCGGCTTCGACCCGAAAGTCAGCCTGGACGACCCGGAAGCACTGACTAAAATCCGTCGCGAGCTGAAAGACGCTGGCGCTGAGCGTATCTGGTACATCGCCGATGCCTTCCGTGCTGGCCTGTCCGTCGATGGCGTGTTCAACCTGACCAACATCGACCGCTGGTTCCTGGTGCAGATTGAAGAGCTGGTGCGTCTGGAAGAAAAAGTCATTGACCTTGGCATCAACGGCCTCGACGCTGACTTCCTGCGCGTGCTGAAGCGCAAAGGCTTTGCTGATGCGCGTCTGGCAAAACTGGCCGGCGTTCGCGAAGCGGAAATCCGCAAACTGCGTGACCAATATAACCTGCACCCGGTCTACAAGCGCGTGGATACCTGCGCGGCAGAATTCGCCACCGACACTGCTTACATGTACTCCACTTATGAAGATGAGTGTGAAGCAAATCCGTCCGTCGACCGCGATAAAATCATGGTGCTGGGCGGTGGTCCAAACCGTATCGGTCAGGGCATTGAGTTCGACTACTGCTGCGTACACGCCTCTCTGGCGCTGCGCGAAGACGGTTACGAGACCATTATGGTCAACTGTAACCCGGAAACCGTCTCTACCGACTACGATACTTCCGACCGCCTGTACTTTGAGCCGGTAACCCTGGAAGACGTACTGGAAATCGTGCGTATTGAGAAGCCGAAAGGCGTCATCGTACAGTACGGCGGCCAGACCCCGCTGAAGCTGGCGCGTGCGCTGGAAGCGGCAGGTGTACCGGTTATCGGCACCAGCCCGGATGCCATCGACCGCGCGGAAGACCGTGAGCGTTTCCAGCACGCGGTTGACCGTCTGAAGCTGAAGCAACCGGCGAACGCTACCGTAACGGCTATCGAACAGGCTGTTGAGAAGGCGAAAGAGATTGGCTACCCGCTGGTGGTGCGTCCGTCGTATGTTCTCGGTGGTCGCGCGATGGAAATCGTCTACGACGAAGCCGACCTGCGTCGCTACTTCCAGACTGCGGTCAGCGTTTCTAACGATGCGCCGGTACTGCTGGACCGTTTCCTTGACGATGCGGTTGAAGTGGACGTGGACGCTATCTGCGACGGCGAAATGGTGCTGATTGGCGGCATCATGGAGCACATCGAACAGGCGGGCGTACACTCCGGTGACTCCGCATGTTCTCTGCCAGCGTACACCCTGAGCCAGGAAATTCAGGATGTGATGCGTCAGCAGGTGCAGAAACTGGCCTTCGAACTGCAGGTTCGCGGTCTGATGAACGTTCAGTTTGCGGTGAAGAATAACGAAGTTTACCTGATTGAAGTGAACCCGCGTGCGGCGCGTACCGTTCCATTCGTCTCCAAAGCAACGGGTGTTGCGCTTGCAAAAGTCGCGGCACGCGTAATGGTCGGAAAAACGCTGGCACAGCAGGGCGTCACCAAGGAAGTTATCCCGCCGTACTACTCGGTAAAAGAAGTGGTGCTGCCGTTCAACAAATTCCCGGGCGTTGACCCGCTGTTAGGGCCAGAAATGCGCTCTACCGGGGAAGTAATGGGCGTGGGCCGTACCTTCGCGGAAGCGTTCGCTAAGGCACAGCTGGGCAGCAGCTCCACCATGAAAAAACAGGGGCGTGCGCTGCTCTCCGTTCGCGAAGGCGATAAAGAGCGTGTGGTTGACCTGGCGGCGAAACTGCTGAAGTTTGGTTTTGAGCTGGATGCAACGCACGGCACGGCGATTGTGCTGGGCGAAGCGGGTATCAATCCACGTCTGGTGAACAAGGTGCATGAAGGGCGTCCGCACATTCAGGACCGTATCAAGAATGGCGAGTACACTTACATCATCAACACCACCGAAGGTCGTCAGGCGATTGAGGATTCCAAGCTGATTCGCCGTAGCGCCCTGCAGTACAAAGTGCATTATGACACTACCCTGAACGGCGGTTTCGCCACAGCAATGGCGCTGAATGCCGATGCCACTGAGAAGGTGACCTCGGTGCAGGAAATGCACGCGCAGATCAAAAAGTCATAAACACAGAGTCCGGTGATAATTGCGTTAACCGGACCTGCAATATAATCTTGAAAGGGTTTCTGTAAAGAAACCCTTTTTTTATCTCTCGTAAGGTCATTCCTGGCCAAATGCCGTTTCATAACCACATTTTCAATGTAATAAGCACGATATTGCTCACACTAATCAACATTCAAGTCGCATACTATCTTTTATATCCACAATTTTAATATGGCTTAGTTTTTATTAATTTGGACAGGCCGTAGCCAGATTTTTAATTTGTGAAATGGTGTGCTTATGTGTGAAAAATATGTTGAAAGACCGCTTTATTTGTTAATTGCTGACTGGATGATGGCTGAAGATCGTTGGATCACCGCAAAGGAAATTTCCCGCCATTTTGATATTGAACACTGCAAAGCAATTAATACGCTCTCTTATATTCTGTCGGAAGTGGGAGAAATTGTTTGTGAAGTTAAGATGATCCCTAATCAGATTGCAGGCCGGGGCTGCCAGTGCCAGCGTCTGGTAAAAGTCATCAGTATTGATTCTCACCTCTACAACCGTTTGAGCCACAATTTGCAGGAAAAAAAGGTGAGTGTGACGAAAACGCCGCGGCTGTCTGCCGTTCCGCCAACAGAGCTCAACCGTGAGCAGAAATGGCAGATGATGCTCTCCAAGAGTATGCGTCGCTAATTGTCAGTTGCCTGATGGCGGCATAAACGGTGGTTGACGCGTAGGCCGGATAAGCGTGAGCGCATCCGGCATCAATTACTGTGCTGATTTAGGTTTTACGTCCGTCGTGCCTTGCAGGCGCGGCCGGTGTTCTTCGACCCGCGTTAAGGGCTGCGTTTCGTGTAGGCTTGTTTGGCAGCGGGTTGCAAGGTCCTGATACTCTTTGGTGTTTAACCGTTTCCAGTGCAGTTCCTGGTCCGTGACTTCACGCAATACGCGAGCGGGTGAGCCGACCAGCAGTTGCCTTGCCTCCCCCTGAAATCCGGCTTTGACAAAGCTCATGGCGGCGACAATGCTCTCTTCACCAATCACTGCGCCGTCCATAATCACGCTGTTCATGCCGATCAGCGCGTCCCTACCCACCACGCAACCGTGCAGGATTGCGCCATGACCGATGTTCCCATTCTCATGCACGATGGTGTCAGTGTCGCAATAACCGTGCATGATGCAGCCATCCTGCAAGTTAGAACCTGCCTCCAGAATCAGGCGACCATAGTCACCGCGCAGTGAGGCATGTGGGCCGACGTAGACGCCAGCCCCCACGATCACATCACCAATCAACACGGCGCTGGGATGAACATACGCCTCTGGATGCACTACCGGAATCAGGCCTTCAAAGGCGTAATAGCTCATGAGATATCAGCGTCCTTTCCACACCGGATCGCGTTTTTCGGCAAACGCCAGCGGTCCTTCGAGCGCATCTTCGGAGTGCAGCACTGATGGATAGTGCTTCAGCACGCCGCTGCGGATGTAGCGGTAGCCTTCTTCCACCGGCATTTCGCTGGTCGCGCGGTAAATCTCTTTCAGCGCGGCGATAGCCAGCGGGGCGCTATTCACCAGCTGCTGCGCCAGTTCGCGCGCGCTATCCATCAGCTCGCTCTGGCTGACAACGCGGTTGACGATACCCCAACGTAGCGCTTCTTCGGCGCTCATTCGTCTGCCGGTCATCACCATTTCGTTGACGATAGCCGGTGGCAGTAGCTTCGGCAGACGCAGAACGCCGCCGCTGTCAGGCACGATCCCGAGCTTGGCTTCCGGTAGCGCGAAGCTGGCATTTTCCGCGCAGACGATAAAATCCGCCGCCAGCGCCAATTCAAAACCACCGCCAAACGCATAGCCGTTTACCGCAGCGATGACCGGTTTATCGAGGTCGAAAATTTCGGTTAAACCGGCAAAGCCGCCTGGGCCAAAATCGGCATCCGGCGCTTCACCTTCAGCTGCCGCTTTTAAGTCCCAGCCCGCAGAAAAGAATTTCTCACCGCCGCCGGTGATTATCGCGACGCGTAATTCCGGGTCATCACGAAAATTAAGAAACGCTTCGCCCATGGCAAAGCTGGTTTTGGCATCAATGGCATTGGCTTTAGGCCGGTCGAGGGTAATTTCCAGAATCGGGCCGTTACGGGTCAGATGTAATGATTCACTCATAGTTCATCTCCAGATAAATAGATTTCCCGGTAGGAGGAATTCCTACCGTGAGGGTTATTTCAGATTTTTTTTGATTATTTTTCCTGAACAATTGCGTGGCAGGTCGGTTCTGATCTCCATAAAAGAGGGAACCTTGAATTTCGCCATATTGTTTTCGCAGAAGCTGAAGAACTCGGCTTCGCTTAATGTTTCACCTTCATTAAGGACGATAAACGCTTTAATGGCTTCATCACGGATTGAATCTTTAATACCGACAACCACAATGTCCTGAATTTTCGGATGCGCAGAAATAATATTTTCCAGCTCGACGCAGGAGACATTTTCTCCGCCGCGTTTAATCATGTTGCAGCGTCTGTCGACGAAATAAAAATAGCCATCCGCATCCTGATAGCCCGAATCACCGGTATGTAACCAGCCTTCAGGTTCCAGCGCTTTGGCGGTAGCCTCCGGCTGGGCATAGTACTCTTTGAAGATTGTTTTGCCCGGCACGCCTTTAATACAGATTTCACCAATTTCTCCGGCGGGCAGGGGACGGTTGCGATCGTCACGGATTTCGGCTTCATAGCTAAAACCCACGCGGCCAATGGAGGGCCAGCGTCGTTTATCACCGGGACGGTCGCCGATAATACCGACGATGGTTTCAGTCATACCGTAGGAGGTCAGCAGCCTGACGCCAAAGCGTTCGGTAAAATCGTCTTTTTCCTGCTCGGATAAATTGAGGTAGAACATCACTTCACGCAGGTGATGCTGTCTGTCGGTTGGTGCGGCAGGTTGTACCATTAGCGTTCTGATCATCATCGGAATGCATTCGGTAACCGTCGCCTTATATCTATGCACCTGATTCCAGAACGCCCTGGCACTGTACTTTTCCAACAGCACAAAGGTGCTGCCTGCGGAGAATGCCGCCATGGCTGCCGTACACTGACAGTCGATATGAAAAGCGGGCATTACCGTCATGTAGACGTCATCATCGCGCAGGGCGATTTGCCAGGAAGTGTAGTAGCCGGCAAATCGCAGGTTGTAGTGGGTAATCACCACCCCTTTAGGTCGTGAAGTGGTGCCTGAGGTAAACAGAATTTCCGCCGTATCGTCAGTGGATAACGCAGGTGTATAGCACAGCGTGGCGGACTGACGGGATTGCAGTTGGGTAAAGTGGCTCACGCCGTCCTCAACCGGAAGTTGCTCGCCAATCAGACAGATATGATTAAGCGGTGTGGTATTTTCCAGCCGTATCTGGCGGTACATAGGATAAAACTGGGCGCTGGTGACCAGCAGGCTTACCTGACTGTTTTGCAGGATCCAGGCGCTTTCTTCGCCCAGCAAGCGGGCATTAATCGGCACCATAATGGCGCCAATTTTTGCCAGCCCAAACCAGCAAAAAATGAATTCCGGACAGTTATCCAGATGCAATGCGACCTTATCGCCCTTGCGGATCCCTAAAGAATAGAACAGGTTTGCCGTGCGGTTAATCTCTTCATTGAGCGAGGCATAGCTAAATTGCCGAACGTTTCCTTCGCAGGATTCGAAAATTAACGCCGTTTTATCTCCGTACACCCCGGCCAGGTCGTCCCACATCAGACGTAAGTTTTGTCCGCCAACGATATCCATATTGCTTTATCCACTGAAATCAGGCGTGAGCGCTAACCCACTCGCGGGTCAGCGCGTCGCGTTTATTCCTCAACTCTGGCCAGGCCTTTGCCGACCAGCTCATTTATGTCTGCTTCGCTATATCCAATATTTTTCAGAATGGCGGCGGTATCCATGCCGTGTGACGGCATGCCACGCCAGATTTTCCCTGGGTTGTTTTTAAATTTCGGCATGATATTCGGTCCTTTGCAGGTGCGACCATCCATCGTTTGCCACTGAGTAATCGATTCACGGGCAACGTACTGCGGGTTGCCTTCCAGTTCCGGAATGGTCAGCACCTTCGCGCAGGCGATATTCAGCTCAGCAAAGCGCGCCTGGACTTCGGCGATGGTGTGTGTTGCCAGCCACGCGTCCAGTTTCTCTTCCACGAGCGGGCCGTAAGGGCATTCCACGCGATGGATAAGCTGGGTGCCTTCCGGGACTTCCGGTGTGCCAAGAATGTGGGCGAGGCCAATATCTTTGAAGCACTCGTTGATTTGCGTGATGCCGACCAGCTCCATGACGATGTAACCATCGGCGCATTTATACAGACCGCAGCCAGCGTAATACGGGTCTTTGCCTTTGGTCATACGTGGGCAAATTTCGCCGCCGTTAAAGTAATCCATCATGAAGTACTGACCCATGCGCAACATCACCTCGTACATGGCGATATCAATGCTTTCACCTTTACCCGTTTCGCGGACTTTGTGCAGAGCCGCCAGCGCCGCTGTCGTTGCGGTCATCCCGGAGAAGTAATCGGCGGTGTACGGGAAGGCTGGCATCGGCTGATCAACATCACCGTTTTGAATCAGATAGCCGCTGAACGCCTGCGCGATGGTGTTGTAAGCCGGAAGATTGGTGTACTCCTCGGTACCAAACTGGCCGAAGCCGGAAAGGTGGGCGATAACCAGTTTCGGGTTATGTTCCCACAGCACTTCATCGGTAATGCCGCGACGGGCAAAGGCCGGGCCTTTACTGGCTTCAATGAAGATATCGGTGGTTTCCATCAGCTTCAGAAACGCTTCCCGACCTTCATCTTTGAAAATATTGAGCGACAGGGCGTGCAGGTTACGACGTGAGAGCTGCGGATAGTTAGGCTGTACGCGGATGGTATCGGCCCACGCAACGTTTTCAATCCAGATAACCTCAGCCCCCCATTCGGCGAACATCTGTCCGGCGAACGGACCGGCAATTTCGATCCCTGAAAAGACAACTCGTACCCCGGCAAGTGGGCCAAAGGTTGGCATTGGTAAGTGATCCATAATTTTGCTCCTGGCATTTTTTTGCGGTATGTATGCCGGATAAGCACAGCGCCATCCGGCATAATTGCCTGATGGCGACGCGAGCGTCTTATCAGGCCTACAAGGGGTCGATTAACGGTATTGCTTGAGTACCGCACGACCCAACGTCAGGATCTGCATTTCGTCAGAACCACCAGAAACACGGTCAACGCGCAGGTCACGCCAGAAGCGCGTGATGCGATGGTTACCCGCGATACCCACGCCACCCAGCACCTGCATGGCGGTGTCTACCACTTCAAATGCCGCGTTGGCGCAGAAGTACTTGCACATGGCCGCGTCGCCCGAGGTAATAGTGCCGTTATCTGCTTTCCATGCGGCTTCCAGCAGCATGTTTTTCATGGAGTTCAGTTTGATCGCCATGTGCGCGAACTTCTCCTGAATCAGCTGGAAACGGCCGATCGTTTCGCCAAACTGTACGCGTTGGTTGGCGTAGCGCGCGGCGTCTTCAAACGCGCACATTGCCGTACCGTAGTTGGTCAGCGCGACGAGGAAGCGTTCATGATCAAACTCTTCTTTCACGCGATTGAAACCGTTACCTTCCCGACCGAACATGTCTTTCTCGTCCAGCTCAACGTCGTCAAAGGTGATTTCACAGCAGCTATCCATACGCAGACCGAGTTTCTCCAGTTTGTTGACCTTGATACCCGCTTTGCTCATGTCAACGAACCACTCGGTATAAACAGGTTTATCCGGCGATGCGCCATCTCTCGCCATCACCACGATGTACGGGGTATAGGCGCTACTGGTGATAAAGCACTTACTGCCATTAAGATAAACCTTACCATTTTTACGTGTATAAGTGGTTTTCAGGCTACCAACATCCGATCCCGCTCCCGGTTCGGTGATGGCAGAGTTCCACATCTGCTTACCGGTTCCCTGGAACGCCATGATTTTATCAATTTGCTCTTGGGTACCTTCACGCAGAAAAGTGTTAAAACCGCCAGGTAATTGGTACAACACGTAAGTCGGTGCGCCAAGACGTCCGAGTTCCATCCAGACGGCGGCAACGGTGACAAAACCGGCTTCCAGCCCGCCGTGTTCTTCCGGGATCAACAGGCTATCGATGCCCATATCCGCCAGTGCTTTTACAAAACGCTCAGGGTAGACGCTGTCGCGATCGCACTCGGCAAAATAAGCTTCCCAGTTCTCACTGGCCATCAGTTCACGAATACCGGCGACAAACAGTTCCTGCTCGTCATTTAAGTTGAAATCCATCTTTCAGCCTCTTGATCAATTGGGTTAATAAGAATTACTTGTCTTTCCAGTGCACTTTGGCGTCTTTAATAAAGGACAGCGTCACCATGATGTTGACGAAGAACAGCGGACATCCTCCGGCGATAATTGCGGTCTGAATGGGCTTCAGCCCACCCAGCGCCAGCAGAACGATGCCGATGACGCCGACCAGAACGGACCAACCGATACGCACCAACAGCGGCGGTTCTTCACCATCGCGAACTTCGCGACAGGTGGACATCGCCAGGGTGTAGGAGCAGGCGTTAATTAGCGTGACGGTGGCAATAAAGCAGAGGATAAAGAATCCCCACATGGTGGCGGTGCTGAATGGCAAGGCGGCCCAGGTTTCGATAATGGCGCGCGCCACGCCGTGTTGTTCAATCAGCTGTGGGATGTTGAGAATGTTTTTATCCATCAGCAGCAGGGTATTGCTGCCAAGGACGGTCCACAGGATCCAGGTCGAAGCTGTCAGGCCCAGTACCATCCCGAAGCACAGTTCACGTACGGTACGACCACGAGAAATACGTGCCAGGAAGATACTCATCTGGATGGCGTAAATGACCCACCACGCCCAGTAGAAAACAGTCCAGCCCTGCGGGAATCCGCCTTTGCCGATGGCATCGGTATAGAACAGCATGCGCGGCAGATACATCAGCAGCATGCCGACCGAGTCGGTGAAGTAGTTCATGATGAAGCTGGCACCGCTGACAATAAACACCCAGCCCAGCATCAGGAAGCTCAGGTAGCTACGCACGTCGCTGGCGATCCTGACCCCTTTTTGCAGGCCGCAGGCTACGCAAATGGCGTTCAGAATGATCCAGCAGGTAATGATGATGGCATCTAATTGCAGCGTATGCGGAATACCGAACAGCCATTGCATACACTCGGTTACCAGCGGCGTCGCCAGACCGAGGCTGGTACCCATCGCAAAAATCAGCGCCACCAGGTAGAAGTTATCAACGATGGTGCCGAACAGCCCTTTCGCATGCTTTTCGCCCACTAACGGTACCAGCGTGGAGCTGGGACGGATCACATCCATCTTGCGCACAAAGAAGAAGTAGGCGAAGGCAACGGAGAGGAAGCTGTAGGTTGCCCACGGCAACGGCCCCCAGTGGAACAGGCTGTATGCCAGGCCTATCTCTTTCGCACCGGTGGAATTGGGCGCCAGGGCGAACGGCGGGGTAGAGATATAGTAGTAGATCTCTATAGAGCCCCAGAACAGCACCGCGGCTGAAGTACAGGAGGCGAACATCATAAAGATCCAGCTGGCGGTACTAAACTCCGGTTTTTCGTCGCCTAATTTCTTTTTGGCATACGGGCCAAAAACCAACCAGAACCAGCCGCCTAGCATGACGACCATATACCATTCAAATGCCCAGCCCCAGACATTGGTGACATAACTGAATACCGCATTAATAACGACGTTAGCGGCATCGAGATCTCTTACTGTTAGCCAACAAAGTATTCCAACTATTATTAATGGCGGAAAAAAAACCTTCGGTTCAATTCCCGATTTTCTCTTTTCATTTTTCATAAGTGAATTCCAGTGTGAAAACGAAATTTATTTAGCGAGCCCGTGAACGATCTTTTGTTTATTTATTATTAATGATTTGTTGATAACTTTTAACCTCTGGGGTCGCCTCAGTGAGTAACTCATAATGAGTATTCATTTCGGGCGATTCTGTTATCTGTGTCACACTTTTTTATGCTGGTTAATTTGCTTAAAAATCCTGTATTTTTTGTTATTAATCAGTATATTGATTGTGGTTTTTTAACTTTTTTAAGTGACTGGCGTTCAATATTGTTGAACCCGCAGACAATATTGAAAATTTTCATATTTGACGTGACTCTTTCAATATTGGTGAGGTACGTAACACTATTGAAAGTTACGAATTTCAATGTGTGACATTTTCAATATTGGTGATTAAGGTTTTATTTCCGAATTAAAGAGCGTGATATCTGTATTTAACACCGCCGATATAAATACGTTTCCTTCATGATTTCTGGAGATGCAATGAAGATAATTACTTGCTACAAATGCGTACCTGATGAACAGGATATTGCGATTAATAATACTGATGGTTCACTCGATTTCAGCAAAGCGGATGGCAAAATCAGCCAGTACGACCTGAATGCGATCGAAGCGGCTTGTCAGTTAAAACAACAGGCAGGAGAGGCCCTGGTTGTCGCCATGAGCGTCGGCGGCAAAGCGCTGACCAATGCAAAAGGGCGCAAAGATGTACTCTCCCGTGGCCCTGATGAACTGATTGTTGTCATTGACGATCAATTTGAACAGGCGCTGCCACAACAAACGGCTACCGCGCTGGCCGCCGCCGCGCAAAAAGCCGGTTTCGATCTGATTATCTGTGGTGACGGTTCTTCCGATCTCTATGCTCAGCAGGTTGGTCTGCTGGTGGGCGAAGCGCTGAACGTTCCCACGATTAATGGCGTGAGTAAAATCCTCTCTCTTACCGATAGCACGCTGACGGTAGAGCGTGAGCTGGAAGATGAAGTCGAAACACTGAGCATCCCGCTCCCGGCGGTGATCGCGGTCTCAACGGATATCAACACCCCTCAAATCCCTTCCATGAAAGCCATTCTTGGCGCGGCGAAAAAACCGGTTCAGGTTTGGTCGCCTACAGACATTGGGCTGAACAGCGTACAGGCGTATTCCGCACAGCAGGTTGCTGCGCCGAAACAGCGCGAGCGTCAGCGCGTTGTGATTGAAGGTGACGGTGAAGAACAGATTGCCGCGTTTGTCGAGAATCTTCGCAAAATCATTTAATTATCAGGGGATGTTATGAACAAATTTTCCAGTGTCTGGGTATTCAGCGATACCCCTTCTCGTCTGCCGGAACTGATGAAAGGTGCGCAGGCTTTAGGTGAAAAAGTTAACACGTTTGTGCTCAGCGATGCGGACAGCGCAACGGCATGTCATTTAGGCGCGGATCATGTCTGGCTGCTCAGTGGCAAACCAGAAGACCGTATGGTTGAAGAGTACGCCGATGTGATGGCTCAGACCATTCGTCAGCATAGCGAGGGCGGCGCAGTGCTGCTGCCGAATACGCGTCGCGGCAAGCTGTTAGCGGCAAAACTGGGTTTTCGCTTGTCGGCAGCCGTTTCAAACGACGCCAGCGCAGTCGCGGTGCAGGATGGAAAAGCGGCGGTCAAACATATGGTTTACGGCGGCCTGGCGATAGGGGCAGAAACCATCGCTTCGCCGTTTGCCGTGGTAACTCTCAGTAGCGGAACGTTTGACGCGCAGCAACCGGATACTAACCGCCGCGGCGAGATGCATACCGTACAGTGGCAGGATCCGTCCGTTGCCGTGACCCGTACGGCAACTCAGGCGCGTCAGAGCAACAGCGTCGATCTCGACAAAGCCCGTCTGGTGGTCAGCGTGGGACGCGGTATTGGTAGCAAAGAAAATATCTCGCTGGCAGAAGCGCTGTGCCAGACGATTGGCGCTGAGTTGGCCTGTTCCCGTCCGGTGGCGGAAAACGAGAAGTGGATGGAGCACGAACGCTACGTCGGCATTTCCAACCTGATGCTCAAGCCTGAACTGTATTTGGCGGTGGGGATCTCCGGGCAGATCCAACATATGGTCGGCGCCAACGGCGCACAGACGATTTTCGCCATCAACAAAGACAAAAATGCGCCGATTTTCCAGTATGCGGATTACGGCATCGTTGGCGATGCGCTGAAGATCCTGCCTGCGCTGACGGCTGCCTTAGCGCGTTAAACCATTCGGGCAGGATGCGAAGGTATCCTGCCGCTGACAGGAGTATGTATGTCCGAAGATATCTTTGATGCCATCATCGTGGGTGCAGGTCTGGCTGGTTCGGTTGCGGCGCTGGTGCTGGCTCGGGAAGGTGCACAGGTGCTGGTTATCGAGCGCGGCAATTCTGCTGGCGCGAAGAATGTCACCGGTGGGCGCATGTATGCGCATAGCCTGGAGCGCATCATTCCCGGTTTTGCTGAGCAGGCCCCCATTGAACGCATAATCACCCACGAAAAGCTCGCCTTTATGACCGACAAAGGGGCGATGACCATCGACTATTGCAATGGTGAAGAGGCCGCATCGTCGCAGGTTTCTTATTCCGTCTTACGTAGCAAATTTGACGCCTGGCTGATGGAGCAGGCCGAGGAGGCGGGCGCCCAGCTTATCACCGGTATTCGTGTGGATAACGTTGTGCAGCGCGAGGGTAAAGTCGTGGGAGTGGAAGCCGACGGCGATATTCTGGAAGCCAAAGTGGTGATCCTCGCCGACGGGGTGAATTCTTTGTTGGCAGAAAAACTGGGCATGGCAAAGCGCGTTGAAGCATCGCATGTTGCTGTCGGCGTAAAAGAGCTGATCGAATTGCCCAAATCGGTGATTGAAGATCGTTTCCAGTTACAGGGGAACGAAGGTGCAGCCTGCCTGTTTGCCGGTTCGCCAACTGATGGGTTGATGGGCGGTGGCTTCCTGTATACGAATGAAACAACCCTTTCTCTGGGACTGGTCTGCGGCCTTCATCACCTGAAAGACGCGAAAAAATCGGTCCCGCAAATGCTGGAAGATTTCAAACAGCATCCGGCGGTTGCCCCGCTGATCGCCGGTGGCAAGCTGGTGGAATATGCCGCGCATGTTGTTCCGGAAGCCGGTATCAATATGCAGCCTGAACTGGTGGGGGACGGAGTGCTGATTGCCGGTGATGCTGCCGGAATGTGTATGAACCTCGGCTTTACCATCCGTGGTATGGATCTCGCCATATCCGCTGGCGAAGCGGCGGCGAAAACGGTGCTTTCAGCGATGAAGCGCGACGACTTTAGCAAGCAGTCGCTGGGTGAATATCGTCAGCATCTGGACGATGGCCCGATGCGCGATATGCGTATGTACCAGAAGCTTCCTGCTTTTCTTGATAACCCGCGCATGTTTACCGCCTATCCCGAAATGGCGGTCAGTATCGCACGCGACCTGTTCACCGTAGATGGCTCTGCCCCGGTGCCAATGCGTAAAAAAATCCTGCGCCATGCGAAGAAAGTGGGCTTCATCAACCTGATGAAAGATGGCCTGAAAGGAGTGACCGTATTATGACATCTCCCGTCAATGTGGACGTCAAACTGGGCGTCAATAAGTTCAATGTCGATGAAGACAGCCCGCATATCATTCTCAAAACCGATCCTGATAAACAGGCGCTGGAAGTGCTGATTAAGGCCTGTCCAGCAGGGCTGTATAAAAAACAGGACGACGGCAGCGTACGGTTTGATTACGCCGGATGCCTGGAGTGCGGAACGTGCCGCATTCTCGGGCTTGATACAGCGCTGGAAAAGTGGGAATACCCGCGTGGGACATTTGGTGTGGAGTTTCGCTACGGTTAATAAGTATGAGGTTGTACACCCGTAGGCTGGATAAGACGCGGTAGCGTCGCCATCCGGCAATCATGTGACGCCAGTGCCGGATGGGGGCGTAAACGCCTTATCCGGCCTACAGATGACGCTTTGCCCGTGTTGAAACAGGAAGTCGCTATGCAGCAGCCCAGGAACTTTGATGACATCAAATTTACCTCTATTCACCGCCGGATAATGCTGTGGGGAAGCGGTGGGCCATTTCTGGATGGTTATGTGCTGGTGATGATTGGCGTGGCGCTGGAACAGCTCACGCCAGCATTGAAACTGGACGCACAGTGGATTGGTCTGCTGGGCGCCGGCACGCTCGCCGGTCTGTTTGTGGGGACGTCGCTGTTTGGCTACATTTCCGATAAGGTCGGGCGGCGCAAAATGTTCATCATCGATATTATCGCCATTGGCGTGATATCGGCAGCAACCATGTTTGTTTCCTCGCCCGTTGAACTGTTGGTGATGCGCGTGCTGATCGGCATTGTGATTGGTGCCGATTACCCGATTGCAACCTCGATGATTACCGAGTTCTCCAATACTCGTCAGCGCGCTTTCTCCATCGGTTTTATCGCCGCGATGTGGTATGTCGGCGCCACCTGTGCCGATCTGGTCGGTTACTGGCTGTATGATGTTGAAGGAGGATGGCGCTGGATGCTGGGCAGCGCGGTGATCCCCTGTATTTTGATCCTGATTGGGCGCTTCGATCTTCCTGAATCGCCGCGCTGGCTGCTGCGTAAAGGTCGGGTGAAAGAGTGTGAAGCGATGATGATCAAACTGTTCGGCGAACCGGTGGTATTCGATGAAGAAGCACCGCAGGAGACGCGTTTTCTCCAGCTGTTTAACCGCCGTCATTTCCCGTTTGTCCTGTTTGTTGCCGCCATCTGGACCTGTCAGGTGATCCCGATGTTCGCCATTTATACCTTTGGTCCGCAGATTGTTGGACTGTTGGGGCTTGGTGCCGGGAAAAGCGCCGCGTTGGGCAATGTGGTGATAAGCCTGTGCTTTATGCTGGGGTGCATTCCGCCCATGTTCTGGCTCAATAGCGCGGGCCGCCGACCGTTGTTGATTGGCAGCTTTATTATGATGACGCTGGCGCTGGCTGTGCTGGGGTTAATTCCTGATATGGGGGCGTGGCTGGTGGTGCTGGCGTTTGCGGTGTACGCGTTTTTCTCGGGGGGACCGGGAAACCTGCAGTGGCTATACCCTAACGAACTGTTCCCCACCGATATTCGTGCCTCTGCCGTCGGGGTGATTATGTCCTTAAGCCGTATCGGTACTATTGTTTCAACCTGGGCGCTGCCGGTATTCATCACCAAATACGGTATCAGCAATGTCATGCTGATGGGCGCAGGAATTTCGCTGATTGGCCTGCTTGTGTCCATCGCTTTCGCCCCGGAAACGCGAGGTCTGACGCTGACGCAAACCAGTCAAATGACGATTCGCAGTAAGCCCGTGACCAGGGCGGGCTATTAGGAGTGTTCTGTATTTTCCCTGCAACTCAGTTAGTTAGCCTACAGTTAACGGGTATATCACTGAAAACAACTGAAAAGCAGGGAGAACACCATGCAAAAACATATTCTGATCACCTCAATTTTTACCGCCGCAGCACTGTTTACCGTGGCCGGTTGTTCCTCAAACCAGGCGGTTAAAACCACCGATGGCAAAACAATCGTCACTGACGGCAAACCGCAGGTTGATGATGATACCGGCCTGGTGTCGTACAAAAACGCGCAAACAGGCAAGACGGAACAAATTAACCGCGATCAGGTTAAGGATATGAGCGAACTGGATAACTAGTTCAGTTTTCTCCATTCAGCCACTCAATAATATTGACTGTTAGCCTGTGGATTAAGTGACTAAACTCACTGTTATTACAATAATGCAGTGATACAGGCTAATCATGATTCTCATCATTTATGCGCATCCCTATCCGCAGCATTCGCATGCGAATAAGCGGATGCTTGAGCAGGTAAGGACACTGGAAGGGGTGGAGGTTCGTTCGCTCTATGAACTCTATCCCGATTTCAATATCGATATCGCCGCAGAACAGGACGCGCTGTCACGTGCGAGCCTGATTATCTGGCAACATCCCATGCAATGGTACAGCACTCCTCCGTTACTCAAATTGTGGATGGATAAGGTCCTCTCCCACGGCTGGGCGTATGGTCACGGCGGTACCGCGCTGCATGGCAAACACCTGATGTGGGCAGTAACCACCGGTGGCGGTGAAAACCACTTTGATATCGGTTCCCACCCCGGGTTTGACGTGCTTTCCCAGCCTTTACAGGCGACGGCGTTATATTGCGGACTCAAATGGCTGCCGCCGTTTGCGATGCACTGTACGTTTATCTGTGATGACGAAACGCTGCAGGCGCAGGCGCGTCACTACAAACAGCGTCTGATGGAATGGCAGGAGGAACACCATGGATAGCCATACGCTGATACAGGCGCTGATTTATCTCGGATCGGCGGCGCTGATAGTCCCCATTGCCGTGCGGCTGGGGTTAGGGTCGGTGCTGGGCTATCTCATTGCCGGGTGCATTATCGGACCATGGGGTTTGAGGCTGGTGACGGACGCCGAATCCATCCTGCATTTTGCCGAGATCGGCGTGGTGCTGATGCTGTTTGTCATTGGTCTGGAGCTGGATCCACAGCGTTTGTGGAAGCTGCGGGCCTCGGTGTTCGGCGGCGGTGCGCTACAGATGGTGGTTTGCGGCGGCTTAATTGGTTTGTTCTGTATGTTCCTTGGCCTGCGCTGGCAGGTAGCGGAACTGATCGGCATGACGCTGGCGCTTTCCTCAACGGCCATCGCTATGCAGGCAATGAATGAACGCAACCTGATGGTTTCGCAAATGGGCCGTAGCGCGTTTGCCGTGCTGCTGTTCCAGGATATCGCCGCTATTCCATTGGTGGCGATGATCCCGTTACTGGCGGCGAGCGGTGCATCGACCACGCTTGGGGCATTTGCATTGTCCGCCCTTAAGGTCGCGGGCGCGCTGGTGCTGGTGGTGCTGTTAGGGCGTTATGTCACACGTCCGGCCTTGCGTTTTGTTGCGCGTTCGGGCCTGCGGGAAGTATTCAGCGCCGTCGCGCTGTTCCTCGTTTTCGGTTTTGGTCTGCTCCTGGAAGAGGTTGGCCTGTCGATGGCGATGGGGGCGTTTCTGGCTGGCGTGCTGCTGGCGAGCTCTGAGTATCGCCACGCGCTGGAAAGTGATATTGAGCCGTTTAAGGGGCTGCTGCTGGGGCTGTTCTTCATCGGCGTGGGGATGTCTATCGACTTCGGTACGCTGATTGATAATCCTTTGCGTATTATCATTCTGCTGGTTGGTTTCCTGGTGATTAAAACCGTCATGCTGTGGCTGATAGCGAAACCCTTACAGGTGCCGAACAAGCAGCGTCGCTGGTTTGCCGTATTACTTGGGCAGGGCAGTGAGTTTGCCTTCGTGGTGTTTGGCGCGGCGCAAATGGCAAACGTGCTTGACCCTGATTGGGCGAAATCGCTGACGCTGGCGGTCGCGCTGTCGATGGCGGCGACGCCGATTTTACTGGTGATTCTTACGCGTCTGGAAAAATCGGCGACCGGTGAAGCGCGGGAAGCGGATGAAATCGATGAGGAGCAACCGCGGGTGATCATCGCTGGATTTGGGCGATTTGGCCAGATAACCGGTCGTCTGTTGTTGTCGAGCGGGGTCAAAATGGTGGTTCTTGATCATGACCCGGACCATATCGAAACGCTGCGTAAATTCGGCATGAAGGTTTTCTATGGCGATGCGACCCGGATGGATCTGCTGGAGTCAGCCGGAGCAGCCAAAGCGGAAGTGATCATTAATGCCATTGACGATCCGCAAACCAGCCTGCAACTGACCGAAATGGTGAAAGAACATTTCCCGCATCTACAAATTATTGCCCGTGCGCGCGACGTGGATCATTACATCCGTCTACGCCAGGCAGGCGTGGATATGCCGGAACGCGAAACCTTTGAAGGTGCACTGAAGACCGGACGTCTGGCGTTGGAGGGGCTCGGGCTTGGGCGCTATGAAGCGCGTGAGCGGGCCGATGTCTTCCGGCGCTTCAATATATTGATGGTTGAGGAGATGGTGAAAGGTGAAGATGACGCGATTTCGCGTGCGGCTGTTTATAAGCGCACCAGCGCAATGCTGAGTGAAATTATTGCGGAAGATCGTCAGCACTTATCGTTAATTCAACGCCATGGCTGGCAAGGCACGGATGAAGGTAAGCATACGGGCGACGTCGCCGATGAGCCGGAAGTGAAACCGTCAGCATAGGGTAAAAAATGTGATGTTCTGCAAACTTTACTGCTAATTGGCTGTTTTTGAACTACTGTAATGCTGGCGTACCACCTTAAATAGGTCGGTTCGCCAGCAGAACGGAAAATTTTCCTGTTCATCCTCTTTCCGCCAGTCGACGAAAGATTGCGCTTTCCGTATAGTGGCGACAATTTTTTTGTATCCGGGAAATATTCAATGATCAGTCTGATTGCGGCGTTAGCGGTAGATCGCGTCATCGGTATGGAGAACGCCATGCCGTGGAACCTCCCTGCCGATCTCGCCTGGTTTAAACGTAATACCTTAAACAAGCCGGTTGTCATGGGACGCCACACCTGGGAATCCATCGGGCGACCGTTACCTGGGCGTAAAAATATCGTCATCAGCAGCAAGCCTGGCACCGACGATCGTGTGCAGTGGGTGAAGTCTGTTGATGAAGCCATTGCGGCCTGCGGTGATGAACCAGAGATTATGGTGATTGGCGGTGGGCGCGTGTATGAGCAGTTCCTGCCAAAAGCGCAGAAGCTGTATCTGACGCACATTGATGCTGAAGTCGAAGGGGATACGCATTTCCCGGACTACGAACCGGATGACTGGGAGTCTGTTTTCAGTGAGTTCCATGATGCCGACGCGCAAAACTCTCACAGCTACTGCTTCGAGATTCTGGAGCGTCGTTAATCCTGTAAGTGCCGGATGGCTGCGAAACGCCTTATCCGGCCTACTCTTGTGCCAGATGTAAGCCTGATAAGCGTAGCGTCATCAGGCATAAACCTCTCAGCAGACGACTATCAGGCGTTGACCGCTTCGCCAGGATCCAGATTCAGATGGCGATTTGATGGCTGCACAAAGTACTGTTTGTCTTCCCAGCGCAGACAGGTGAGATCGCCTCCCCAGCAACACCCCGTATCCAGCGCGTAAATACCTTCTGGCGTGCCTTTACCCTCCAGCGATGCCCAGTGCCCGAATGCAATGTTGTACGCTTCACTGACAGGGCCAGGAATGGCAAACCACGGCTTCAGCGGGGCAGGTGCGTCTTCTGGTGACTCTTTGCTGTACATATCCAGTTGACCGTTGGGGAAGCAGTAACGCATGCGGGTAAACGCGTTGGTAATAAAACGCAGGCGCGCCAGCCCCGTCAGCTCCGGGGTCCAGTTGTTCGGCATGTCGCCATACATCGCATCAAGAAAAAACGGATACGAGTCGCTCGACAGCACGGCTTCTACGTCCCGTGCGCAGTCTTTCGCGGTCTGCAAATCCCATTGAGGGGTAATGCCAGCGTGCGCCATGACCAGTTTTTTCTCTTCGTCTACCTGCAGCAGCGGCTGACGACGAAGCCAGTTGATTAATTCGTCAGCATCCGGCGCTTCGAGCAGCGATGTGACTCTGTCTTTTGGTTTATTACGACTGATGCCGGCAAACACGGCCAGCAGGTGTAAATCGTGATTACCCAATACTAACCGCACGCTGTCGCCCAGTGATTTCACGTAGCGCAAAACGTCCAGCGAACCCGGCCCACGCGCGACCAAATCGCCGGTGAGCCATAGGGTGTCTTTTCCAGGGGTAAAGTCTACCTGATGCAGCAAGGCTACCAGTTCATCGTAACAACCGTGAACGTCGCCAATAAGGTATGTCGCCATAGAAATTGTTTTAATGAATGAGTGTTGGAACGGCAAGTCGGAATACGGGAATATCGATAGTAAAGGCGATGCCCTGCTCATCGATCATTTCGTAATGACCCTGCATGGTGCCCAGCGGCGTTTCAATAACGGCGCCGCTGGTGTACTGGTACTCTTCGCCAGGTTCGATATGGGGCTGAACGCCAACCACACCTTCACCCTGAACTTCGGTTTCGCGCCCATGACCATTGGTTATCAACCAATAACGCCCCAACAGCTGCACTGGCGCTCGCCCCAAATTGCGGATAGTCACGGTATAAGCAAAAACGTAACGTTCATCATCAGGTGAGGATTGCGCCTCAATGTAGACGCTTTGTACCTGAATACACACTCGGGGCGAATTGATCATGCTTAACTCTCCTTCGAAGGCGCGTTTTCTGACAGATAGTTAGCCATCCGGCAGTATTGCGCGACAGAGATATTTTCCGCTCGCATTGCCGGGTCAATGCCCAACTCTGTCAGCACTTCAACGCTGAACAGATTACCGAGGCTGTTACGTACCGTTTTACGGCGCTGATTAAACGCTTCGGTGGTAATGCGGCTCAGGACGCGAACATCTTTAACCGGGTACGGCATCGTCGCGTGAGGGACCAGGCGTACAACGGCGGAATCTACTTTCGGTGCTGGTGTGAAAGCCGACGGTGGAACTTCGAGCACCGGGATCACATTGCAGTAATATTGCGCCATGACACTTAATCGACCATACGCTTTACTGTTTGGCCCTGCAACCAGACGATTGACCACCTCTTTTTGCAACATGAAATGCATGTCGGCAATGGCATCAGTATAGGTAAAAAGATGGAACATCAGCGGCGTGGAGATGTTGTACGGCAGGTTGCCAAATACGCGCAGCGGCTGACCCATCGTTTGTGAAAGCTCACCGAAGTTCATGGTCATGGCATCTTGCTGATAAATAGTCAGCTTCGGCCCTAAAAACGGGTGCGTTTGCAGGCGCGCGGCGAGATCGCGGTCCAACTCAATGACCGTGAGCTTGTCCAGACGTTCGCCTACAGGTTCGGTCAATGCAGCCAGGCCCGGGCCGATTTCGACCATGGCCTGACCTTTCTGCGGGTTGATAGCAGAGACAATACTTTCGATCACAAACTGATCGTTGAGGAAGTTTTGCCCGAAACGTTTACGGGCTAAATGGCCCTGATGGACTCGATTATTCATTGGTATTAACAATCATTTTGATGGCGAGATTAAGCGCCGTAATAAAACTGCCGACATCTGCTTGTCCACGTCCCGCAAGTTCAAGCGCGGTACCGTGATCGACGGATGTGCGAATAAAGGGCAGGCCCAGCGTGATATTCACACCGCGACCAAATCCCTGGTATTTTAGCACGGGGAGGCCCTGATCGTGGTACATTGCCAGCACGGCATCCGCGTGGTCGAGATATTTAGGCTGAAACAGCGTATCTGCGGGCAGTGGACCGTTTAATTTCATCCCCTGCGCACGCAGTTCATCCAGTACCGGGATGATGGTGTCTATCTCTTCCGTTCCCATATGACCGCCTTCACCGGCATGCGGGTTAAGGCCGCACACCAGAATACGCGGATCGTTCAGGCCAAACTTAGTGCGTAGATCATGATGCAGAATACCGATTACTTCTCGCAATAATGCCGGGGTAATGGCTTCAGCAACGGCTTTAAGCGGCAGATGTGTGGTCGCCAGGGCAACACGCAGCTCTTCGGTTGCCAGCATCATGACAACCTTCTTCGCCTGTGAACGCTCTTCAAAAAACTCGGTATGCCCGGTAAACGGGACGCCAGCGTCATTGATGACGCCCTTGTGAACCGGACCGGTAATCAGCGCCGCAAACTCACCTTGCAGACAACCATCGCAGGCGCGAGCCAGCGTGTCGACTACATATTGCCCATTCTCTACCGCCAGTTGGCCCGCGACGACAGGCGCGCGCAACGCAACCGGCAATAGCGTCAGCGTACCCGCTGATTGTGGTTGGGCTGGGATATCTGGAGAGTAGGGAAGGAGCGAGAGCGGTAAACCGAGCATGGCTGCCCGGTCACGGAGTAGCGTGGCATCAGCACAAACAACGAGTTCTACCGGCCACTCGCGCTGTGCAAGCTGGATCACAAGGTCCGGACCAATCCCGGCAGGTTCGCCGGGAGTGATCACAACACGTTGAATTTGAGTCATTAGTTGCTCAGAATTTTAACGTACGCACTGGCGCGCTGTTCCTGCATCCAGGTCGCTGCTTCTTCCGAGAATTTACGGTTCATCAGCATGCGATAAGCTCTGTCTTTCTGTGCCGCGTCAGTTTTATCAACATTACGCGTATCCAGCAGCTCGATAAGATGCCAGCCGAATGAGGAGTGCACCGGGGTGCTCATCTGGCCTTTATGAAGTTTAGTCAGCGCATCGCGGAAAGCCGGATCGAAAATATCGGCTGCAGCCCAACCCAGGTCACCGCCCTGGTTGGCAGACCCCGGATCCTGAGAAAACTCTTTAGCCGCTGCCGCAAAGGTGGTTTTACCGCTCTTAATATCTGCCGCGATTTGTTCCAGTTTCAGACGCGCCTGTTGATCGGTCATGATCGGCGACGGTTTCAGCAGAATATGGCGGGCATGAACTTCAGTCACGGAGATGCTCTGGCTTTGACCACGCATGTCGTTGACTTTCAGGATATGGAAGCCGACACCAGAGCGAATTGGGCCAATGATATCGCCTTTTTTCGCGGTGCTTAACGCCTGGGCGAAGATGCCCGGCAGTTCCTGAATGCGTCCCCAACCCATCTGGCCGCCTTTCAGCGCCTGCTGATCGGCAGAATAAGTGATGGCCAGTTTGCCGAAATCGCTACCATTACGTGCTTCATCAACCACTGAACGCGCCTGACTTTCCGCTTCGTTTACCTGATCGGAAGTTGGGTTTTCCGGCAGTGGGATCAGAATGTGGCTCAGGTTCAGTTCGGTGCTGGCATCATTTTGGTTGCCGACCTGCTGCGCCAGGGCATCAACTTCCTGTGGCAGGATCGTGACGCGACGGCGAACTTCATTATTACGCACTTCAGAGATGGTCATCTCTTTACGGATCTGGTTGCGATAGGTCGAATAACTCAGACCATCCTGAGCCAGACGGCTGCGCATTTGATCCAGCGTCATATTGTTCTGCTTGGCAATATTGGCGATGGCCTGATCTAACTGTTCATCAGAGATTTTTACGCCCATCTTCTGACCCATCTGCAGAACGATTTGATCCATGATCAAACGCTCCAGGATCTGATGACGCAGCGTGGCATCGTCCGGTAATTGCTGACCTGCCTGACCCGCATTCAGTTTTACTGACTGCATTAAGCCATCGACGTCGCTTTCCAGAACGACGCCGTTATTGACGACGGCTGCGACTTTATCGACTACCTGTGGGGCAGCGAAACTGGTATTCGCGACCATGGCGATACCGAGAAGCAGCGTTTTCCAGTTCTTCATACTTTTTCCATTATCAATTAACCGCAATGCGGATTACGTTGTAAATCAATCAGATCATAAAGAGCTTTGATACGGCAAAATGTTCGAACGCAGCATCTGGTTGGTGCCAAGACCATAGTTAGAGCTCAGGCCGCGCAGTTCGATATTAAAGCCGATCGAGTTGTCATATACCGCGTGTTTCTGGGTGTCATCCCAACCATTCAGCTTACGTTCATAGCCGACGCGAATGGCATAACAGCAGGAGTTGTACTGTAAGCCCAGCATGGAATCCGCCACTTTGTTCACATTGGTATCGAAGTAGTAAGCTCCGACGATTGACCAACGCTCAGCGATCGGCACGCTCGCCACTGCACCCACCTGAGAAATCCCGTTTTTATACTGATCTGCCGTAGAGTAATACGACGGCAGTGTTGCCTGGATATATTCCGGGCTGGCATAGCGGTAGTTCAACTGCAGCATGCGGTTTTCGTCGCGACGGTACTCGATGCTGCTGCTGCTGGTGGCGACACTGTCCAGACGCGTGTCGTACTGGATCCCACCGCGTAAACCCCAACGATCGGAGATGCGCCAGTAAGTATCACCTGCCCATACCAATGAACCGGTTTTGTCGTCATTCTCCCATTTTATGTTGTCATCGCCAGTGCGAGACTCGGTGAAATAGTAGATTTGACCCACAGAAATATTAAAACGTTCAACGGCCGCGTCATCATAAACGCGAGATGTGACGCCAGTCGTTACCTGGTTAGCGGAGGCAATACGGTCCAGACCGCCATAGGTACGGTCACGGAACAGGCCACTGTAGTCAGCTTGCAGCAGGGAAGAGTCATAGTTATAGATATGACTTTGGTTGCGATAAGGCACATACAAATACTGCGCACGCGGCTCCAGCGTCTGGGTATAGCCCGGCGCCAGCATTTCCATGTCACGTTCGAATACCAACTTACCGTCGACTTTGAACTGCGGCATGACGCGGTTAGCGGAGTCGTCGAGCTTATTTACGTTATCCTGATTGTTGTTGTACCAGTCCAGATTGGTCTGCTGGTAGTGCGTCGCCATCAGCTTCGCTTCAGTGTTGATACTTCCCCACTGATTGGATAGCGGCAGATTGATGGTCGGCTCAAGGTGAACACGCGTCGCTTCCGGCATGTCGTCATTGGTGTTGACGAAATGCACCGCCTGTCCATAAATACGGGTATCAAATGGACCGACGTCATTCTGATAGAAGTTGACGTCTAACTGTGGTTCTGCGGAATAACTGCTGTTGTTCTGATCGTCAAAAACCTGGAATTTTTTGGTTGAGACCGTCGCATCAAAGTTTTGCACCGCATAGCCGACACTGAATTTCTGTGTCGCATAACCGTCGGTGCTGGAACCGTACTTATTGTCAAAATCATTAAAGTAGCTGGAGTCGCTGACTTTGGTGTAGTCGACGTTGAAACGCCACACCTGGTCCATCACACCGGCGTGTTGCCAGTAAAACAGCCAGCGGCGTGAATTTTCATCATTCGGATGTTCGTCGTCGTAGACCCGGTCGGAATTCAGATAATCGAGTTCCATCAGACCTGCGCCCGCCTGGGTCAGGTAACGGAATTCGTTTTCCCACATAATGCCGCCACGGCGATGCATATAATGCGGCGTAATGGTGGCGTCCATGTTGGGCGCGATATTCCAGTAATACGGCAGGTAGAACTCAAAATAGTTCTTGGTGGAGTATTTTGCGTTCGGGATCAAGAAACCGGAACGGCGTTTATCGCCGACTGGGAGTTGTAAATAGGGGCTGTAAAACACAGGAACCGGGCCCAGCTTAAAACGGGCGTTCCAGATTTCAGCGACCTGTTCTTCACGGTCATGGATCACTTCGCTACCGACGACGCTCCAGGTATTGGAACCCGGAAGACAGGAGGTAAAACTGCCGTTTTCCAGAATGGTATAGCGATTCTCACCGCGCTGTTTCATCAGGTCCGCTTTCCCGCGCCCCTGGCGTCCCACCATCTGGTAGTCACCTTCCCAGACGTTGGTGTCTTTCGTATTCAGGTTTGCCCAACCCTTTGGTCCCTTCAGAATGACCTGGTTGTCATCATAATGGACGTTGCCCAACGCATCGACGGTACGAACGGGAGCGGGTTGACCTTCGGCCTGCTTTTGATGAAGCTGCACTTCATCGGCTTGTAGGCGGCTGTTACCCTGCGCAATATCCACGTTGCCGGTAAACACGGCGTCATCAGGGTAGTTCCCTTTCGCGTGATCGGCATTGATGGTGACAGGTAACTCATTGGTATCGCCCTGCACCAGAGGACGGTTGTAGCTTGGCACGCCCAACATGCACTGTGAGGCGAGATCGGCTGCCAGACCCTGTTGGCTATAAAGGGCGCTGGCAATCATGGTGGCCAGAAGAGTGGGAATACGTTTTTTCATACGTTGTATTTATTGTTCCATCATCAGTAGCGTCGCGCGTGACAAACGGTCACAGCCTAACTTATCTCATCTTCACTGCGCTAGTGTTAATCCTGCCGATTAAGGCTCCGTGGTGTTAGGCACGGCATTGAATGACAGGTATGATAATGCAAATTATAGGCGATGTCCCACAATTGACCGCAGCCGTAAAACGGTAAAAGCACCTTATATTGTGGGACATAGCCTGGCCAAGAGCATAAAGATTTGGGGAATGTATGCAGTATTGGGGAAAGATTATTGGTGTGGCCGTGGCCTTAATGATGGGCGGCGGCTTCTGGGGTGTGGTGTTAGGCCTGTTAGTTGGCCATATGTTCGACAAAGCCCGCATGCGCAAAATGGCGTGGTTCGCCAACCAACGAGAGCGTCAGGCGCTGTTTTTTGCCACCACTTTTGAGGTGATGGGGCATCTGACCAAATCCAAAGGCCGCGTCACGGAAGCCGATATTCATATCGCCAGCCAACTGATGGACCGCATGAATTTGCACGGTGATTCGCGTACGGCCGCGCAGCATGCTTTCCGGGTGGGAAAATCAGACAATTACCCATTACGTGAAAAAATGCGTCAGTTTCGCAGCGTCTGCTTTGGTCGATTCGATCTGATCCGCATGTTCCTGGAGATTCAGATTCAGGCGGCATTTGCCGATGGGTCATTGCACCCTAACGAGCGTGAAGTGCTGTATGTGATTGCTGAAGAGTTGGGGATCTCACGGACCCAATTTGATCAGTTCCTGCGTATGATGCAGGGCGGCGCGCAGTTTGGCGGCGGATATCAGCAGCAGTCCGGCGGCGGTGGCTGGCAGCAGGCGCAACGCGGCCCGACGCTGGAAGACGCCTGCAATGTGCTGGGTGTGAAAGCGACCGATGATGCGACCACCATTAAGCGCGCCTACCGTAAGCTGATGAGCGAGCACCACCCTGACAAGCTGGTTGCGAAAGGCCTGCCGCCAGAAATGATGGAAATGGCGAAGCAAAAAGCGCAGGAAATTCAAAAAGCCTACGAGCTAATTAAAGAGCAGAAAGGCTTTAAATAATCGTTATGCCGGATGGCGGCTAGTGCCTTATCCGGCCTACGTTGATAACTGTAGGCCGGGTAAGCGAAGCGCCCCCGGCATAAATGGGAACTGAATTTAAAAATCCGCCGGGACTTTAAACGTCATACTGTTGCCGTATTCGGGATGGGTGATGGTTAACATCTCTGCATGCAGCAGCAGTCTCGGTGCCATTTCTAGCGCCTCCGGTGGCGCATAGAAGCGATCGCCCAGAATCGGATGCCCTAACGCCAGCATATGCACGCGTAGCTGATGGGAACGTCCGGTAATGGGTTTGAGCACCACCCGGGCGGTGTTATCCGCCGCGTACTCCACCACCTCATACTCAGTTTGCGCTGATTTCCCGGTTTCATAACACACTTTCTGCTTTGGCCGATTCGGCCAGTCGCAAATCAGCGGCAAATCAACCAGTCCCTCGGCAGGTGCGGGATGTCCCCACACCCGTGCCACGTACTGTTTCTTCGGCTCGCGTTCGCGAAACTGGCGTTTTAGCTCACGTTCTGCCGCTTTTGTTAGCGCCACTACAATCACGCCGCTGGTGGCCATATCCAGACGATGTACGGATTCAGCCTGCGGATAGTCGCGCTGAATACGCGTCATCACGCTGTCTTTGTGCTCATCCAGACGACCCGGCACGGACAACAAACCGCTCGGCTTGTTGACCACCATAATATGCTCATCCTGATACAGGATAACCAGCCAGGGTTCCTGCGGTGGATTGTAGTTTTCCATCCCCATGTATGGCTCCGTTACTGATGCGTCACGACGATCAGGCGCAGGGCATCCAGACGCCAGCCAGCCTGATCCAGGCTTTCCATCACCTGCTGACGGTTGCTTTCAATTGTGCTGAGTTCGTCATCACGGATGTTCGGGTTAACGGCACGCAGCGCTTCGAGGCGCGACAGTTCCGCAGTCAGTTTTTCGTCCGCTTCTTTACGCGCCGCGTCGATCAGCGCGCGGGCTGATTTTTCCACCTGTGCTTCACCCAGTTGCAGAATGGCATGAACGTCCTGCTGCACGGCGTTGACCAGTTTACTGCCGGTGTGGCGGTTAACGGCGCTGAGCTGGCGGTTAAAGGTTTCGAATTCAACCTGTGCGGCAAGGTTATTGCCGTTTTTATCCAGCAGCATACGTACCGGCGTTGGCGGCAGGAAGCGGTTCAACTGCAGCTGTTTCGGCGCTTGCGCTTCAACCACATACACCAGCTCAACCAGCAGAGTGCCGACCGGTAATGCTTTGTTTTTCAACAACGAAATGGTGCTGCTACCGGTGTCGCCGGAGAGGATAAGATCCAGACCATTACGGATTAACGGATGCTCCCAGGTAATAAACTGCGCATCTTCACGCGACAAGGCGACATCACGTTCAAACGTAATGGTGCAGCCATCTTCCGGTAATCCTGGGAAATCCGGCACCAGCATATGATCGGACGGGGTCAGCACGATCAGATTGTCGCCACGGTCATCCTGATTAATACCAACGATATCAAACAGATTCATGGCGAAGGCGATCAGGCTGGTATCATCGTCCTGTTCTTCAATACTCTCAGCCAGCGCCAGCGCTTTTTCACCGCCGTTAGAGTGGATCTCCAGCAGACGATCGCGACCTTGCTCCAGCTGTGCTTTCAGCGCGTCATGCTGTTCGCGGCAGGTTTTGATCAGATCGTCAAAGCCATCGGTATTTTCTGGTTCAGCCAGGTAGCCGATCAGATTGTTATAGACCGTGTCGTAGATGGTACGGCCGGTCGGGCAGGTGTGTTCGAACGCATCCAGACCTTCGTGGTACCAGCGCACCAGCACGGATTGCGCGGTTTTTTCCAGGTACGGGACGTGAATCTGAATATCATGCGCCTGACCAATACGGTCCAGACGGCCAATACGCTGTTCCAGCAGGTCCGGGTTAAACGGCAGGTCAAACATCACCAGATTGCTGGCGAACTGGAAGTTACGCCCTTCGGAGCCGATTTCAGAACACAGCATTACCTGAGCGCCGCTATCTTCTTCGCTAAACCAGGCAGCGGCGCGGTCACGCTCAATGATCGACATCCCTTCATGGAACACGGCAGCGCGGATACCTTCGCGCTCGCGCAGCACCTGCTCCAGCTGAAGCGCGGTGGTGGCTTTTGCACAGATAACCAGTACTTTTTGAGAGCGGTGGCTGGTCAGATAGCCCATCAGCCATTCCACGCGCGGGTCAAAGTTCCACCAGGTACCGGTATCGCCTTCGAATTCCTGATAAATCTGTTCCGGGTAGAGCATGTCGCGCGCCCGGTCTTCCGCACTCTTACGCGCGCCCATAATGCCGGAAACTTTAATCGCCGTCTGGTATTGGGTTGGCAGCGGTAGCTTGATGGTATGCAGTTCGCGTTTCGGGAAGCCTTTCACACCATTACGGGTGTTACGGAACAGCACGCGGCTGGTGCCATGGCGGTCCATCAGCATCGAAACCAGCTCCTGACGCGCGCTCTGGGCATCTTCGCTGTCGCTGTTTGCCGCCTGCAATAGCGGCTCAATGTCCTGCTCGCCAATCATGTCGCCTAACATGTTCAGCTCATTGTTGCTCAGTTTGTTGCCAGCCAGCAGCATGGCGACGGCATCGGCGACCGGACGGTAATTTTTCTGTTCTTCAACAAACTGGGCGAAATCGTGGAAGCGGCTTGGGTCCAGCAGGCGCAGGCGCGCAAAGTGGCTTTCCAGGCCCAGTTGTTCCGGCGTTGCGGTCAGCAGCAGGATGCCCGGTACGCGTTCTGCCAGTTGTTCAACGGCCATATATTCACGGCTGGGCGCGTCTTCGCTCCACACCAGGTGATGCGCTTCATCGACAATCAGCAGATCCCATTCGGCGTCACACAGATGCTCCAGGCGCTGTTTACTGCGACGGGCAAAGTCCAGCGAACAGATAACCAACTGTTCGGTTTCAAATGGGTTGTAGGCATCGTGCTGCGCTTCTGCATAACGCTCATCATCAAACAGCGCAAAACGCAGGTTGAAGCGACGCAGCATTTCGACCAGCCACTGGTGCTGTAACGTCTCCGGGACGATAATCAGCACGCGCTCTGCGGCGCCTGACAGTAGCTGTTGATGCAGGATCATCCCGGCTTCAATGGTTTTACCTAAACCCACTTCGTCTGCCAGCAATACGCGAGGGGCATGACGACGGCCGACGTCATGGGCAATGTTGAGCTGGTGGGGGATCAGGCTGGTACGTTGACCACGCAAACCACTCCACGGCATACGGTACTGTTCGCTCTGAAATTTACGTGCGCGATAGCGCAGCGCAAAGCGGTCCATACGGTCAATCTGGCCGGCAAACAGGCGATCCTGTGGTTTGCTGAATACCAGCTTGCTGTCCAGCAGCACTTCACGCAGCGTTACACCGGTTTCTTCGGTATCAAGGCGGGTTCCGATATAGGCAAGCAGGCCGTTTTCTTCTTTTACTTCATCGACATGCAGTTGCCAGCCTTCATGGCTCGTTATCGTATCACCAGGATTGAACATCACGCGGGTCACGGGAGAATCACTGCGCGCATACAGACGGTTTTCACCCGTCGAAGAGAAAAGTAAAGTGACGGTTCGCGCATCCATGGCGACAACGGTACCAAGTCCCAATTCGCTTTCTGTATCGCTGATCCAGCGTTGACCAAGTGTAAAAGGCATATATGTTCGGCTCTATATCTTTAGTTGCAGGCAATACTCACCCTCTGCCAGAGTAAAGTGGCAGCAAGTGTATTGGGGTCCAGGAATGGAAAGGGCGCTATGGTACTGGATGGCGACGGTTTCGTCACGCGTCAAAATAACCCCAGTTGCCCTGTGAGTAGTGTAGCAAAGTTATCATCGATAAAGGGAAGTATTCCCTCGGCTACGGGCTGGATCTGCCGGGTCAAATAGTGCTCGTAGTCAAGGGCTGAAAGCTGGTAATCCACGGGTTCTGGACCATTTATCGTCCAGACATATTTAATGGTGCCGCGATTCTGATACTGCGGCGGACGTCCCAGCTTTACATTTTGCTCATCGGCGAGGCGCGCGGCGCGCACGTGTGGCGGCACATTGCGTTGGTATTCACTTAACGGGCGACGCAGGCGTTTGCGATACACCAGTTGGTCGTCCAGTTCACCCGCCATCAGACGGTCAATAGTCTCGCGAACAAACTCCTGATAAGGTTCGTTACGAAAAATTCGAAGGTATAGCTCCTGCTGAAACTGTTGGGCCAGTGGCGTCCAGTCGGTTCTTACCGTTTCCAGGCCCTTAAACACCATGCGTTGCTCTGTACCTTCCTGAATCATCCCGGCGTAGCGCTTTTTACTGCCGGTATCTGCACCGCGAATGGTCGGCATCAGAAAGCGACAAAAGTGGGTTTCAAATTCCAGCTCCAGCGCGCTGGTCAGGTTTTGTTGCTTCAGGGACTGCGCCCACCAGTCGTTGACATAGCTCACCAGCTCACGGCCAATCCGGGCGGCATCATCTTCTGAGTGCGCCTTTTTCAGCCAGACAAAGGTCGAGTCGGTATCGCCATAGATAACGTCGTAACCCTGAGCTTCAATCAGTGCTTTGGTCTGGCGCATGATCGCATGACCGCGCATGGTAATGGACGAGGCCAGTCTCGGGTCGAAAAAGCGACAGGCGGTGGTTCCCAGCACGCCGTAAAATGCGTTCATGATGATTTTCAGCGCCTGCGAGAGCGGCTTATTCCCGTGGCGTTTTGCTTCATCGCGCCCATGCCAGATCCGGGTCACGATTTCCGGTAGGCAGTGCTTTTCACGTGAGAACCAGGCGTCAAGGAACCCTTCGGTGCTGTGCTCCGGATCCGGCTGCGCCATCCCTTCGATAAGCCCCACCGGATCGATTAAAAAAGTACGAATTATTGAGGGGTACAGGCTTTTGTAATCCAGCACCAGCACGGAGTCGTACAGACCCGGACGTGAGTCCATCACGTAGCCGCCGGGGCTGGCGTGCGCAGGGATTTCACCCAGATTCGGTGCCACATAACCCGCCCGGTGCATGCGCGGCAGGTAGAGATGGCCAAAAGCGGCGACCGAACCGCCGTGCCTGTCGACTGGCAGGCCGTTAACCGTTGAACGCTCCAGCAGAAATGGCATGATCTCGGTTTTATGAAAAATGCGGGTGACCAGTTCACAGTCTTTGAGATTGTAGGTGGCAAGCGCGGGCTTATCGTGGGCAAACCGGCGATCAATTTCGTCCATCCTGTCCCAGGGGTTATCAATCGACTTTCCTTCGCCCAGCAGCTCCTGCGACACCGTTTCCAGCGAGAACGATGAGAAATTCCAGAATGCGGACTTGAGCGCCTCAATGCCGTCAATAATCAGACGACCTTTAGCCTGCGCGAAGAACACGCCGTTTTTGAAGCCATGCTCGCGCCACTCCAGCTCGCTCTTGTCACGACCAAAAAGCAGGGGAATACGGTAGCGTTCGGCGTGCTTTTGCAGGACGCGTAAATCGAATTGCACGACGTTCCAGCCGATTATCACATCAGGATCGTGATGGGCGATCCAGTCATTGAGCTTTTCCAACAACTGCGGGCGGCTTGCAACGTACTCAAGTTCAAAATCCAGCCGGGAGGCATCGCCATTCGGCGGACCGAGCATATAGACAATACGCTGTCCGCAACCTTCAAGGCCGATGCAGTAGAGCTCGCCGTGGCGCGTAGTTTCGATATCCAGCGAGACCCATTTCAGCGGCGGTCGATAATCCGGATTCGGTTTCAGGCGAGCATTGATCAGCGCGCCGTCATGCCTGTCGCCTTCGACCCAGACAGGAGATGTAATAAAGCGCTCCATCAAATAGCGCTCCGGCGGACGGATATCGGCCTCGTAGACCGTTACACCATTTTCGCGCAGTAGTTTTTCCAGCCGCATAAGCTGGCGATGTGAATGGCAATACAGGCCAGAAACGGGCTGACGGTGAAAGTCTTGCAGCTGAAGCGGCGTCAGGCGATAACCTTTTTCAGTGCGTAACAGTGTGGTGACGCGGGGTGTCTGGCTGGTGGGGATAAAAGCGACCGACTCCTGAGGCGCGAGCGTAACCTGCAATGGCCCGCTGTCTGTTGCCAGCCAGAATGAAACCTCTGTCCCCTGTGGGGTATCCCGCCAGTGCCGGGTTAAAATAAATCCTGCCTGCGCCACGCTGTGTATCCGTCAAAAAACCAGACATTATTATAGCCTGGTTTACATGATTGTACTGTTATTTTATACAGGTATGAGGCGTAAGACGCGGTATCCGCTGGAGTAAAAAGCGTCTCTGAGTAAAAAATGTGTTGTGTCAGCCTGGGTTATCTTCGCATTTAATATATGAATGTCGTGCCTAAGACGCGTTGCAGTAAACTATTTTATTTGTGTGGCTGTTGTTTTAAATGGAAACTGTCCATCTGGGTTATTGATTGGTATTATTAAGTCCATTATCGGATGTTTGCTATTTTTCAGATTTGTGCTTATTTATTTTTGCTACATCTTTCTCGGATCCAGGAAAAGTTACTTTTTTCATTTGTGTTTATTAATGGTTGATGTAAAGATTTTATTCGAAGCATCCGGATATGAGTTTGAAATATAATATATATTTAATCATGTTTATTGCCGAATAGAAACGGATTTTCAGTTCGAATTCGTCGGGAATCTCTCTGTATAATTTGGTTTTTATCTCGGGGTATAATTTTATTCTCAACTTGCTGTTCGGGTGCTTCTTAATACATATCCGGGAAAATGATGAAATGGAGTTTTTATGAATGTCTATACTCAGGCGATTTTGCCTGGATACCAGTATTATCTATTTGTTAACACTCAACTTTCAAACCCATCAATCAAAACTGTGAGCAAATATATTGAGTACAAAACATGGACCGGCCAAATTTGGCGGGCTGAAATAATTGAAAGTGGAAACGCTTTTTTTCACTGGCAGGGGCATGACAGAAGAAATGGTCATCGTGATACGGTAATTAATTATTTGTTGCGTGGGCAGAAATGGCAGTCAACGATAACAGATTATATTTTCTTCCATTCTCTGGAAGGAGAGGAAACTCATGGGAATTATGACAATGTGATTGAGTATGTTTGTTCTAATAACTGTGTTTATCAAAGTGCTTTTGCTGAATACATGGCCGAGTAGAAATAAAGCGCGTGACGATCAAAACGCGCTTATATAAAGGTTACTGTCCGTAGTAGGCTTTTGCACCGTGTTTGCGCAGGTAGTGTTTATCTAACAGGGTTTGTTGCATATCCGGCAATTGCGGCGCGAGCTGGCGGCAGAAGATCCCCATATAGGCCACTTCTTCCAGCACGATAGCGTTGTGTACGGCATCTTCAGCATTTTTTCCCCAGGCAAACGGACCGTGAGAGTGCACCAGCACGCCTGGCATCTGCGAAGCATCAATGCCTTGTTTCTCAAAGGTTTCAACGATCACGTTACCGGTTTCCCACTCATATTCGCCGTTGATTTCTTCCTCGGTCATTTTCCGTGTGCAGGGAATCGTGCCGTAGAAATAGTCCGCATGAGTGGTCCCCGTGGCGGGAATAGACTGCCCCGCCTGCGCCCAGATGGTTGCATGACGGGAATGGGTGTGAACAATGCCGCCAATGGTCGGGAAAGCCTGATACAGCAGACGGTGCGTTGGGGTATCGGAAGAGGGCTTTTTATTACCTTCCACCACTTCACCGGTAGCGATACTGACGACGACCATATCTTCTGCGGTCATTACGCTGTAATCGACACCGGATGGTTTAATCACAAATACGCCGCGTTCGCGATCGACGGCGCTAACGTTGCCCCAGGTCAGGGTGACCAGGTTGTGCTTAGGCAACGCCAGATTGGCTTCCAGCACCTGACGTTTAAGATCTTCTAACATTATTGTCTCCCTGCCGGATGGCGCTTCGCTTATCCGGCCTACAGGATCGTAGGCCCGGTAAACGCAGTGCCACCGGGCAATCCGTATCTTAGCGTTTAAAACCGTAATACGCGTCGTTCCAGCGCAGCGCGTCTTTAAAGGCTGGCAGACGGGTATCGTTGTCGATCACGGCGATCTCGATATCGTGCATTTCTGCGAACTGGCGCATATCGTTCAGATCCAGCGCGTGGCTGAAGACAGTGTGGTGCGCGCCTCCGGCAAGGATCCAGGCTTCAGATGCGGTTGGCAGATCCGGCTGGGCTTTCCACAGTGCGTTTGCCACAGGCAGTTTCGGCAGCTCATGTGGGGTTGGTACGGTGTCGATGCAGTTAACCAGCAGACGATAGCGATCGCCGAGATCGATCAGGCTGGCAACCACGGCCGGGCCGGTTTTGGTGTTGAAGATCAGACGGGCGGGATCGTCTTTACCACCAATGCCGAGGTGTTGTACGTCGAGGATCGGTTTCTCTTCCACCGCGATGGACGGGCACACTTCCAGCATGTGCGAACCAAGTACCAGATCGTTGCCTTTCTCGAAGTGGTAGGTGTAATCCTCCATAAATGAGGTGCCGCCCTGCAGACCGGTTGACATCACCTTCATGATGCGAAGCAGAGCGGCGGTTTTCCAGTCGCCTTCGCCAGCAAAGCCATAGCCTTGCTGCATCAGACGCTGTACGGCCAGACCCGGGAGCTGTTTCAGGCCGTGTAAATCTTCAAATGTGGTGGTGAAGGCGTGGAATCCGCCCTGTTCCAGGAAGCGCTTCATCCCCAGTTCAATACGGGCGGCTTCCAGGACGTTCTGACGTTTTTCACCGTGGACTTGCGTTGCCGCCGTCATGGTGTAAGAGCTTTCATACTCATCGATTAGTGCGTTGATTTCGCCGTCGCTAATTGCGTTCACGACCTGCACCAGATCGCCCACGGCCCAGGTGTTTACCGAGAAGCCGAATTTGATCTGCGCGGCAACTTTATCGCCATCGGTGACCGCAACTTCGCGCATGTTGTCGCCAAAACGGCAGACTTTCAGATGGCGAGTGTCCTGTTTGGACACGGCCTGTCGCATCCAGGAGCCGATGCGTTCGTGTGCCTGTTTGTCCTGCCAGTGACCGGTGACCACGGCGTGCTGCTGACGCATACGTGCGCCGATGAAGCCGAACTCACGACCGCCGTGCGCGGTTTGGTTCAGGTTCATAAAGTCCATATCAATGCTGTCCCACGGCAGGGCGGCGTTAAACTGGGTGTGGAACTGCATCAGTGGTTTGTTGAGGATCGCCAGGCCGTTGATCCACATTTTCGCCGGCGAGAAGGTATGCAGCCAGACCACCATCCCTGCGCAGCGATCGTCATAGTTGGCGTCACGACAAATAGCGGTGATTTCGTCAGGCGAGGTACCCAGCGGTTTTAAGACCAGTTTGCAGGGCAGTTTAGCTTCAGTATTCAGTGCGTTAACGACGTGCTCGGCATGTTGGGTTACCTGACGCAGGGTTTCAGGGCCATACAGATGCTGGCTACCAATCACAAACCACACTTCATAGTTATCAAAAATCGTCATTGTCGTGTCCTTAATGTGTCAGGGTTGCCTGGTTTACCGGGGCTTGTTGCGCCGGAGCGGCAGTCGGAAGGTATTGTTGTTCAGCGCTTACTGCCCATTGCTGGTAGCGGCGGTAAAGCTGTTCAAAACGTTGAGCCTGTTCTGGGCGAGGTTGCATCGTCTTTTCTACTGCGCTCGCCATTTTTTGTTGGGCGGCGGGAATGTCCGCGTGGACCTTAGCGGCTACGGCGGCGAAGATAGCCGCACCGAGTGCGCAGCACTGGTCTGAAGCAACGATTTGTAGCGGACGGTTCAGCACGTCACAGCAGGTCTGCATGATGACCGGGTTTTTGCGGGCGATGCCACCTAACGCCATTACGTTATTAACCGCAATGCCCTGTTCGGTGAAGCATTCCTGAATTGCGCGCGCGCCAAAGGCCGTGGCGGCAATCAGCCCACCGAACAGCGCTGGTGCGTCGGTGGCCAGATTGAGATCGGTAATCACCCCTTTCAAACGTTGGTTGGCATTGGGCGTACGGCGACCGTTAAACCAGTCGAGTACCACCGGCAGGTGATCCAGCGACGGATTTTTCGCCCAGGCTTCGGTGAGCGCTGGCAACAGTTGTTTTTGGCTGGCTTTAATCTGGGTCTTCAGCTCCGGATGCTGCGCGGCAAGCTGCTCCAGCGGCCAGCTCAGTACGCGGCTAAACCAGGCATAGATATCGCCGAAAGCAGACTGTCCCGCCTCAAGGCCAATAAAATCAGGCACTACGCTGCCATCAACCTGGCCGCATATGCCTTTCACCGCGCGTTCGCCGACGCTGTGTTTGTCGGCAATCAGAATGTCGCAGGTTGAGGTGCCGATGACTTTTACCAGCGTATTGGGCTGTGCGCCCGCGCCGACTGCGCCCATATGGCAGTCAAAAGCGCCGCCTGCAATCACCACGCTTTCCGGTAGCCCCAGACGCTGCGCCCACTCGGCGCACAGGGTGCCAACCGGCAGGTCGGCCGTGACGGTATCGGTAAACATTGGGTATGGCAGATGGCGGTTAAGGATGGGGTCGAGCTCATCAAAGAAACTGGCTGGCGGCAGACCGCCCCAGCTTTCATGCCACAGGGATTTGTGTCCGGCGCTGCAGCGTCCGCGGCGAATATCCTGCGGGCGTACGGTATTGGAGAGCAGGGCCGGAACCCAGTCGCACAGCTCAATCCATGAAACCGCAGCCTCTGCGACCGCATCATCCTGGCGGGTCACATGCAGGATTTTGGCCCAGAACCATTCGCTGGAATAAATACCGCCGATATAGCGGGAGTAATCGATCTTGCCCGGCGTGTGGCACAGACGGGTAATTTCTTCCGCTTCTTCTACTGAGGTGTGATCTTTCCACAGGACAAACATGGCGTTCGGGTTTTCAGCGAACTCCGGACGCAGCGCCAGTACGTTACCGTCTGCATCAATGGGGGCCGGGGTTGAGCCGGTACTGTCAACGCCAATTCCGACCACTTCCGCACGCTGTTCAGCGCTCAGTTCGGCCAGCACGGTTTTCAGCGCCGCTTCCATCGATTCAATATAGTCGCGCGGATGATGGCGAAACTGGTTGTTCGGGCCATCACAATATTGCCCTTCCTGCCAACGTGGATACCACTCTACGCTGGTGGCGATTTCTTCACCGGTGGCGCATTCCACTGCCAACGCGCGTACTGAATCACTACCAAAATCGAGGCCAATTGTAATCGCCATCGTTTTACTCCATCCAAAAATACGGGTATGGATAAACAGTAGTGACCAGGGATAAAAACCGTCAGGCAGGATCCGCTAATCTTATGGATTAAAATGCTGTGGCATCACAAAGTGTGACGCCGTGCAAATAATCAATGTGGACATTTCTGCCGTAGTTATAGACACTTTTGTTAGCCGATTTTGACGTTGGCTTGGGACATGTTTTTTACAAAGTGCTTTTCACAAGCGGGGTTGATGGTCCATTACCGCAAACACAGCGGCCCGCAGCGGCGACGGCGATGATGTCTGGCATAATATGGACAAATTGTTTCTTGGCAGAACCTAGGGAGTATTGAAATTATGGCTGAAACGCAAAACGATCCCCTGCTGCCAGGCTATTCGTTTAACGCGCATTTGGTGGCCGGATTAACCCCCATTGAGGCGAACGGATACCTGGATTTTTTTATCGACAGGCCGCTGGGGATGAAGGGCTACATCCTCAATCTCACCATCCGTGGCGAGGGGGTTATCAATAATCAGGGCCAGCAGTTTGTCTGTCGTCCTGGGGATATTTTGCTATTTCCTCCCGGAGAAATTCACCACTACGGACGCCATCCTGATGCCAGCGAGTGGTATCACCAGTGGGTTTATTTTCGCCCGCGCGCCTACTGGCAGGAGTGGCTGGCCTGGCCGGCAATCTTTGCCCAGACCGGTTTTTTCCGCCCGGATGAAGCGCACCAGCCGCATTTTAACGAACTGTTTGGACAGATCATTCATGCCGGACAGGGGGAAGGGCGCTATTCCGAACTGTTGGCGATAAACCTGCTGGAGCAATTATTGCTCAGACGTATGGACGCCATTAATGAATCGCTGCACCCACCCATGGACAATCGTGTGCGCGATGCCTGCCAGTACATCAGCGATCATCTGGCGGACAGTAATTTTGATATTGCCAGCGTTGCGCAGCATGTCTGCCTGTCACCGTCCCGGTTGTCGCATCTGTTCCGCCAACAGTTGGGCATCAGCGTATTAAGCTGGCGCGAGGATCAGCGTATCAGCCAGGCCAAGCTATTGCTAAGTACCACCCGTATGCCTATTGCTACGGTGGGTCGCAATGTTGGCTTCGACGACCAGCTCTATTTCTCGCGCGTTTTCAAAAAATGTACCGGTGCCAGTCCGAGCGAGTTTCGCGCCGGATGTGAATAAAAAGTGAATGATGTGTCCTGAAAGTTGTCATAACTCGCAATCTATTCAGACAATTGATGGCTTGACGAAGTTGAGAAGGGTTAGCAGAATCCCTGCTTCGTAAATCTGACGGACACATTATGCAAGCATTGCTGGAACACTTTATTCTCCAGTCCGCCCTGTACTCTCTGATCGCCGTACTTTTGGTGGCCTTTCTGGAGTCGCTGGCGCTGGTTGGCCTGATCCTGCCCGGTACCGTGATGATGGCCGGGCTGGGGGCGCTGATTGGCAGTGGCGAACTGAACTTCTGGCATGCCTGGCTTGCGGGCATCATTGGTTGCTTATTGGGAGACTGGATCTCCTTCTGGCTGGGCTGGCGTTTTAAAAAGCCGCTGCACCGTTGGTCGTTCATGAAAAAGAACAAGGCATTGCTGGATAAAACCGAGCACGCGCTGCATCAGCACAGCATGTTTACCATCTTGGTAGGGCGCTTTGTTGGCCCGACGCGACCGCTGGTGCCGATGGTAGCAGGCATGCTGGATCTGCCTGTCGCGAAATTTATTGTGCCCAATATCATCGGCTGCGTGTTGTGGCCGCCGTTCTATTTTCTGCCGGGGATCCTGGCGGGGGCGGCAATTGATATTCCTGCTGATATGCAGAGTGGGGATTTCAAATGGTTGCTGCTGGCGACGGCGCTACTGTTGTGGGTAGGCGGTTGGTTTTGCTGGCGGCTATGGCGCAGTGGCAAAGCGGCTGTCGATCGCTTAACCGCGTATTTCCCCCGCAGCCGTTTGCTGTATCTGGCGCTGTTGACGCTCGGGATCGGTGTGGTTGCGTTGGTGGCGTTGCTGCGACATCCACTGATGCCGGTGTATATCGATATTCTGCGTAAAGTCGTGGGTTACTAACGAATCTTTTGCCGGATGGCGGCTTCGCCTTATCCGGCAACGCATTATGCTTTAATGCCCAATAGCGCCGAGGCGCTGGCGTTACCGCTTAACAGATCGTCCGTATCGCCCTGCCAGGCGATGCGTCCGTCGGCGACCACAATCGAACGCGTCGCAATGCGCGCCGCATCTTCTACGCTGTGCGAAACCATCAGCAACGTCAGCTGCTTCTCGCGACAGACCTCAGCCACCAGCGTTAACATCTCCTGGCGCAGCGCAGGGTCAAGCGCAGAGAACGGTTCATCAAGTAGCAAAATAGGTTGTTCGCGCACCAGGCAACGCGCCAGCGCCACACGTTGTCGCTGCCCGCCGGAAAGCTCGCCCGGAAGCCTGTCCAGCAGGTTATCAAGACCCATTTGCCGGGCGATATGGAGCATTTTCTCCCGCTGCGGTGCGTTCAGCTTCAATCCTGGATTCAGGCCCAGGCCGATATTTTGCTGCACGTTCAGATGACTGAACAGGTTGTTTTCCTGAAACAGCATCGAAACCGGGCGACGAGAGGGCGGTGTGGTGGTGTGATCTTCACCTGCAATCATCATCGTGCCGCTGGCAGGTGTCAGAAAGCCGGCAATCAGATTCAGAAGCGTACTTTTCCCGGCGCCGCTTGGCCCGAGTATCGCTACCTGCTCACCGCGCGCGACCGACAACGTAAAGCGCATGGGCAAATGGTGATAAAGCCATGTGATATCAATCAGTTTTAACATTTCGACCCGGCAATTTCTCAATAACGGTAAACAGCGTAAAGCACAGGATCAGCAGTAATAACGCCGTAACCGCACCATCCTGACTGCGATAAGAGCCAATCTGCTGATATAAATAAAACGGCAGGGTGCGGAAATCCTCATTGCCAAATAACGCCACTACGCCAAAATCGCCAATCGACAGCACACAGGCAAATGCCATCGCCTGTGCCAGTGGGCGCTTCAGGGCGCGCAGTTCAACCACTTTCAGGCGCGACCATCCCTCTATTCCTAACGACTGGCACAACATACTGTAACGCGCAGTGACGTCACGCATTGGGTTTTCCAGCACCTTCAATGCATAAGGGATCGCCATCAGCGCATTGGTAAAAATAACAATGCCGTCGGCAGATTCGGGAAGCCCAATAGTGTTATTGAGCAGCAGAAAGAAGCCGGTTGCCAGCACGATACCCGGCATGGCGAGGATCATCATGCCGCTCAGCTCCAGCATTTGTCCTGCCAGCGCCCGTTGTCGGGCACGCAGTTCACGACTACTCCATAACAGCATTATGGTGAGTATGACGCACAACGCACCTGCCGCCAGCGCAATGCGCAGCGAGGTTCCCAGCGCCTGCCACAGTACGGGTTGTCTAAGAACATCCAGTACATGGCGGTTTAAGCCATCGACAATCACCGCCAGCAACGGCGGAAGCAACAGCAACAGAGCGAGAACAATCAGAATTAAGTCAGCCAGACGGCTGTGCAGACGATCGTCGGGATCCCGCCAGCCCTGAACCAGCGTGGTGCCGGGGGCGATGGCGCGGCTCAAACGTTGGCTGAGCAGCACCAGTGCCAGACAACAAATCATCTGGATCAACGCCAGCATGGCTGCGCGGGCGGGATCGTAATCAAAATTCAGCGCCTGATAGATAGCCAGCTCGATGGTGGTGGCCTGTGGCCCACCGCCCAGCGATAAAACGGTGGCGAAGCTGGCGAAGCACAGCATAAAGATGAGTGCTGCGACGGGCAGGATCTGACGACGCAGCCACGGCCATTCAACAAAACGGAAGAAATGCCAGCCGCGCATACCTAACTGAGCGGCTAACTGCCGCTGTTCGCCGGGAATATTCTCCAGCGACTGCAACAGCAGACGGCTGGCCATCGGCAGATTGAAAAAGACGTGCGCCAGCAGAATGCCCTGCAAACCGTACGGTGAAAAGGTCCATTCCAGCCCGAAGACTTGCCAGAGTGAGGCCAGCCAGCCCTGGCGTCCGTAGACGCTAAGAATGCCGAATACCGCGACCAGCACCGGCAGGATTAACGTCATTGCGCACAGACGCAGCAGCGCCAGACGTCCTGGAAAACGGCGACGATAGAGCGCTCTGGCAAGGAAAATCGCCGGGACAACCGACAGCACAGCGGATAGAAAAGCCTGCCAGAAAGAAAAGCGCACCACGTGCCACAGGTAGTCATCTTGCCACAGTGAGAGCCATTCTCCCTGCGGGGCGTTAAACCACAGCGCCAGAAACGCGGCCAGCGCGACAGCCACCATCAATGTGGCAGCTGAAAGCCCTGGAACCAGCCAGCCGGGGATTAACGGCTGACGGCGCGTTGCCATTCGCTAATCCATGCCTGGCGTTGAGCTGCAACCTGCTGCGGCGTAAATTCCAGCGCGGTGGCTGGCTTAGTCAGTTGCTCGAATCCTGACGGCAGGGCGACCTGCGTCACCGGATACATCCAGTTGCCGGTCGGAATCGCATTCTGGAATGCCGGAGACACCATAAACTTCAGGAACTTCTCGGCCAGTTCCGGCTGCTTGCTGGCCGCGGTACGCGCGGCGACTTCCACCTGCAAATAGTGGCCTTCGCTAAAATTAGCGGCGGCGTAGTTGTCTTTTTTCTCGGCGATGATGTGATAGGCCGGAGAGGTGGTGTAGCTGAGCACCAGATCGCTTTCACCTTTCAGGAACAGGCCGTAGGCTTCGCTCCAGCCCTTGGTGACGGTGACGGTTTTGGCTGCCAGTTTCTGCCACGCCTCTGGCGCTTTATCGCCATAGACTTTCTGCATCCATAGCAGCAGACCCAGACCCGGCGTGCTGGTGCGCGGATCCTGATAAATGACGCGCCATTTTTGGTCGCTTTCAACCAGTTCCTTCAGGCTTTTGGGCGGATTCTTCAGCTTGTTCTTATCATAAACGAAGGCGAAATAGCCGTAGTCAAACGGAACGAAGGTATCGTTTTTCCAGCCGCCGGGTACGTTAACGGTGTCGTTTGCTACACCACTTTTGGCAAACAGTTTGGTTTGTGTGGCGGCTTCCAGAAGGTTGTTATCCAGACCGAGTACAACGTCGGCTTTACTGTTTTTTCCTTCCATGCGCAGGCGGTTAAGCAATGAAACACCATCTTCCAGCGCGACCAGTTTTAATTCACAGTTGCAGTCAGCTTCAAAGGCTTTTTTGATTGTCGGGCCCGGGCCCCAGTCAGCCGCGAACGAGTCGTAGGTATAGACGGTCAGTACAGGTTTGGCGAAGACAGGCGCTGCGCACAGCAGTAAAAGCGGAAGATATTTTTTAAACACTTTGCACCTCAAGAGTTGGGTGGCAAAGGACTTGAGATAAGCCTCAAATCCCTTCGCCGGCATTATCCGGATCAGGTTCGACGGGTATCTCTCAGCCCATACGCAGATCGAATGATTCTGTGTATGTTTTTATTTAGCACCCCGTTGAGAACGGCGTTAGTGTAATGATTTTGTTGCTTAGCATCAATTAAGGATCCGGCGGAGCAAACCACGCCGATTTAAAATCAAACCAGCCGAGGGTATTCATGCGTAACCCGCGCATACTGCGCTGTCCCTGAATGATCAGCCAGTGGTGGATTAATGGCACAATGGCCTTTGTGGCGAGCAGCTGTTGGCACCATGCTGCCAGGCTCATTTCGCCCGTTCGCCAGCGAGCCGCATCGTTTTCCCAGTCCCGTGAGATACAGTTTTGCAGCAGCGGGACTTCGCACAAATGGGCGAACAGCGAGAAGTCCAGCGGTAGGGTAAAGTTGGCGCTGTTTAGCCAAATATCGCTGACGATTTCTCCCGCATGCCATTGATCGTAGTCGATCTCCTGAATAGTCAACTGCACCTGATGCGCAGCCAGCAGCGTTTTCATGATCTGCGCGATAATCCGGTGTTCGATGTGATCGCGATAGTAAGTGAGCGTCAGCGTTTCCAGCCCGGCTGGTTTTTCGCCATGGCCGGGTCTGGCGTGATGCCAGCGAGGCAGTAAGCCGTAGGCGGGGAACCACAGTCGCTGATACTGTTCGTCGGCGTGGCAAATTAAATGGGTTGGCGAGAGTACGCGGCTAGCCCACTCGCGGACCTCCTGATTTGCGCCGCGGTGGGATCGTGCATCAAACAGCAGGTAGTAGCAACCTTCTTCGAGGCGACTTTCAATCGCCTTTTCATCCTCTGTGGGACCTTTTAGCGTCAAACCGCCGCCTGGCTCTTCGCCGATGTCAGGTAACACCCAAACGTTCACTTCGTCGATCAGCGCCCGGTAACCAAAGTAATCATCAAATGCGTGAATTTTCAGCTGGTTATTGGTGTTTCTCATCACCGCATATGGGCCAGTACCAATCGGGTGGCTGGAGAAGTTATTCAGCGTTTCCCATTCTCGCGGCAGGATCATGGCGGGGACTTGCCCCAATAACCAGGGAAGCCAACGGTCGGGCTGGGACAGATGGATATCCAGCGTCCAGGCCGTGGGAGAGACGATTTGTGTAATGTGAGAGTACAGAGGCAACGTGTTAATTCGGGTCAATGAGGTGATCACATCGTCCATCTCCAGCTCACGACCGTGATGAAAATGGATCCCCGGTCGCAGGAAGAATCGCCAGTGTAAAGGTGAAATCTGCTGCCAGTGATGGGCAATGTCCGCTTCCAGTTCCCCATTTTCCTCATTTACGCGAAGTAAGGCGCTGAAGATTTGTCGGGCGATATGGGTTTCGGAGCGGCGTAGCGCCGTACCAGGTAGCAGGTTGCGCATGGGACGATAATAGAGAACGCGCATGATATGCCGACCCTGACGAAAGCTGCGGCCGAGGTGGGAAACCAGCATTTGCCGGACGGCCGTTTTGTCACCGACCAGTTGCACCAGTTGATCGATGCGATCCTGTTCCAGCAGGTCTTCTGCGCGTTGCTGCTGGAGCGCCAGCCCGGTGTAGAGGAATGTCAGGCGTGAGCGTTTACCGCGTCCAACCTCGGCTTCCCACGTTAACCAACCGCGCTCCTGCATGGTATTAAGCAGGGTACGCATATGGCGGCGCGAGCAGCTAAGCAGCTCTGCCAGCTCGTTCAGCGTGGTGTCTTGCGTTTTGCCGTCACAGCATTGCCACAGACGGATGAACTGTTGTTGCAAACGACCAGAAGACATAAAAGGGGAACTCCTGCGAAAAACTCAGCAATTTTATTATCCCTATATTAAGCCAATAATAGATTCCGATGAAGCGATGAGACAACGAAGGGGTCATCTATGCGTCAATTCTGGTTGAAGTACTTTACCGCGACGGAAAAAACGTCCTGGTTGGCTTGCCTGAGCGCACCGCAGCGCTTAAAGATGCTCGAAGAACTGATGCAGTGGGAGGTGACAGCCTGACCTCTGAATTACGCATTGCAGACATCATGTGTGACTGAGTATTGGTGTAAAATCACCCGCCAGCAGATTTTTTCTGCTGGCTTTTTTCGTATCAGCCCAGCCAATAGGGATAACAATGCTCTGGATTATGACCATGGGACGGCGCCTCAACGGCGTTTACGCGGCATTTATGCTGGTCGCTTTTATGATGGGCGTGGCAGGGGCGTTGCAGGCCCCCACGCTGAGCCTGTTCCTGAGCCGCGAAGTCGGGGCGCAACCATTTTGGGTCGGGCTGTTTTACACCGTCAATGCGATTGCCGGGATCGTGGTTAGCCTCGGGCTTGCAAAACGATCCGACAGCCAGGGCGATCGGCGCAAGCTGATCATGTTTTGCTGCCTGATGGCGATTGGCAACGCGCTGCTGTTTGCGTTTAATCGCCATTATCTCACGTTGATCACCTGCGGTGTGCTGCTGGCCTCGCTGGCGAATACCGCCATGCCGCAGCTGTTTGCGCTGGCGCGGGAATATGCGGATAACTCCGCGCGTGAAGTAGTGATGTTTAGTTCGGTGATGCGTGCGCAGCTTTCGCTGGCCTGGGTGATCGGACCGCCGCTGGCCTTCATGCTGGCGCTGAATTACGGCTTTACGGCGATGTTTTCCATTGCCGCAGGGATTTTTGCCATTAGCCTGGTGCTGATTGCGCTGATACTGCCGTCTGTCGCTCGGGTGGAGCAGTCCGTTGACGTGCCGCTGGAACAAACCGGCGGTTGGCAGGACAAAAATGTGCGTATGCTGTTTATTGCCTCCACGCTGATGTGGACCTGCAATACCATGTACATCATTGATATGCCACTGTGGATTAGCCAGGATTTAGGGCTGCCCGATAAGCTGGCGGGCATTTTAATGGGGACGGCTGCCGGGCTGGAAATTCCGGCGATGATTCTGGCGGGCTACTACGTGAAACACTTTGGTAAACGGCGAATGATGATCGTCGCCGTGGCGGCCGGCGTGCTGTTTTATCTGGGGCTGATCTTCTTTCATAGCCATACGGCTCTGCTTATATTGCAACTGTTTAACGCCGTATTCATCGGTATTGTCGCTGGGATAGGCATGCTGTGGTTTCAGGATCTGATGCCCGGACGCGCGGGTTCAGCGACCACATTATTTACCAACAGTATTTCGACCGGCGTCATTCTGGCGGGGGTGATTCAGGGTGCTGTTGCACAAAGTTACGGACATTTTGCCGTTTACTGGGTAATCGCGGCGATTTCAGTGGTTACGTTGGTGATGACCGGGCGGGTGAAGGATGTTTGATTTATAAAGTGCCGGATGGCGGCGTAAACGCCTTATCCGGCCTACAATTGGAGCGCATATGTAGGCCGGATAAGCGCAGCGCATCCGGCATAACAAGGACTAGCGCATAAACACTGGCTGCTCGTTTTCGTACTCGGTGATGGCCGCTTCATGCTGCAGCGTCAGCCCGATGCTGTCGAGACCATTCAGCATGCAGTGACGGCGGAAGTCGTCGATTTTAAAGCTGTAAGACTTATCGCCCGCTTTCACCACCTGCGCTTCCAGATCCACTTCAAATTTAATGCCTGGATTGGCTAACACCTGCGCAAACAGTTCATCCACCTGCGCATCGCTCAGGGTGACCGGCAGCAGTTGGTTATTGAAGCTGTTACCGTAGAAGATGTCGGCGAAGCTTGGGGCGATCACCACTTTAAAACCGTAATCGGTCAGCGCCCACGGCGCATGTTCGCGAGAAGAGCCGCAGCCAAAGTTTTCCCGCGCGAGCAGAATTGACGCACCTTTATATTCCGGGAAGTTCAGCACGAACTCAGGATTAGGCTGTTGACCTTTTTCGTCCAGAAAACGCCAGTCGTTGAACAGATGAGCGCCAAAACCGGTACGCGTCACCTTCTGCAAAAACTGTTTGGGAATAATGGCGTCGGTATCAACGTTGGCCGCATCCAGTGGGACAACCAGGCCGGTATGCTGGGTAAATTTCTCTGCCATGGTAGTTTCCTTATTTGATGCTGCGAATGTCGGCAAAATGACCAGTAACGGCGGCAGCGGCGGCCATGGCCGGGCTGACTAAATGCGTGCGACCACCACGGCCCTGACGGCCTTCAAAGTTACGGTTGCTGGTGGAGGCACAGCGCTCACCCGGATTCAGGCGGTCATTGTTCATCGCCAGACACATCGAACAGCCCGGTAAACGCCATTCGAATCCTGCTTCGATAAAAATCTTATCCAGACCTTCTGCTTCCGCTTGCGCTTTCACCGGACCAGAACCCGGCACCACCAGCGCCTGTACGCCCGGTGCGACTTTACGGCCTTTGGCGATTTCCGCTGCGGCGCGTAAATCTTCAATACGCGAGTTGGTGCAGGAACCGATGAACACTTTATCGATAGCAACTTCTGTTAACGGAATGCCCGGTTTTAATCCCATGTAAGCCAACGCTTTCTCAGCCGATGCGCGTTCCACCGGATCGGTAAATGATGCTGGGTCGGGAATATTATCGTTTACCGAGATGACCTGACCCGGGTTCGTTCCCCAGGTGACTTGCGGCGCGATCTCTTCTGCCTGCAGGGTGACGACGGTATCAAAGGTGGCTCCATCGTCGGTTTTCAGCGTTTTCCAGTACTCAACCGCGTGGGTAAAATCTTCGCCTTTCGGTGCGTGTAAACGCCCTTGCACATAGTTAAAGGTGGTTTCATCCGGTGCGACCAGACCCGCTTTGGCACCCATTTCAATGGCCATGTTACACAGGGTCATACGGCCTTCCATGCTCAGTTCGCGAATGGCTTCGCCGCAAAACTCAACCACGTGCCCGGTGCCGCCCGCGCTACCGGTTTTACCGATAATCGCCAGCACGATATCTTTGGCGGTAATACCAGGGGCTGCTTTGCCGTTGACTTCAATCTTCATGGTTTTGGCGCGCCCTTGTTTCAGGGTCTGCGTCGCCAGCACGTGTTCAACTTCAGAGGTGCCAATACCAAAGGCCAACGCGCCGAACGCGCCGTGGGTGGCGGTGTGGGAGTCGCCGCAGACGATGGTCATACCCGGCAACGTCACGCCTTGTTCAGGCCCCATTACGTGGACGATCCCCTGATACGGATGATTCAGGTCGTACAGTTCGACGCCAAATTCATTACAGTTTTTGATCAATTCCTGCATCTGAATACGCGCCATCTCGCCGGAAGCGTTAATGTCTTTGGTCTGCGTGGAGACGTTGTGGTCCATGGTGGCAAAGGTTTTGCCTGGCTGGCGCACTTGACGTCCATGCGCGCGCAGCCCATCAAACGCCTGCGGAGAGGTCACTTCATGCACCAGATGTCTGTCGATATACAACAGCGGGGTTTCGTTTTGCGCCTCAAAGACGACGTGCGCATCAAACAATTTTTCGTATAACGTTTTGGCCATGATTACACCCCTTCTGCGACATAACGGGCAATAATGTCACCCATTTCATCGGTACCGACTGCGGCAGCGCCACGGGCTAAGTCACCGGTGCGAATGCCTTCTTCTAATGCGCGGTTGATGGCGCTCTCAATGGCGGTTGCCGCATCATTGGCATCCAGGCTGTAACGCAACAGCAGCGCCAGTGACAGAATTTGGGCGATAGGATTGGCAATATTCTTCCCTGCGATATCAGGTGCAGAACCGCCAGCGGGCTCGTACAGGCCAAAACCCTGCTCATTCAGGCTGGCAGACGGCAACATCCCCATTGAGCCCGTGATCATGGCGCATTCGTCAGACAGAATGTCGCCAAACAGGTTAGAGCACAGCAACACGTCGAACTGGGAAGGATCTTTGATCAATTGCATCGTCGCGTTGTCGATGTACATATGCGCCAGTTCAACGTCCGGATATTCATTCGCAATTTCATTGACGATTTCGCGCCACAGAATCGATGTTTGCAGTACGTTCGCTTTATCAATCGATGTGACTTTACGGCGACGCTGGCGAGCGGATTCAAACGCGATACGCGCAATACGTTCGATCTCGAAACGGTGATAAACCTCGGTATCAAACGCTTTTTCATGTTGTCCGCTGCCTTCGCGGCCTTTTGGCTGACCGAAGTAGATCCCGCCGGTCAGTTCACGTACGCACAGGATGTCGAAACCGTTAGCTGCAATGTCGGCGCGCAGCGGGCAAAAGGCTTCCAGCCCCTGGTACAACTTCGCCGGACGCAGGTTACTGAATAATTTGAAGTGCTTACGCAACGGCAGCAGCGCACCACGCTCGGGTTGCTGGTTAGGCGGCAGATGTTCCCATTTCGGGCCGCCAACGGAGCCAAACAAAATGGCGTCAGCTTGCTCACAGCCTTCAACCGTCGCAGGCGGCAGCGGCTGGCCGTGGTTATCAATGGCCGCACCACCCACATCGTAGTGGCTGGTGGTAATGCGCATGTTAAAACGGTTGCGGATTGCGTCCAGTACCTTCAAGGCTTGCGCCATCACTTCCGGGCCAATACCGTCACCCGGCAAAACAGCAATATGATAATTCTTCGACATCACACGGTTTCCTTGTTGTTCTCGTTGTTCTGAGCTTTGCGTTGCAATTCTTTTTCGACTTCTTCGGCGCGCCAGATGTTGTTCAGCACATGAACCATTGCTTTAGCGGAAGATTCGACGATATCTGTCGCCAGACCGACGCCGTGGAAGCGGCGACCGTTATAGTTGGCGACGATATCCACCTGACCCAGCGCATCTTTACCGTGCCCTTTGGCGGTCAGGCTGTATTTCACCAGTTCAATGTTGTATTCGGTAACACGGTTGATGGCCTGATAAATGGCATCGACCGGGCCGTTACCGTTCGCCGCTTCGGCTTTCACTTCTTCACCGCAGGCCAGCTTGACGGAGGCGGTGGCGATGTCATTTGAGCCGGACTGCACGCTGAAGTAATCCAGACGGAAATGCTCTGGCTCTTCTTGCTGTTTGTTAATAAAGGCCAGTGCTTCCAGGTCGTAATCAAATACCTGACCTTTTTTATCCGCCAGTTTCAGGAAGGCGTCGTACAGGTTGTCCAGGTTGTATTCATTTTCTTTATATCCCATCTCGTCCATACGGTGTTTTACCGCAGCGCGTCCGGAACGGGAGGTCAGGTTTAACTGTACCTGGTTCAGGCCGATGGATTCAGGCGTCATGATTTCGTAGTTTTCACGATTTTTCAGCACACCGTCCTGATGGATACCGGAAGAGTGGGCAAACGCGCCGCTACCGACAATCGCTTTGTTGGCCGGGATAGGCATGTTGCAGATTTGGCTGACTAACTGACTGGTACGCCAAATTTCCTGGTGATTAATGCGGGTCTGTACGTTCAGAATATCTTTGCGTACTTTGATCGCCATGATCACTTCTTCCAGTGAGCAGTTACCGGCGCGTTCGCCGATACCGTTCATTGCGCCTTCCACCTGGCGAGCACCGGCGTGAACGGCCGCCAGCGCGTTGCCAACGCCCAGACCTAAATCATCATGGGTGTGCACGGAGATGATGGCTTTATCGATATTCGGTACGCGTTCATACAGGCCAGAAATGATTCCACCAAACTCAAATGGCATGGTGTAACCGACGGTATCAGGGATATTGATGGTTTTGGCACCGGCGTTAATGGCGGCTTCGACCACGCGGGCCAGATCGGCGATAGGAGTACGTCCCGCATCTTCACATGAGAACTCCACGTCATCTGTATAATTACGCGCACGCTTAACCATATAGATTGCTCGTTCGATCACTTCATCCAGCGTGCTGCGTAATTTCGTCGCGATATGCATCGGCGAGGTGGCGATAAAGGTATGAATGCGGAAAGCCTCAGCGACCTTCAGCGATTCCGCGGCAACGTCGATATCTTTTTCTACGCAGCGTGCTAAGGCACACACGCGGCTGTTCTTAACCTGACGAGCGATGGTTTGTACGGACTCAAAGTCACCTGGAGAAGAGACCGGGAAACCCACTTCCATCACGTCAACGCCCATACGCTCGAGGGCCAGAGCTATCTGCAGTTTTTCTTTCACACTCAGGCTTGCCTGTAACGCCTGTTCACCATCGCGTAAGGTGGTATCGAAAATAATGACTTGCTGGCTCATGGTTTAAGTCCTTGGTGTTTAGGGCGCCTTGCTTCGAGCATAAAAAAACCCGCGCAATGGCGCGGGTTTTTGTCTTAACTGGAGCTGACTTAATGCTGAATGTCGTCCACCAGTCTACCGCGCAATGAGAATGCGTTTAGTAGTAGTAGACCGTTAAAACGAGCAATGTAAGTCATCAATCAAGCTCCAGGCGAATGCGATATGCTTTTAGTGGTACTGGATATGAAGATTGATGTCAACCCCATCCCCCACAAATGCCCCCACTCGGCGGAAAAAATCTCCTGAACTTTGAGCGAATTGTGCTGAATTTTTATGGTTGTATAAAATAAATCAGCGTGTGGATTACATACTTTTCACGATTTGACATATTTGAGCATATTTGTTTTCAGCTATTGTAACGGCATATTGAAGAGATAACTTGTGGATGGATTTTCTATCTTTATGATTTATTGGTTTTTATACTAATTCTGAATAGATTTGAGGTGCCGTGGGAAAAATGATTGATAAATAAATGTTAAGCATCGCGGTGTTAATGATATAAACATTTAATTAAATCTTAAATATACATTCACTTCGTGCATGATTGTGTATTTGTCATGGTTATGTTTATATTGTTTTCGACATTTAAACGTATGAATCATCGTGCAGCGACCTCTGCCCCACTGCGCTCGCATTGGTTTTTGTTCATTCAGGCCAGGGTCTTTATGTTTTCCTAATTTTAATGCTTTCCCTTTTTCTTATTTTATATGCATGGTAAATCATATTAGCGGAGGTTATTTCTGAGCTCCGTCTGGGAAAAGGGAGTTTTGAGTGACAGTGGAGTTAAATATGCCAGAAGTAAAAATAATAGATAAACCTAATCTTTTAGAGATGGGGAAACCGCAGCTGCGCATGGTTGACCTTAATTTATTAACCGTTTTTGATGCGGTGATGCAAGAACAGAATATTACTCGCGCAGCGCATTCTCTGGGTATGTCTCAGCCTGCAGTCAGCAACGCAGTCGCGCGTCTGAAGGTTATGTTTAATGATGAGCTCTTTGTGCGCTATGGCCGAGGCATCCAGCCAACTGCACGGGCTTTTCAGCTATTTGGCTCTATTCGTCAGGCGCTGCAATTGGTGCAGAATGAACTGCCAGGGTCCGGTTTTGAACCCACCAGCAGCTCACGTGTATTTAATCTTTGCGTCTGTAGCCCATTGGATAATATCCTCACGTCCTTGATTTACAATCGCGTTGAGCAAGTTGCGCCTAATATTCATGTTGTATTTAAATCCTCGCTCAACCAAAATACAGAACATCAATTACGGTATCAGGAAACAGAATTTGTTATTAGTTATGAAGAATTCCGCCGTCCTGAGTTCACCAGCATCCCGTTATTCAATGATGAAATGGTGTTAGTCGCAAGTAAAAAACACCCACGCATTAGCGGTCCATTACTGGAGAGTGATGTTTATAATGAACAGCATGCGGTAGTTTCTCTCGAACGCTTTGCGTCATTCAGTCAACCCTGGTATGACACTCAGGATAAACAAGCCTGCGTAGCTTATCAGGGAATGGCATTAATCAGCGTACTGAATATTGTATCCCAAACTCATTTGGTTTCTATTGCGCCACGCTGGTTAGCTGAAGAGTTCTCTGAGGCTTTAGAACTGCAAATATTACCGCTACCGTTAAAACTGAATAGCCGGACTTGTTATCTTTCCTGGCATGAAGCCGCTGGTCGGGATAAAGGACATCAATGGATGGAAGAGCTGTTAGTCTCCATCTGTAAGCAGTGACCTATGGCAGAGTAAATCCGATGATGCATCTGGTTTATTCTGCTTTTTTATTTTTATTTGAAATTTTATGCTGAAATCTGCTTTTGTTTTTTGCCCGGGAGGGCGAAAAAATAGAGTAATCGCTGTAAGTGCTCATTTTTAAGCGATTATTTGTCATTTCATTTGCTTATACTGGTTTAATTCTCCGTTTATTCGATTCTTTCCTCCGTTTTATTCTTATCCGCCGTTACGCCACCACTTCAGTGTCAATTGCCATGCCTTATCGTCAGCGGTTAATGTGTTGTTAAACCGTTATTCATTATAAGAGTGGAGGCAAGCCATGGAGATGTTGTCTGGAGCCGAGATGGTCGTCCGATCGCTCATCGATCAGGGTGTGAAGCAGGTATTCGGATATCCCGGGGGCGCAGTCCTCGATATTTATGATGCTTTGCATACGGTCGGTGGTATTGATCATGTGCTGGTCCGCCATGAGCAGGCAGCGGTCCATATGGCCGATGGTCTGGCACGTGCGACGGGGGAAGTGGGCGTTGTGTTGGTCACCTCAGGGCCGGGAGCAACCAATGCGATCACCGGTATCGCAACGGCGTACATGGACTCCATCCCGCTGGTGATCCTCTCCGGACAAGTGGCTACCTCTCTGATTGGTTACGATGCCTTTCAGGAGTGCGACATGGTGGGGATTTCTCGCCCGGTGGTAAAACACAGCTTTCTGGTTAAACAAACGGAAGACATCCCGCAGGTGCTGAAAAAAGCCTTCTGGCTGGCGGCAAGCGGTCGTCCGGGACCGGTGGTAGTGGATTTGCCGAAAGATATTCTGAATCCGGCGAAGAAACTGCCTTACAGCTGGCCGGAGTCGGTGAGCATGCGTTCGTATAATCCGACGACGACCGGACATAAAGGGCAGATAAAACGCGCTCTGCAGACGTTAGTAGCGGCTAAAAAGCCGGTTGTGTACGTGGGGGGCGGGGCAGTGAATGCTGCCTGCCACGAACAGCTGAGGCAGATTGCTGAAGCACTAAATCTGCCGGTTGTCTCCTCACTGATGGGCTTAGGTGCGTTTCCGGCAACGCATCGTCAGGCACTGGGCATGTTGGGTATGCATGGTACCTATGAAGCGAATATGACTATGCATCATTCGGATGTGATATTTGCGGTCGGCGTGCGCTTTGACGATCGTACAACCAATAATTTGGCAAAATATTGCCCGAATGCGACCGTGTTACATATCGATATCGACCCCACCTCTATTTCAAAAACCGTCACGGCGGATATTCCAATCGTGGGCGATGCTCTCCTGGTGCTGGATCAGATGCTTGAGCTGCTGGAGCAGGAGAAATCGCAGCAGCCGCTGGACGATAACCGTGACTGGTGGCAACAGATTGAGCACTGGCGCGCCCGTCAGTGCCTGAAATACGACACTCAAAGCGAAAGTATTAAACCGCAGGCAGTGATCGAAACCATCTGGCGTCTGACAAAAGGGGATGCGTATGTGACCTCTGACGTTGGTCAGCATCAGATGTTTGCTGCGCTGTACTATCCGTTTGATAAACCGCGCCGCTGGATCAACTCAGGCGGCCTCGGCACCATGGGATTCGGTTTACCCGCAGCGTTAGGGGTGAAGATGGCACTGCCGAATGAAACGGTAGTCTGCGTTACCGGTGATGGCAGTATTCAGATGAATATTCAGGAGCTGTCGACGGCGCTGCAATATGAGCTGCCGGTGCTGGTACTCAACCTTAACAACCGCTATCTCGGCATGGTGAAACAGTGGCAGGACATGATCTATTCCGGGCGTCATTCGCAGTCTTATATGCAGTCGCTACCTGATTTTGTTCGTCTTGCTGAAGCATATGGGCATATTGGTATCCAGATAAATCATCCGGATGAGCTGGAAAGCAAACTGGGGGAAGCACTGGAACATGTGCGCAACCACCGGCTGGTGTTTGTTGATGTCACCGTCGATGGCAGTGAGCATGTCTACCCGATGCAAATTCGAGGGGGCGGTATGGATGAGATGTGGTTAAGCAAAACGGAGAGGACCTGATTATGCGCCGGATATTATCAGTATTACTGGAAAACGAGTCTGGGGCATTATCGCGCGTAATAGGCCTCTTCGCTCAGCGTGGTTACAACATTGAAAGCCTGACCGTCGCGCCGACTGACGATCCGACCTTATCACGGATGACGATCCAGACCGTGGGCGATGAAAAGGTCCTCGAGCAAATTGAAAAGCAACTGCACAAGCTGGTGGACGTTCTGCGCGTCAGCGAACTGGGGCAGGGCGCCCATGTTGAACGAGAAATTATGCTGGTGAAAATTCAGGCCAGCGGGTATGGCCGGGAAGAGGTGAAACGCAACACGGAGATTTTTCGTGGGCAAATTATCGACGTTACGCCGTCGATCTACACCGTACAACTGGCGGGCACCAGCGATAAGCTGGATGCGTTTCTGGCAACGCTGCGTGAAGTCGCTAAAATTGTGGAAGTTGCCCGTTCCGGCGTGGTGGGACTCTCCCGAGGCGATAAAATCATGCGTTAATAGCCGACTGTAGGCCTGATAAGCACAGTGCCATCAGGCATCATCGTGGAGGTCATGCCGGATGGCGGCGTAAATGCCTTATCCGGCCTACAGGTAACGTACCCGTTTTCGCTGATGCTACCTGTTGCGCTTTTTTTTTGCGAAATCAGCAGTAACCAGAGACAAAAGCGGTTGCCGCAGTCATTATTCTGCGCTTAGATGTTAATAAATTTAACCCATGCCATCTTAAAGGTTATGGTTTGTACATTTTACGCAAGGGGCAATTGTGAAACTGGATGAAATCGCTCGGTTGGCCGGCGTTTCGCGAACGACTGCAAGCTACGTTATTAATGGCAAAGCAAAGCAATACCGCGTAAGCGACAAAACGGTCGAAAAAGTCATGGCGGTGGTGCGCGAACATAATTACCACCCTAATGCTGTGGCGGCCGGGCTCCGTGCTGGACGCACACGTTCTATCGGGTTAGTAATCCCGGACCTGGAGAATACGAGTTATACCCGCATTGCAAACTACCTGGAACGTCAGGCGCGTCAGCGTGGGTATCAACTGCTGATTGCCTGCTCTGAAGATCAGCCGGATAACGAAATGCGCTGTATTGAGCACCTTTTGCAGCGTCAGGTTGACGCCATTATTGTGTCTACCTCATTACCGCCGGAACATCCGTTCTATCAGCGCTGGGCGAACAGTTCATTCCCGATTGTGGCGCTGGATCGTGCGCTGGATCGTGAACACTTCACCAGTGTTGTCGGCGCAGACCAGGATGATGCAGAAATGCTGGCGGAGGAATTGCGTAAATTCCCTGCTGAAACCGTGCTCTATCTGGGGGCGCTCCCTGAATTATCGGTCAGTTTCCTGCGCGAACAGGGTTTCCGTACCGCGTGGAAAGACGATCCGCGTGACGTGCACTTCCTGTATGCCAATAGCTATGAGCGGGAGGCAGCAGCGCAGTTGTTTGATAAATGGCTGGAAACACATCCGATGCCTCAGGCACTGTTCACCACCTCATTCGCGCTATTGCAGGGGGTGATGGATGTGACATTGCGTCGCGATGGGCAACTGCCATCCGATTTAGCCATTGCCACGTTTGGCGATCACGAACTGCTCGACTTCCTGCAATGTCCGGTGCTGGCAGTGGCACAGCGCCACCGAGATGTGGCTGAACGTGTGCTGGAGATCGTCCTTGCAAGCCTTGATGAACCGCGTAAACCAAAACCAGGATTAACGCGCATTCGGCGTAATCTGTACCGCCGCGGCATCCTTAGCCGTAACTAAGTGGTTGCTATTGATGGCATTGGAGAGAATGCTTCGATGCCATCAAATATTTTATTCTCAGAAATAACCTTATTCTATTTAAGAATATTCTTTAGAATTATCTGAAATTTATTCTTTAATTATCCTAATTTAAAAATGCAACTATCCTTTTTTGGGTTATTGATACGTAACGGCGCGTTACGTTTGTATTATTTTGTTACATGCTTGTGTGGATTTGCCGAATTAACAAACACTTTGCCGCCGAATTGCGGCAATCTCTCACCTTCCTTGGCCGTACGGGCCGTACAGACCGATGAACTGGTACTGTTATCTCGCTGCATATTGTCCTAAAATGCCGCTCGCGTCGCAAACTGACACTTTATATTTTCCTCGGTTGATATTGAGTTGTTTTAAACAATGATGAGTTGTTGGATTTTTTTCTTACAAATATTCATGACGTTAATTTGCTTCGTTTGCTGTACGGAATTTGTTCAACGCAGATATTAGCCGTAAACAATGGGTTTTTTGCTCTGCTAAGCGCCGTGACTTGCTTGACAAGGTTTTCCTCCGCTCCGTAAACTCCTTTAAGTGGGAATTTGTGGGATAAAGTGGTAATCGGGGGTGAGACTGGCATGTTCCGGGGAGCAACGTTAGTTAATCTCGACAGTAAAGGGCGCTTATCGGTGCCTACCCGTTATCGGGATCAACTGCTCGAGAGCGCTACCGGTCAAATGGTTTGTACCATTGACATCCATCACCCGTGCCTGCTGCTGTACCCCCTGCCTGAATGGGAAATTATCGAGCAGAAGTTATCGCGTCTGTCGAGCATGAATCCAGTTGAGCGTCGCGTACAGCGCTTATTGCTGGGTCATGCCAGCGAATGTCAGATGGATAACGCCGGTCGCTTATTGATCGCGCCCATTCTGCGACAACACGCAGGGCTAACGAAAGAAGTGATGCTGGTTGGGCAGTTCAATAAGTTTGAGCTGTGGGATGAAACGACCTGGTATCAACAGGTCAAGGAAGATATCGACGCTGAGCAGTCTGTGACCGGCGCGCTGTCGGAACGATTGCAGGACTTGTCTCTATAAGATGATGGAAAATTATAAACACACCACGGTGTTGCTGGATGAAGCCGTAAACGGCCTGAATATTCGTCCAGACGGCATCTACATTGATGGGACATTTGGTCGCGGTGGTCATTCACGTCTGATCCTCTCACAGCTTGGTGAAGAGGGACGTTTACTGGCAATCGATCGCGATCCGCAGGCTATTGCCGTTGCAAAGACGATTACCGATCCTCGCTTCTCCATCGTACATGGACCTTTTTCTGCGTTGGCTGACTATGTCGCCGAACGCGGACTGACCGGTAAGATCGACGGGATTCTTCTCGATCTTGGGGTTTCATCTCCGCAGCTTGATGACGCGGAGCGCGGTTTTTCGTTTATGCGTGACGGTCCGTTAGATATGCGTATGGACCCAACACGCGGTCAGTCAGCGGCTGAATGGCTGCAAACCGCCGATGAAGCAGACATTGCCTGGGTGATTAAAACTTTTGGCGAAGAACGCTTCGGCAAACGCATTGCTCGCGCCATTGTCGAGCGCAATCGCATCGAACCGATGACTCGCACCAAAGAGCTGGCGGAAGTGATTGCGGCGGCAATGCCAGTGAAAGACAAATTCAAACATCCCGCGACCCGTACCTTCCAGGCGGTGCGCATTTGGGTGAACAGTGAACTGGAGGAGATAGAGCAGGCGCTAAAAAGCTCGCTCAGCGTGCTGGCACCAGGTGGTCGCCTTTCGATAATCAGTTTCCATTCGCTTGAAGATCGCATTGTGAAACGCTTTATGCGCGAACAAAGCCGTGGTCCTCAGGTTCCGGCTGGAATACCGATGACCGAAGCGCAGATCAAAAAGCTGGGCGGCCGTGAGTTAAGAGCACTAGGCAAGATGATGCCGGGCGAAGAAGAGGTAGCTGAAAATCCTCGTGCCCGTAGTTCAGTTCTGCGTATTGCAGAGAGGACGAACGCATGATCAGCAGAGTGACAGAAGCCCTCAGCAAAGTTAAGGGATCGATAGGAAGCAACGAGCGCCATGCCTTGCCTGGTGTGATCGGTGACGATCTTTTGCGGTTTGGGAAGCTGCCACTCTGCCTGTTCATTTGCATTATTTTGACGGCGGTTACCGTCGTGACAACAGCACACCATACGCGGTTACTGACCGCGCAGCGTGAGCAGCTGGTTCTGGAGCGAGATGCGCTTGATATCGAATGGCGCAACTTGATCCTTGAGGAGAACGCGCTCGGCGACCATAGCCGTGTTGAACGGATCGCAACGGAAAAGCTGCAAATGCAGCATGTTGATCCCTCACAAGAAAACATCGTAGTACAAAAATAAGGATAAACGCGACGCATGAAAGCAGCGGCAAAAACGCACAAACCAAAACGCCAGGAAGAACAAGCCAACTTTATCAGTTGGCGTTTTGCGTTACTGTGCGGTTGTATTTTGCTGGCACTGGGTTTTCTGCTGGGGCGCGTTGCCTGGCTGCAAATCATCGCGCCGGACATGCTGGTACGTCAGGGCGACATGCGCTCTCTGCGCGTCCAGGAAGTGTCCACCTCGCGCGGGATGATTACCGACCGCTCTGGTCGTCCACTGGCGGTGAGCGTTCCGGTGAAGGCGATTTGGGCCGACCCGAAAGAGGTGCATGACGCAGGCGGCGTGAGCGTTGGCGAGCGCTGGAGAGCGCTGTCGACGGCGCTGAACCTCCCGCTCGATCAACTGGCTTCCCGCATTAACGCCAACCCGAAAGGGCGCTTTATCTATCTGGCGCGTCAGGTAAACCCTGACATGGCTGACTACATCAAAAAACTGAAGCTGCCAGGGATTCACCTGCGTGAAGAGTCCCGCCGTTACTATCCTTCCGGAGAAGTGACCGCTCACCTCATCGGTTTTACCAACGTCGACAGCCAGGGGATTGAAGGCGTTGAGAAGAGCTTCGATAAATGGCTCACCGGACAACCGGGTGAACGTATTGTACGTAAAGACCGCTATGGCCGCGTCATTGAAGATATCTCCTCTACCGACAGCCAGGCGGCGCACAACCTGGCGCTGAGTATTGATGAGCGTTTACAGGCGCTGGTCTACCGTGAACTGAATAACGCCGTGGCGTTTAACAAGGCTGAGTCAGGCAGTGCGGTGCTGGTGGATGTGAACACCGGTGAAGTGCTGGCAATGGCCAACAGTCCGTCTTACAACCCGAACAATCTCACCGGTACGCCGAAAGACGCGATGCGTAACCGTACCATTACCGACGTGTTTGAGCCGGGTTCTACCGTTAAACCGATGGTGGTGATGACCGCGCTGCAGCGTGGCGTGGTACGTGAAAATACCGTACTTAACACCATTCCTTACCGAATTAATGGCCACGAAATTAAAGACGTGGCGCGTTATAGCGAATTGACCCTTACCGGGGTTTTGCAGAAGTCGAGTAACGTCGGTGTTTCCAAGCTGGCGTTAGCGATGCCGTCCTCAGCGTTAGTAGATACTTACTCACGTTTTGGGCTGGGAAAAGCGACCAATTTGGGGTTGGTCGGAGAACGCAGTGGCTTATATCCTCAAAAACAACGGTGGTCTGACATAGAGAGGGCCACCTTCTCTTTCGGCTATGGGCTAATGGTAACGCCGTTACAGTTAGCGCGAGTCTACGCAACGATCGGCAGCTATGGCGTTTATCGCCCGCTGTCGATTACCAAAGTTGACCCTCCTGTTCCGGGCGAGCGTATCTTCCCGGAAGCGACCGTACGCACCGTGGTGCACATGATGGAAAGCGTGGCGCTGCCTGGTGGCGGCGGCGTGAAGGCGGCGATTAAAGGCTATCGCATCGCTATTAAAACCGGTACGGCGAAAAAAGTCGGGCCAGATGGCCGCTACATCAATAAATACATTGCTTATACCGCAGGTGTTGCGCCTGCGAGTCAGCCGCGCTTCGCGCTGGTTGTTGTTATCAACGATCCGCAGGCGGGTAAATATTACGGTGGCGCCGTTTCCGCGCCGGTCTTTGGTGCCATCATGGGCGGCGTTTTGCGCACCATGAACATCGAGCCGGATGCGCTGACAACGGGCGATAAAAATGAATTTGTGAATAATCAAGGCGAGGCAACAGGTGGCAGATCGTAATTTGCGCGACCTTCTTGCTCCATGGGTGCCGGGTGCACCGGAGCGAGCACTGCGAGAGATGACACTCGACAGCCGTGTGGCTGCATCGGGCGATCTCTTTGTCGCAGTATTGGGTCATCAGGCGGACGGGCGTCGGTATATCCCGCAGGCGATAGCGCAAGGTGTGGCTGCCATTATTGCAGAAGCAAAAGATGAAGCTGCTGACGGTGAAATCCGCGAAATGCACGGTGTACCGGTTATCTATCTGAGCCAGCTTAACGAACGCTTATCTGCACTGGCGGGCCGTTTTTACCACGAGCCTTCTGAAAAAATGCGTCTGGTCGGTGTGACCGGAACGAACGGTAAAACCACCACCACCCAACTGCTGGCACAGTGGAGCCAACTGCTTGGTGAAACCAGTGCGGTAATGGGAACGGTAGGTAATGGCCTGCTGGGTAAAGTGATCCCGACGGAAAATACTACTGGTTCAGCCGTTGACGTTCAGCATGTGCTGGCGGGTCTGGTTGAACAGGGCGCGACCTTTGGCGCGATGGAAGTTTCATCGCATGGTCTGGTTCAGCACCGCGTGGCGGCGCTGAAATTTGCGGCCTCAGTATTTACCAACTTAAGCCGTGACCATCTCGATTATCACGGCGATATGGAGCACTACGAAGCCGCGAAATGGCTGCTGTATTCCACGCACCATTGCGGGCAGGCCATTGTTAATGCGGATGATGAAGTCGGTCGCCGCTGGCTGGCTAAACTTCCCGATGCGGTTGCCGTATCAATGGAAGACCACATTAACCCGAACTGTCACGGTCGTTGGTTAAAAGCGATTGACGTGGATTATCACGATAGCGGCGCGACGATTCGATTTGCTTCCTCATGGGGCGACGGCGAAATTGAAAGCCGCCTGATGGGGGCGTTTAACGTCAGCAATTTGCTGCTGGCGCTGGCCACACTGTTGGCGTTGGGGTATCCGTTAGCTGATTTACTGAAAACGGCGGCACGACTGCAGCCGGTTTGCGGGCGCATGGAAGTGTTCAGCGCGCCGGGCAAAACCACCGTGGTAGTTGATTACGCCCATACGCCGGATGCACTGGAAAAAGCGCTGCAGGCGGCCCGTCTGCATTGCACCGGCAAGCTGTGGTGCGTCTTTGGCTGCGGCGGCGATCGCGACAAAGGTAAACGTCCGTTGATGGGCGCCATTGCCGAGCAGTTTGCCGATGTCGTTGTGGTTACGGATGACAATCCACGCACCGAAGAGCCTCGCGCCATTATCAATGACATTCTGGCGGGTATGCTGGATGCCGGGCAGGCCAAAGTAATGGAAGGCCGTGCTGAAGCGGTCACTAGCGCCATCATGCAGGCAAAAGAAAATGACGTGGTGCTGGTCGCTGGCAAAGGTCATGAAGATTACCAGATTGTCGGTGCACACCGTCTCGACTACTCCGATCGCGTGACGGCAGCACGTCTGCTGGGGGTTATCGCATGATTAGCGTAACGCTCAGCCAACTGGCGGAGATCCTCCGTGGCGAACTGAAAGGGGCCGATCTGGCCCTTGATGCGGTGACAACCGATACGCGTAAAGTGACGCCAGGCTGCCTGTTTGTGGCGCTGAAAGGCGAACGCTTTGACGCCCATGATTTTGCCGACAAGGCACAAGAGAGCGGGGCGGGTGCGCTGTTGGTCAGCCGTCCTTTGGACACCGACCTGCCGCAGCTGATTGTGAAAGATACGCGTCTGGCGTTTGGTGAACTGGCGGCGTGGGTACGCGCTCAGGTGCCGGCGCGCGTTGTCGCGCTTACCGGCTCATCCGGTAAAACCTCTGTTAAAGAGATGACGGCCTCCATTCTGAGCCAGTGTGGCAACACGTTATATACCGCGGGCAACCTGAATAACGACATCGGCGTACCGATGACGCTGCTGCGCTTAAACAACGATTATGACTATGCCGTGATTGAACTTGGCGCCAATCATCAGGGTGAAATCGCCTGGACCGTTGGGTTGACGCGTCCGGAAGCGGCGTTGGTGAACAACCTGGCCGCCGCGCATCTGGAAGGCTTTGGTTCTCTGGCGGGCGTGGCGAAGGCAAAAGGTGAGATTTTTACCGGCCTGTCAGCGAACGGTATCGCCATTATGAATGCCGACAACAACGACTGGCTGAACTGGCAGAGCATTATTGGCGATCGCAAAGTCTGGCGTTTTTCGCCGAATGCGGCTAACAGCGACTTTTCGGCGGCCAACGTACATGTGACCTCACACGGCACGGAGTTTACGCTGCAAACCCCAACCGGAAGCATTGATGTTCTGCTACCGCTGCCGGGTCGCCACAACATTGCTAACGCCCTGGCAGCGGCTGCGCTCGCTATGGCGGTAGGCGCGACGCCAGAGGCGATCAAAGCGGGTCTGAAAGATTTGCAAGCGGTCCCGGGACGCCTGTTTCCGATTCAACTGGCAGAAAATCAGCTGCTGCTGGACGACTCCTATAACGCTAACGTCGGCTCAATGACCGCAGCGGTACAGGTGCTGTCTGAAATGCCTGGCTACCGCGTGTTGGTGGTTGGCGATATGGCAGAGCTTGGCGCGGAAAGTGAAGCCTGCCACGTGCAGGTGGGTATCGCTGCGAAGGCGGCGGGTATCGACCGTGTGCTGAGTACAGGGAAACTGAGTCAGGCAATTAGCCATGCCAGCGGCGTTGGTGAGCATTTTGCGGATAAAACCGCGCTGACCGCGCATCTTAAAGCACTGATTGCAGAACATCAGATCATGACGATTTTAGTGAAGGGTTCACGTAGTGCCGCCATGGAAGAGGTAGTACGCGCATTACAGGAGAATGGGACATGTTAGTTTGGCTGGCCGAACATTTGGTCAAATATTATTCCGGCTTTAACGTCTTTTCCTATCTGACGTTTCGCGCCATCGTCAGCCTGCTGACCGCGCTGTTCATCTCTTTGTGGATGGGCCCGCGCATGATCGCCCGCTTACAAAAAATGTCCTTTGGACAGGTCGTACGTAACGACGGTCCGGAATCGCACTTCAGTAAACGCGGTACGCCAACCATGGGTGGGATCATGATCCTCACCGCGATAGTTATCTCCGTACTGCTGTGGGCATATCCGTCGAACCCGTACGTATGGTGCGTGCTGGTGGTATTGATTGGCTACGGCATTATCGGTTTTGTCGATGACTACCGCAAAGTGGTGCGCAAAGATACCAAGGGCCTGATTGCCCGCTGGAAGTACTTCTGGATGTCGGTCATTGCATTAGGGGTCGCGTTTGCGCTGTATCTGGCCGGTAAAGACACTCCGGCGACCGAGCTGGTGGTGCCGTTCTTTAAAGACGTGATGCCGCAACTGGGGCTGTTCTACGTGCTGCTGGCGTACTTCGTGATTGTCGGTACCGGGAATGCGGTAAACCTTACCGACGGCCTGGATGGACTGGCGATTATGCCGACCGTGTTTGTGGCCGCCGGTTTTGCGCTGGTGGCATGGGCGACCGGTAACATGAACTTTGCTAACTATCTGCACATTCCTTATTTACGCCACGCTGGCGAATTGGTGATTGTCTGTACGGCGATTGTCGGCGCAGGTTTAGGCTTCCTGTGGTTTAACACCTATCCGGCGCAGGTCTTTATGGGCGACGTCGGTTCACTGGCACTGGGTGGCGCGCTGGGCATTATTGCCGTACTGCTGCGTCAGGAGTTCCTGTTAGTGATCATGGGCGGCGTATTTGTTGTAGAAACGCTGTCGGTCATTCTGCAGGTGGGCTCCTTTAAGCTGCGCGGACAGCGCATCTTCCGTATGGCGCCGATTCACCATCACTATGAACTGAAGGGCTGGCCGGAACCGCGCGTTATTGTGCGCTTCTGGATTATTTCGCTGATGCTGGTGCTGATTGGCCTGGCAACGCTGAAGGTACGTTAATCATGGCTGATTACCAGGGTAAAAAAGTCGTCATTATCGGTCTGGGATTGACCGGGCTGTCCTGCGTGGATTTCTTTCTGGCGCGTGGCGTGACGCCGCGTGTGATGGATACCCGCACAACGCCGCCTGGCCTGGATAAATTACCGGAAGCGGTTGAGCGTCATGTTGGCAGCCTGAATGATGACTGGCTGCTGGCTGCCGATCTCATCGTCGCCAGCCCTGGTATTGCCCTGGCGCATCCTTCGTTGAGCGCCGCTGCTGATGCAGGGATTGAAATTGTTGGCGACATTGAGCTGTTTTGTCGCGAAGCACAGGCGCCGATCGTCGCGATCACCGGGTCCAACGGTAAAAGCACCGTCACGACGCTGGTTGGCGAAATGGCGAAAGCGGCCGGAGTAAACGTCGGCGTTGGCGGTAATATTGGCCTGCCTGCGCTGATGCTGCTGGATGACGAACGCGAACTGTATGTTCTGGAACTGTCCAGCTTCCAACTGGAGACAACCTCCAGCTTACGGGCTGTCGCGGCCACCATTTTGAACGTCACTGAAGATCATATGGACCGTTATCCGTTTGGACTGCAGCAGTACCGTGCAGCCAAACTGCGCGTCTATGAGAACGCGAAAGTATGCGTGGTCAACGCCGATGATGCGCTGACTATGCCGGTTCGTGGTGCAGATGAGCGTTGCGTGAGCTTTGGCGTCAATATGGGGGACTATCACCTGAATCGTCAGCAGGGCGAAACCTGGCTGCGAGTGAAAGGGGAAAAAGTCCTCAACGTGAAAGAGATGACGCTTACCGGCCAGCATAACTATACCAACGCCCTGGCAGCGCTGGCGCTGGCGGATGCTGCGGGTCTGCCACGGGCGTCGAGCCTGAAAGCACTGACCACCTTTACCGGTCTGGCGCACCGTTTTCAGTTGGTGCTGAACCATAACGGCGTACGCTGGATTAACGATTCGAAAGCCACCAACGTGGGCAGTACCGAAGCCGCGCTGAATGGCCTGCACGTTGACGGCACGCTGCACCTGCTGCTGGGCGGCGACGGAAAATCCGCTGATTTTATGCCGCTGCAACGTTACCTGAGCGGCAACAATATTCGTCTGTACTGCTTTGGTCGCGATGGCGCACAGCTTGCCGCTCTGCGACCTGAGATTGCGGAACAAACTGAAACCATGGAACAGGCGATGCGTCTGCTTGCGCCGCGCGTGAAGCCGGGCGATATGGTGCTGCTGTCGCCAGCCTGCGCCAGCCTTGACCAGTTCAAGAACTTTGAGCAACGTGGTGACGTCTTCACCCGTTTGGCGAAGGAGTTGGGTTGATGCGCTTATCTCTCCCTCGTCTGAAAATGCCGCGCGTACCGGGACTGGGTGTCCTGGCGTGGATCTTCGCGGCACTTAAAGGCTGGGTGATGGCTTCGCGTGATAAAGACGCCGACAGCCTGATCATGTATGACCGCATGCTGCTGTGGCTGACCTTTGGTCTGGCAGCGATTGGTTTTGTGATGGTGACATCAGCATCGATGCCTGTAGGGCAACGCCTGGCGGGCGATCCTTTCCTGTTTGCTAAGCGTGACGCGTTGTACATCTTTCTCGCGTTTTGTCTGGCGATGGTGACGCTGCGTCTGCCGATGGAGTTCTGGCAAAAGTACAGTACGACGATGCTGATAGCCTCAATCATCATGCTGCTGATCGTACTGGTGGTGGGTAGCTCCGTTAACGGGGCGTCGCGCTGGATTGCGTTGGGCCCGCTGCGTATTCAGCCTGCGGAATTTACCAAGCTGTCGCTGTTCTGTTATCTCGCCAATTATCTGGTGCGTAAAGTGGATGAGGTGCGTAACAACCTGCGCGGCTTCTTAAAACCGATGGGTGTGATTCTGGTGCTGGCTATTTTACTGCTGGCGCAGCCTGACCTCGGTACGGTGGTGGTGCTGTTTGTTACCACGTTGGCGATGCTATTTTTGGCTGGCGCCAAATTGTGGCAATTCATCGCCATCATCGGCATGGGGATTTCGGCGGTCGTACTGCTGATCCTTGCCGAGCCGTATCGTATTCGCCGCGTAACTTCCTTCTGGAACCCGTGGGAAGATCCGTTTGGCAGCGGCTATCAGCTGACACAGTCTCTGATGGCTTTTGGTCGCGGTGAAGTGTGGGGCCAGGGATTGGGTAATTCAGTCCAAAAACTGGAGTATTTGCCGGAAGCGCACACCGACTTTATCTTCGCCATTATTGGGGAGGAGCTGGGTTATATCGGTGTGGTACTCGCTCTTTTAATGGTATTCTTCGTCGCTTTTCGCGCGATGTCGATTGGTCGTAAGGCGCTGGAAATTGACCACCGTTTTTCAGGTTTCTTAGCCTGCTCCATCGGGATTTGGTTTAGCTTCCAGGCGCTGGTAAACGTCGGCGCGGCGGCGGGTATGCTGCCAACGAAAGGTCTGACGTTGCCGTTGATCAGTTATGGTGGTTCAAGTTTGTTGATCATGTCGACAGCCATCATGTTTTTGTTACGTATTGATTATGAAACGCGTCTGGAAAAAGCCCAGGCGTTTACACGAGGTGCACGATGAGTGGTCAACCGAAGCGGTTAATGGTGATGGCGGGCGGTACCGGTGGACATGTCTTCCCGGGGCTGGCGGTTGCGCACCATTTAATGGCCCAGGGCTGGCAGGTTCGTTGGCTGGGCACCGCCGATCGTATGGAAGCGGACTTAGTGCCGAAACACGGCATTGAAATTGACTTTATTTGCATCTCCGGTTTGCGTGGCAAAGGTGTTAACGCGCTGCTTGCCGCCCCCGTGCGTATTTTTAATGCCTGGCGTCAGGCGCGCGCCATCATGAAGCAGTTTAAGCCTGATGTGGTGCTGGGTATGGGCGGCTACGTGTCCGGCCCTGGCGGTCTGGCAGCCTGGTCATTAGGCATTCCGGTTGTACTGCATGAGCAGAACGGCATTGCCGGATTAACCAACAAGTGGCTGGCGAAAATTGCCACTACGGTGATGCAGGCTTTTCCTGGCGCTTTCCCGAATGCGGACGTGGTGGGGAATCCAGTGCGTACTGATGTCCTTGCACTGCCGTTACCCGAAGAACGTTTGGCTGGGCGTGAAGGTCCGGTGCGCGTGCTTGTTGTCGGAGGTTCGCAGGGCGCGCGCGTGCTGAACCAGACGATGCCGCAGGTCGCCGCTAAACTTGGCGACGCAGTGACTATCTGGCATCAGAGCGGTAAAGGCGCGCAGCAAACCGTTGAGCAGGCTTATGCCGATGCGGGACAACCGCAACACAAGGTCACTGAATTTATTGATGATATGGCGGCAGCCTACGCGTGGGCGGATGTTGTGGTCTGTCGCTCAGGCGCGCTGACGGTGAGCGAGATTGCTGCCGCAGGTTTGCCGGCGTTGTTTGTGCCGTTCCAGCACAAAGACAGACAGCAGTACTGGAATGCGCTGCCGCTGGAGAAAGCGGGCGCTGCCAAAATTCTTGAGCAGCCGCAGTTTACTGTGGATGCCGTCGCCAGCACCCTTGCCGGGTGGTCGCGAGAAACCTTATTAACCATGGCAGAACGTGCGCGCGCCGCATCCATACCGGATGCCACAGAGCGTGTTGCAACTGAAGTGAGCCGGGCTGCCCGGGCGTAATTGTGGTGATGCCTTTTGCATCGCATGAACTAAGAAGTTAATGGCTAAAGAATGAATACACAACAACTGGCAAAACTGCGTTCCATCGTGCCCGAAATGCGTCGCGTTCGGCACATCCACTTTGTCGGCATCGGTGGTGCCGGTATGGGCGGTATTGCCGAAGTTTTGGCCAATGAAGGTTATCAGATCAGCGGTTCTGACTTAGCGCCGAATCCGGTGACGCAGCAGTTGACGAATCTGGGCGCCACGATTTTCTTTAATCATCGCCCGGAAAACGTGCGTGATGCGAGCGTGGTGGTGGTGTCCAGCGCTATTTCTGCGGATAACCCGGAAATTGTTGCGGCCCATGAAGCGCGTATCCCGGTGATCCGCCGTGCGGAGATGCTGGCAGAGTTGATGCGTTTTCGTCACGGTATCGCCATTGCCGGGACCCACGGTAAAACCACGACCACGGCGATGGTCTCCAGCATCTACGCGGAAGCGGGGCTGGATCCGACGTTTGTCAACGGCGGTCTGGTGAAGGCTGCAGGCGTCCATGCGCGTCTGGGTCATAGCCGTTATTTAATTGCGGAGGCGGATGAGAGCGATGCGTCGTTCCTACATTTGCAGCCGATGGTGGCGATTGTTACCAATATCGAAGCCGATCATATGGATACCTACCATGGCGACTTCGAAAATTTAAAGCAGACGTTTATTAATTTCCTGCATAACTTGCCGTTTTATGGTCGTGCGGTGATGTGCGTTGACGATCCGGTGATCCGCGAGCTGTTACCGCGAGTTGGCCGTCAGACTACGACCTATGGTTTCAGCGATGATGCTGACGTTCGCGTGGAAGATTATCAACAGATCGGCCCACAAGGGCACTTTACGCTGCTGCGCCAGGGGATGGCTGATTTACGCGTTACGTTAAACGCGCCGGGCCGCCACAATGCGCTGAACGCGGCGGCGGCGGTGGCAGTTGCAACAGAAGAAGGCATTGAAGACGAGGCTATTTTACGCGCGCTGGAAAGTTTCCAGGGGACCGGGCGTCGTTTTGACTTCCTCGGCGAGTTCCCGCTTGAGCCGGTGAACGGGAAAGCCGGAACTGCGATGCTGGTCGATGACTATGGCCATCACCCAACGGAAGTGGACGCCACGATCAAAGCCGCACGCGCAGGTTGGCCGGACAAAAATTTGGTGATGCTGTTCCAGCCGCACCGCTTCACGCGTACGCGCGATTTGTACGACGACTTTGCCAATGTGCTGACACAGGTTGATGCGCTGCTGATGCTGGACGTGTATGCCGCGGGCGAAGCCGCGATTCCGGGTGCAGATAGCCGCTCGCTGTGCCGTACCATTCGTGGTCGCGGTAAGATCGATCCTATTCTGGTGTCCGATCCGGCCCAGGTAGCGGAAATGCTGGCACCGGTATTAACCGGCAACGATCTGATTTTGGTGCAAGGTGCTGGAAATATCGGCAAAATCGCACGTTCCTTAGCTGAAATCAAACTGAGGCCGCAAAACCCGGAGGAGGAACAACATGGCTGATAAAATCGCGGTCCTGTTAGGGGGCACCTCCGCAGAACGAGAAGTGTCGCTGAATTCTGGCGCGGCTGTACTCGCCGGGTTGCGTGAAGGTGGTGTAGATGCCCATCCGGTTGACCCGAAAGAGGTTGATGTCACTCTTCTGAAATCAATGGGTTTTCAGAAGGTGTTTATTGCTCTGCACGGTCGCGGCGGTGAAGATGGTACGTTGCAGGGCATGCTGGAGCAGATCGGCCTGCCGTATACCGGTAGCGGCGTTATGGCATCGGCTATCTCAATGGACAAGCTGCGCAGCAAGCTGCTGTGGCAGGGGGCTGGATTGCCCGTTGCGCCATGGGTGGCATTGACCCGTGCTGAGTTTGAAAAAGGACTTAGCGATGAAGTGGTTACGAGAGTTTCTGCGTTAGGCTTGCCGTTGATTGTGAAACCAAGCCGTGAAGGTTCCAGCGTCGGGATGTCAAAAGTTGAAGAAGAAAATGCTTTGCAAACTGCATTAGCATTGGCTTTTCAGCATGATGAAGAAGTACTGATTGAAAAATGGCTCAGTGGGCCAGAATTCACAGTTGCGATACTCGGCGAAGAAATTTTACCGTCAATACGTATCCAACCCGCGGGAACCTTCTATGATTATGAGGCGAAGTATCTGTCTGATGAGACACAATATTTCTGCCCTGCAGGTCTGGAAGTTGGCCAGGAGGCCGAATTACAGGCGTTAGTCCTGAATGCGTGGAACGCATTGGGCTGTAAAGGCTGGGGCCGTATTGACGTCATGCTGGACAGCGATGGCCAGTTTTATCTGCTGGAAGCGAATACCTCTCCGGGTATGACCAGCCACAGCCTGGTGCCGATGGCGGCGCGTCAGGCGGGCCTGAGCTTCTCGCAGTTGGTGGTTCGAATTCTGGCGTTGGCGGACTGATATGTCGCAGGCTGCGCTGAACACGCGAAACGGTGATGAAGAAGAAGTAAACTCCTCACGCCGCAATAATGGAACGCGTCTTGCAGGAATACTGTTCCTGCTGACAGTGCTGTGCACCGTGTTTGTCAGCGGCTGGGTCGTGTTGGGATGGATGGAAGATGCGCAGCGTTTGCCATTGTCGAAGCTGGTATTGACCGGTGAGCGACATTACACGCGCAATGACGATATCCGTCAGTCCATCCTGGCGCTGGGCGCTCCGGGAACCTTTATGACTCAGGATGTGAACATCATTCAGAGTCAGATTGAACGCCTTCCCTGGATTAAGCAGGCGAGCGTCAGAAAGCAGTGGCCTGATGAATTGAAGATTCATCTGGTTGAATATGTGCCAATAGCGCGTTGGAATGACCAACATATGGTGGATGCCGATGGCAATACATTCAGCGTCCCAACCGGTCGGGCCAATAAGCAGGTATTACCCATGTTGTACGGTCCGGAAGGTAGCGCGAGTGAAGTGTTGCAAGGGTTCCGCGATATGGGGCAGGTGCTGGCTAAGGATAGATTCACCCTGAAGGAAGCGGCGATGACCGCTCGTCGTTCCTGGCAGTTAACGCTTAATAACGATATTAAGCTCAATCTGGGCAGGGGCGATACGATAAAACGTTTGGCTCGCTTTGTGGAACTCTACCCGGTTTTACAGCAGCAGGCGCAAACCGATGGCAAACGGATTAGCTACGTTGATTTGCGTTATGACTCAGGAGCGGCAGTAGGCTGGGTTCCCTTGCCTCCTGAGGAATCTAATCAGCAACAGAATCAGGCACAGGCAGAACAACAATGATCAAGGCGACGGACAGAAAACTGGTAGTTGGACTGGAGATTGGCACCGCGAAGGTAGCCGCTTTAGTAGGGGAAGTTCTGCCCGACGGTATGGTCAATATCATTGGCGTGGGCAGTTGCCCATCGCGAGGTATGGATAAAGGTGGGGTGAATGACCTTGAGTCAGTGGTGAAATGCGTACAGCGCGCCATTGACCAGGCTGAACTGATGGCAGATTGCCAGATTTCCTCAGTGTATCTGGCGCTTTCAGGTAAACATATTAGCTGTCAGAATGAAATTGGTATGGTGCCCATTTCCGAAGAGGAAGTGACCCAGGAAGATGTGGAAAATGTTGTGCATACGGCAAAATCCGTACGTGTGCGCGATGAACATCGTGTACTGCACGTTATTCCACAGGAATACGCCATTGACTACCAGGAAGGCATTAAAAATCCGGTCGGTCTTTCCGGCGTGCGTATGCAGGCAAAAGTACATCTGATTACCTGCCACAACGACATGGCGAAGAACATCGTCAAAGCCGTTGAACGCTGTGGCCTGAAAGTTGACCAACTGATATTTGCCGGGTTGGCAGCCAGTTATTCCGTGTTAACGGAAGACGAACGTGAGCTGGGTGTCTGCGTGGTCGATATTGGTGGTGGTACAATGGACATCGCCGTTTATACTGGCGGGGCGTTGCGCCATACCAAAGTAATCCCTTATGCAGGGAATGTGGTCACCAGCGATATCGCGTATGCCTTTGGTACGCCGCCGAGCGATGCTGAAGCCATCAAAGTGCGTCATGGTTGTGCGCTGGGTTCTATCGTTGGTAAAGATGAGAGCGTTGAAGTGCCAAGCGTCGGTGGTCGTCCGCCACGCAGTCTGCAACGTCAGACTCTGGCTGAGGTCATTGAGCCGCGTTATACCGAGCTGCTTAACCTGGTCAACGAAGAAATTTTGCAATTACAGGAACAACTTCGCCAGCAGGGTGTGAAACATCATCTGGCGGCGGGGATTGTGTTAACCGGTGGTGCTGCGCAAATTGAAGGTCTTGCGGCTTGCGCTCAGCGCGTGTTTCATACGCAGGTGCGTATTGGTGCGCCGCTCAATATTACCGGTCTGACAGATTATGCCCAGGAGCCGTATTATTCAACGGCAGTGGGGTTGCTTCATTACGGGAAAGAATCCCATTTAAGTGGTGAAGCTGAAGTTGAAAAACGTGTAACGGCATCAGTTGGCTCGTGGATTAAACGACTCAATAGTTGGCTGCGAAAAGAGTTTTAATTTTTATGAGGCCGGCAATAATTACGGCCTCAGGCGACAGGCACATACACAACGTCATTCAAGTTGCATCGCGACGGCAACTGAGCGAATCTCCTGGAACATAGTTTACTATGTGACGGGAGTGAGTGAAGGCAGCCAACAAAGAGGCGGCTTGAAGGATAAAGTGTAAAACGGAGAGAGAAACTATGTTTGAACCTATGGAACTGACCAATGACGCGGTGATTAAAGTCATCGGCGTCGGCGGCGGCGGTGGTAATGCCGTTGAACACATGGTGCGCGAGCGCATCGAAGGTGTTGAATTCTTCGCGGTGAATACCGACGCTCAGGCGTTGCGTAAAACGGCGGTTGGACAGACCATTCAGATTGGTAGCGGCATCACCAAGGGTCTGGGCGCGGGTGCAAACCCGGAAGTCGGTCGCAATGCGGCAGACGAAGACCGTGAAGCTCTGCGTGCAGCGCTTGACGGCGCAGACATGGTGTTCATCGCAGCAGGCATGGGCGGCGGGACCGGGACCGGTGCAGCGCCAGTGGTTGCTGAAGTAGCAAAAGATTTAGGTATTCTGACCGTTGCTGTCGTGACTAAGCCTTTCAACTTTGAAGGCAAGAAGCGTATGGCATTTGCGGAGCAGGGTATCACCGAGCTGTCCAAACATGTGGACTCTCTGATCACTATCCCGAACGACAAACTGCTGAAAGTGCTGGGTCGCGGTATCTCCCTGCTGGATGCGTTTGGCGCAGCGAATGATGTGCTGAAAGGCGCAGTCCAGGGTATCGCTGAACTGATTACCCGTCCGGGCCTGATGAACGTCGACTTTGCAGACGTGCGCACCGTGATGTCCGAAATGGGCTATGCGATGATGGGTTCTGGCGTGGCGAGCGGTGAAGATCGCGCTGAAGAAGCGGCTGAAATGGCTATCTCTTCACCTCTGCTGGAAGATATCGATCTGTCTGGCGCGCGTGGCGTGCTGGTTAACATTACTGCGGGCTTCGACCTGCGTCTGGATGAGTTCGAAACCGTGGGTAACACGATTCGTGCATTTGCATCGGATAACGCGACTGTGGTTATCGGTACTTCTCTGGACCCGGATATGAACGACGAACTGCGCGTTACCGTTGTTGCCACTGGAATTGGTATGGACAAGCGTCCTGAAATCACTCTGGTGACCAACAAGCAGGTTCAGCAGCCGGTAATGGATCGTTACCAGCAGCACGGCATGGCGCCGTTGACGCAAGAGCAAAAACCGGTAGCGAAGGTGGTTAACGACAATACGCCGCAGACCACTAAAGAGCCGGATTATCTGGATATCCCTGCATTCCTGCGTAAGCAAGCTGATTAAGAATTAGCTGGAATTTGGGGATTGTGGCTCTTTGTGCTAAACTGGCCCACCGAATGTATAGTACACTTCGGTTGGATAGGTAATTTGGCGAGATTATACGATGATCAAACAAAGGACTCTTAAACGTATCGTTCAGGCGACTGGCGTCGGTTTACATACCGGCAAAAAAGTCACCCTGACATTACGCCCTGCGCCGGCCAACACCGGGGTCATCTATCGTCGCACCGACTTGAATCCTCCGGTAGATTTCCCGGCCGATGCCAAATCTGTGCGTGATACCATGCTCTGTACGTGTCTGGTCAACGAGCATGATGTGCGGATTTCAACCGTTGAGCATCTTAATGCTGCTCTGGCGGGCTTAGGTATCGATAACATCGTTATTGAGGTTAATGCCCCGGAAATCCCGATCATGGATGGTAGTGCTGCTCCGTTCGTTTACTTGCTGCTTGATGCAGGTATTGAAGAACTGAACAGTGCGAAGAAATTTGTCCGCATCAAAGAGACCGTTCGCGTCGAAGATGGCGACAAGTGGGCTGAGTTTAAGCCGTATAATGGTTTTACGTTGGATTTCACCATCGACTTTAACCATCCGGCGATCGACTCCAGCACCCAGCGCTATGCGATGAACTTCTCTGCTGATGCGTTCATGCGTCAGATCAGCCGTGCGCGTACTTTCGGCTTCATGCGTGATATCGAATATCTGCAGTCCCGCGGCCTGTGCCTGGGCGGCAGCTTCGATTGTGCCATCGTTGTTGACGATTATCGCGTACTGAACGAAGACGGCCTGCGTTTTGAAGATGAATTCGTTCGTCACAAAATGCTCGACGCGATCGGTGACTTGTTCATGTGTGGTCACAACATTATTGGTGCATTTACCGCGTATAAATCCGGTCATGCATTGAATAACAAACTGTTGCAGGCGGTCCTGGCAAAACAGGAAGCCTGGGAATATGTGACCTTCCAGGACGACGCAGAACTGCCGCTGGCGTTCAAAGCGCCTTCGACTGTACTGGCATAATAACTATACACAAAATCATTCAAGTTGCATCAAGGCGGCAACTGAGCGAATCCTCAGGAACGTACGACCAGTACGTGACTGGGGTGAGAGAAGGCAGCCAACAAAGAGGCAGCTTGAAGGATGAAGTGTATATCTGTCGTATAAATTCGACTGGTCAATCTGGCACTCTCTCCGGCCAGGTGAGCCAGTCGTTTTTTTTATCCTCCAATAGCTCACCGTCTTTTTCGATGCGACTTTTTTCCCGCTGTCAGATTAAAATACTGAGCGATCGCTGCTTTCTTAAGCATATTTACCCGCGACTTGCGTCATTACTGCTGTGGTGCGAACGCATTAATGGTAATATTTGTGCGCAAAAAATGGTTTTGCATTTATAACCCCAAACGCAGGGTAGATCAGGTGGCAATAACGTGAGTGGAATACTGACGCGTTGGCGACAGTTAGGCAGACGGTACTTCTGGCCGCATCTCTTATTAGGGATGGTCGCGGCAAGTTTTGGCCTGCCCGCGATCGGTAATGCTGCTGAACCTAATACCCCCGCGAAGGCGACCGCCAGCAATCACGATCAAGGCGCTAAAGTTAACTTTAACCAGCTTGCTTTGCTGGAAGCCACTAACCGTCGCCCGAATTTTACTGTTGATTATTGGCATCAACATGCCATTCGTACGGTTATACGCCATCTTTCTTTTGCTATGGCCCCTCAGGCGCTGCCCGTTGCCGAAGAGCCGTTGCCAATCCAGGCGCACCATCTTGCGTTACTGAATACGCTTAGCGCGATGCTGACGCAGGAAGGCAGACCGCCGGCGACAGTAAGTCGCGTGACATATGCCCATTTCACTTCTCAGGCCGCGTTTAGTGTTCCTGTCTGGATAAGCCAGCAGCAGGGTATCCGCGCTGGTCCTCAACGCCTCAGCTAAAAAAGAACCTTCCAACTTATAATTTTGACTCCGCACCGCGGGGCGTTTGAGATTTTATTATGCTAATCAAATTATTAACGAAAGTATTCGGTAGCCGTAACGAGCGTACGCTGCGTCGTATGCGCAAAGTAGTCAACGTCATCAACGCGATGGAACCGGAGATGGAAAAACTCTCCGATGATGAGCTGAAAGCGAAGACCGCCGAATTCCGCGCCCGTCTGGAAAAAGGTGCCAGCGTGGAAAGCCTGATCCCGGAAGCATTTGCGGTAGTCCGTGAAGCGAGTAAGCGTGTGTTCGGTATGCGTCACTTCGACGTTCAGCTGCTGGGTGGTATGGTCCTCAACGATCGCTGTATCGCAGAAATGCGTACCGGTGAAGGTAAAACACTGACCGCAACGTTGCCAGCCTACCTGAACGCATTAAGCGGGAAAGGTGTACACGTCGTTACCGTGAACGACTATCTGGCTCAGCGTGACGCCGAAAATAACCGCCCACTGTTTGAGTTCCTCGGTATGACCGTAGGTATCAACATGTCAGGTCTGCCGGCTCCGGCCAAGCGTGAAGCTTACAATGCTGACATCACTTACGGTACCAACAACGAATACGGCTTTGACTACCTGCGCGACAACATGGCGTTTAGCCCGGAAGAGCGCGTTCAGCGTAAACTGCATTATGCGCTGGTCGATGAAGTCGACTCCATCCTGATCGATGAAGCACGTACTCCGCTGATCATTTCCGGCCCGGCTGAAGATAGCTCGGAAATGTACAAGAAAGTGAACAAAATCATTCCAAACCTGATCCGTCAGGAGAAGGAAGATTCTGACACATTCCAGGGCGAAGGCCACTTCTCTGTTGATGAGAAAGCGCGCCAGGTTAACCTGACCGAACGTGGTCTGGTACTGATTGAAGAGTTGTTGGTTAACGAAGGCATTATGGATGAGGGTGAGTCTCTGTACTCTCCAGGCAACATTATGCTGATGCACCACGTGACTGCCGCACTGCGTGCGCACGTGCTGTTTACCCGCGATGTTGACTACATCGTGAAAGACGGCGAAGTTATCATCGTTGATGAACACACCGGCCGTACCATGCAGGGGCGTCGCTGGTCCGATGGTCTGCACCAGGCTGTTGAAGCTAAAGAAGGCGTAGAGATCCAGAACGAGAACCAGACGCTGGCATCTATTACCTTCCAGAACTACTTCCGTTTGTACGAAAAACTGGCCGGTATGACCGGTACAGCAGATACCGAAGCCTTTGAATTTAGCTCCATCTACAAGCTGGATACCGTAGTTGTACCAACTAACCGTCCGATGATCCGTAAGGATTTACCGGATCTGGTGTACATGACCGAAGCGGAAAAAATTCAGGCGATCATTGAAGATATTAAAGAGCGTACCGCAAATGGCCAGCCGGTGCTGGTGGGTACTATCTCCATTGAAAAATCTGAAGTGGTCTCTAACGAACTGACCAAAGCAGGTATCAAGCATAACGTGCTGAACGCCAAGTTCCACGCTAACGAAGCAGCAATCGTCGCACAGGCGGGCTATCCTTCAGCCGTGACCATTGCCACTAACATGGCGGGTCGTGGTACGGATATCGTGCTGGGCGGTAGCTGGCAGGCAGAAGTCGCCGAGCTGGAAAATCCGACAGAAGAACAAATCGCACAGATTAAAGCTGACTGGCAGGTGCGTCACGACGCGGTGTTGGCCTCCGGTGGTTTGCACATCATTGGTACCGAACGTCATGAATCTCGCCGTATCGATAACCAGCTGCGTGGCCGTTCCGGTCGTCAGGGGGATGCGGGTTCTTCTCGTTTCTACCTGTCGATGGAAGATGCGCTGATGCGTATTTTTGCCTCCGACCGCGTGTCTGGCATGATGCGTAAATTGGGTATGAAGCCAGGTGAAGCGATTGAACATCCATGGGTAACCAAAGCGATTGCTAACGCGCAGCGTAAAGTAGAAAGCCGCAACTTCGACATTCGTAAGCAATTGCTGGAATATGATGATGTCGCCAACGACCAGCGTCGCGCAATCTACACCCAGCGTAACGAACTGCTGGACGTATCTGACGTTAGCGAGACCATCAACAGCATCCGTGAAGATGTCTTCAAAGCAACGATTGATGCCTATATTCCGCCGCAGTCTCTGGAAGAAATGTGGGATATCCCGGGTCTGCAGGAACGTCTGAAAAACGATTTCGACCTCGAGATGCCGATTTCAGAGTGGCTGGATAAAGAGCCTGAGCTGCACGAAGAAACGCTGCGCGAACGTATTCTGGCAAACGCCGTAGAAGTTTATCAGCGTAAAGAAGACGTTGTGGGCGCAGAGATGATGCGTCACTTCGAAAAAGGCGTGATGCTGCAAACTCTCGACTCCTTGTGGAAAGAGCACCTTGCGGCGATGGACTATCTGCGTCAGGGTATCCACCTGCGTGGTTATGCGCAAAAAGATCCGAAGCAGGAATATAAACGCGAATCCTTCTCTATGTTTGCATCAATGCTGGAATCACTGAAGTACGAAGTGATCAGCACCCTGAGCAAAGTTCAGGTGCGTATGCCTGAAGAAGTAGAAGCGATGGAGCAGCAGCGTCGCGAAGATGCTGAGCGTTTAGCGCAGATGCAGCAACTGAGCCACAAAGATGATGAGTCTGCTGTCGCAGAAGAGCTGGCGGCACAAACCGGCGATCGTAAAGTGGGACGTAACGATCCGTGCCCTTGCGGTTCCGGTAAAAAATACAAACAGTGCCATGGCCGTCTGAGCTAAGAAAATAACTCACTGAAAAGGCGCAGACTTCTGCGCCTTTTTTATGGACGATGAAAATGAAAATATTGCAGATCGCCGTCGGGATTATTCGTAATCAGCACAATGAAATTTTTATCACCCAGCGTGCGGCTGATGCCCACATGGCCAATAAGCTGGAGTTCCCCGGCGGGAAAATTGAAGCGGGCGAAACGCCGGAGCAGGCGCTGATTCGCGAACTACAGGAAGAAGTAGGGATCACGCCGACTCAAAGTTCATTGTTCGAAAAGCTGGAGTATCAGTTTCCGGACAGGCATATCACTCTGTGGTTCTGGCTGGTTGAAAGCTGGGAAGGCGAGCCATGGGGAAAAGAGGGGCAGCCAGCGCAGTGGATTGCGCAAGCCGCTCTGAATGCGCAGGATTTCCCGCCCGCGAATGCGCCGGTCATTGAAAAGTTGATTGCTGGCTAATGGTGTTGTAGGCCGGATAAGGCAACGCCGCATCCGGCAAATTATTGCGGGGACGCAACGCTTATCCGGCCTGCCGTTGTCGCTGAATTACTTCTGCTCTTCGCTCCAGTCATCGCTTTCTGACAGATCGCCGGAGCTTGGGATACGCTTCTCTTCCGCGGCCCATTCACCCAGGTCGATTAACTGACAACGTTTGCTGCAGAATGGACGAAACGGACTGACTTCTGCCCACACGACTGCTTTACCGCAGGTTGGGCAGTTTACGATAGTTTGTTCAGACATCTTAACTCCTTAACAGCACGCCAGATCGAAATCGAGGCGCTCAGGCACCTGACCATTCTCGCTATCCAGTGGCATAAAGCGAATGGCGAAGCGGCTCTTATGACCCGATATTTGCGGATAAAGCTGCGAAGCGAGCGGCAACTGTAAACGCAGTAGGTCTGCATCATCGCCGTTGTCCTGGTAAAAACCATTCAGGCTGGTTTGCTTACGAAACGGTGCTGAGTTGCGGATTAAATCCAGGACCAGAGACAATGCCTGGTTGAGCGGGTTCAGGCTGGCAAGCCAGGTCTCAACCTGTGTGTCACGCTGAGTCTGTGACAGATGCAGCCAGATATGTAAAGTCGGCAAATCAAAACTGCAGCATCCGCCGGGAATACTTAAACGCTGGCGAACAAGGCCAATCAGACGGTCTTCACGCAGGGTTTGTCCGATGCGCGGGGCAGAAATCAGAATACTGCCCGCACTTTTTAATTGCTGACGTAAAGAGTCGATTCTGCTTTGGTCGACGCCCGGAACTTCAACCCAGGCCTGAAGTTTTCGCTGCTGTCTTTCCAGCTCTTTGAGGAGTTCAGTACGGACTTCGCCACGTTCAAATACATCCAGTAAATCCCCCACATTGCGGAAAAAATGCAGTGCACCTGCGTGATCCACAATGGGCAAATTAATGGAGAGTTGTTGGATCAGAAACTCAATGCGCAACCATGTACGCATCTTCTCATTGAGAGGGTGTTCAAAAAGGACCTGGGTGTGCATTACGGTTTTTCCTGTGAGACAAACTGCGACGCGAATTGCAAATAGAGTGCGTGCAGGCGGGCGACATCCGAGACGATAGCATCCGGTGCGCCATTATTATCAATAACATCATCTGCCACGGCAAGGCGTGCTTCACGTGTTGCCTGGGCAGCCAAAATTTGTTCAACGTGCTCGCGCGTAACATCATCGCGCTGCATGGTTCGCCTGAGTTGAGTCTCAGGGGTGACATCCACGACGAGTACACGATCGGCTTTTTTATACAGCGCGTTTTCTACCAACAAGGGGACGACCCATAACAGATAAGGAGAGGTCGCTTGCTGAAACTGACGCTGTGTTTCCTGCTGAATAAGTGGGTGGAGCAAGGCATTTAGCCATTTTTTCTCATCAGGATCGGAAAAAATGCGTTCGCGTAAAATGCGTCGCTGCAACGATCCGTCCGTGGCTATCACCTCGGAACCAAAATGTTCTGCAATCGCCTTAAGGGCGGGTGTGCCGGGTTCAACCACCTGGCGCGCAATAATATCTGCATCAATGATGTTTATTCCGAGGTCAGCGAACGCATTTGCAACGGTACTTTTACCACTGCCAATGCCGCCGGTTAAGGCTACCGTATACCTCATAGATGCAGATCCTGGAGTTTAAGTTTGATTATCAAACAGTTAAAAGTTAAGCGTGCGAAGGCGAGGCTGCTGCAGGATTAACCTACTATTCGCCAGGTAAATTTATGGGATTGTAGCGTAAAAAAAGAGAATTTCGCAGTCTTGCGCGGCATTGATTAGTGCGTATGATAGCGTCACTGGAGTTGTGAGTTTCGATTTTTCGCCATTAACCCCAGGAATCCGCACATGCGTATCGAAGAAGATCTGAAGTTAGGTTTCAAAGACGTTCTTATCCGCCCTAAGCGTTCTACTCTCAAAAGTCGTTCCGATGTTGAACTGGAACGTCAATTCACCTTTAAACATTCAGGTCAGACCTGGTCCGGCGTACCGATTATCGCCGCGAACATGGACACCGTTGGGACGTTTGCCATGGCAACGGCGCTTGCCTCCTTCGACATCCTGACCGCTGTGCATAAACACTATTCTGTTGAAGACTGGGCCGCTTTCATTGCAGATTCCTCAGCCGATGTACTGAAACACGTGATGGTTTCAACCGGGACGTCGGACACTGATTTCGAAAAAACCAAACAGATTCTGGCACTGAATCCAGCGCTGAACTTTATCTGCATTGATGTGGCAAATGGCTATTCAGAGCACTTTGTTCAGTTTGTGTCGAAAGCACGTGCGGCCTGGCCGACAAAAACGATCTGTGCTGGCAACGTGGTCACCGGCGAGATGTGTGAAGAACTGGTGCTTTCCGGTGCTGATATCGTCAAAGTGGGCATTGGCCCAGGTTCTGTATGTACCACCCGCGTAAAAACTGGCGTTGGCTATCCGCAGCTTTCTGCCGTCATTGAATGTGCTGATGCAGCGCACGGCCTGGGTGGCATGATTGTCAGCGACGGTGGCTGCACAATGCCGGGTGATGTGGCAAAAGCGTTTGGCGGTGGTGCGGACTTCGTGATGCTCGGCGGCATGCTGGCCGGCCATGAAGAAAGCGGCGGTAAAATCGTTGAAGAGAACGGTGAGAAATTCATGCTGTTCTACGGTATGAGCTCTGAGTCTGCTATGACGCGCCATGTTGGTGGTGTTGCTCAGTATCGTGCCGCTGAAGGTAAAACCGTTAAGCTGCCTCTGCGCGGCCCGGTTGATAATACCGCTCGCGATATCCTTGGCGGACTGCGTTCTGCTTGTACTTATGTCGGTGCATCCCGTCTGAAAGAGCTGACCAAACGTACAACGTTTATTCGTGTACAGGAACAAGAAAACCGCGTTTTCAATAGCCTGTAAGAACAGGTCGTACTGTTAAACGCCTGATGGCGCACAGCTTATCAGGCCTACGCTCATGCTCTGTGTAGGCCTGATAAGGCGTTTATGCCGTCATCCGACATTTAAATTTATCCCACACCACTCATTGCATCTCCCAGATGAAAAATCGGTAGATACATTGCCACAACCAGCGTACCGATAATCAACCCCGTAATGACAAGCAAGGCTGGCTCAAGTAATGACGCCAAATTTTCGGCCTGAGATAGCGTGTACTCGCTGTGATGTCGGGCGAGGTTTTGCAACATCGCATCCAGAGAGCCGGAAGCTTCACCGGTTCTCACCAGTTGCAAGCAAAGCGGACTAAATTCACCGCTATTTTTAAGCGCCAGCCATACCGGCTTCCCGGCACTGATATCGTGATGCACCTGTGCCAAACGTTGGGACCAATAAGGGCAGTTAAGGGTTTCAGTGACACTCTCCAGACCTTGCAGAAAGGGAATGCCCGCGTTTTGTGTTAATGCCAGTACGGTGAAGATCTGTGTAAGTTTTTGCCCCCTGACCATCGGCCCGATGATGGGGAAGTGCAGCAGTGTTTTCTGACGCAGAATAAGCCAGTAGGGTTTCTGCTTTATCAATCCGTATGTTGTTCCCAGCACCAGGCAGAGCAACCCTGCCAGCCATCCCCATCGACTGCTGTAGTGTGCCGCGGCCATAATCCACTGAGTGAGAGTCGGTAGCGGGGTGTTGAACGTGCGATAGATGGCGGCAAATTCAGGTAACACAAAATGCAGCATCGCCAGCACGACCATTATCGCCATGGCAAGAATGATAATGGGGTAGCGTAGTGCTTTTTTGACTTTATCAGCGAGTTGCTGTTGGTTTTTTTGCTGACGGGCAAGTTCAAAGCAGCAGTCGTCCAGTTTGCCCGTTAGTTCTCCGGTGCGGATCATTGCCTGGTACAGCGGGGGAAATACGTGTTGCCACCGCGAAAGCGAGGCTGACAGCGCAATGCCTTGTTCCATATCGTAAGCCAGCGTGCGCAGTAATGCCTGCCACTGGTTGCTGGGATGCTGTTCAGCAAGCAGAGTTAACCCAGCGGAAAGCGTCAATCCCGCTTTAAGCAATGTTGCCAACTGGCGTATGGCTTCGGCACTGTTTGCTCTGCTCCAGTGCGAGGTTTTAACGCGCATCCGGTTAATGTGAATCGGCGTAATCTGCTGCTGTTCGAGCACAAACAGGAGCGATGGTCGGGTATCAGCCCATAGCATCCCTGCTACAGGTTGACCTTCGTGGGTTATTCCTTGCCAGCGCCAGAGGTGTTTAGTTGGCATGGGGCGTGCCCAGTACGCGGATCAGTTCTTCAAATGTCGTTAACCCTTGTTCCACCGCCTGACAGCCATCCTCGAAAAGAGTACTCATACCCGCTTGCTGAGCATCCGATTCCACAACGTCTGCGGATGAACCATCGGCAATACGTTGCCGCAACGCAGGCGTAATGGGCAGTACTTCAAACAGAGCGGTTCGACCATAAAACCCGTGATAGCAGTGTTGGCAACCGGGTGCCTGCCAACGCGGTAGTGGCGTGGGCCAAAGTGTTGCCGGGAGTGTTATGGGAGTATCAAGTCGTCGCCGACAATGTGGGCATAATTTTCTGACTAATCGCTGCGCAACTATTAATGTCAGCGCGGAGGCAATCATCCAGCGTGCCACCCCCATTTGCTGCAGGCGTATCAGTGTTTCACTGGTGGAATTGGTATGCAGTGTCGAAAGAACCAAATGACCGGTTTGTGCGGCTTTCAGGGCAATCTCAGCTGTTTCGCCGTCGCGGATTTCGCCTACCATAATAATGTCGGGATCCTGGCGCAGTAGTGCACGTAATACACCCTGAAAATTAAGTCCGGCGCGAGGATGGATTTGTGTCTGATTGAGTCCTTCAATGGGGATCTCGACCGGATCTTCTACGCTACAGAGATTCACATCGGGGGTGTTTCGGGTTTGTAGCGCGCTGTACAGGGTAACCGTTTTGCCGCTCCCGGTCGGCCCGGTGACCAGAATCAAACCCTGTGGTTGCTGTAATGCTTGTGAAAACGCAGCCAACTGTGCCTCATGCATGCCCAGTGCGTTGACCTCCAGCGTTTGATTAACCTGATGAAGCAGGCGTAGCACTACTTTTTCACCCCATCGGCAAGGCAGCGTGGCGATGCGAAACGAAATGGGGTCACCTGAAATCTCCACGGTAAATTGTCCATCTTGCGGGAGTCGGTGCTCGGCAATATCCAGACTGCCTAATACCTTTAATCTTGCAGCGAGAGCAATGCCCATCTCGGTTGTGACTTCCGGTAATGTGTGTAGTACGCCATCCACACGTATCCTGATCCGGTAGTGATTCTCCGCAGGTTCAATATGAATATCAGAAGCCCGTTGTGCCAACGCGGATTGAAAAGCATGGTTCAACAACCCTGCGGCAGTTGCGCTGCTTTCTGTGATGATGGCCGGGAGCATTTTACGCGGCGCGTGTGTGTGGCCCTCCATTTGCTGACGCGTCCAGCACACAATATCGATGCGTCGGGTCGTGGCAAAATGCAATGCATCCAGCAGTTCGTGGGAAGGGGCATCCACAACGGCGATATGCACCGCGTCATTGTCTGCATCCAGTAATATGGCCTGATAGCGCTGGCACAGCGCCGTTAGTTGGGTGGTATTCATCTCTTTTCCTTAGTTGGCATCAAAACGAAAAACGTCTTCGCAAGCCTGTTGCAGCGCGCTGTCATTCTGGATAGCGCAGTTGCGATTCCAGCCCGTTATGCCGTTGGCGTTGTCCCAACCCGGCGTCATGGTGATGCTTAGCCCGTTCAGGCTTTCCTGCCCGCTGAGGCTGACCACGCCTTTTTCCACGCTCATACCTGAGACATAGCGGGTGGTGGTCACAGAGGGGATGCCATTTGTTCCGGCATCACAGGTTTCTGTTCCGCCGTGCTCCAGCGCGCAGAGTTCGACGGCAGTACGGTAGGGGACAAAGGTTTGCAGCATGTCTGTCAGCGCGGCTTTGCGCAGATAGTTTTGATAAGCGGGGATACCGATAGCGCTGAGGATGGCAATGATGCCAATGACCACCATCAGTTCGATAAGCGTGAAGCCTCGTTGTTTGTTCATTGTTGATTTGCTCCTTGAGTTAGCTGGCGCTACTTTGGCAAATCGAAGGGATTTTAGGCGAGGGGCAAAAAATAGAACGAGAAGGCCGGTTCAGATGAATGTTACGAAATTACAGAATCAGACAACGTATTTGCGAAGACGCTCGAATAAACTGCCGATCGGCGGCGTATACGGCTGGGGGCTGTAGGCCCGATACGCGAAGCGCCATCGGGCAGAACAGTCAGCGATTAGCGAAAACGCATCGAGAGGTCGAGTGCGCGGACATGTTTGGTCAGCGCGCCCACAGAGATGAAATCCACGCCTGTTTCCGCGAATTCGCGTAGCGTTTCATAGGTGACGTTACCAGATACTTCCAGACGCGCCTGGCCGTTGGTACGTTTGACCGCTTCGCGCATTTGGTCGGTTTCGAAATTGTCGAGCATGATGATGTCCGCCCCGGCTTTCAGCGCATCGTCCAGTTCATCCAGACTTTCCACTTCTACCTCAACCGGCACGTCCGGGTGCAGCCAGAAGGCTTTTTCTACGGCCTGTTTCACCGAACCAGACGCAATAATGTGGTTTTCCTTGATCAGGAAAGCGTCAGAAAGCCCCAGACGATGATTTGCGCCGCCGCCGCACAATACCGCGTATTTCAGCGCCGTACGCAGCCCAGGCAGGGTTTTACGCGTATCCAGCAGCTGGGTTTTTGTCCCCGCCAGCAGGTCGACGTATTTACGGACTTCACTCGCTACGCCAGACAGCGTTTGCACAAAGTTGAGTGCGGTACGTTCACCGGTCAGCAGTACGCGGGAAGGGCCGTCCAGTTCAAACAGCGGCTGATTAGCCTTAATGCTGTCGCCATCTTCGACATGCCAGGTGACGCTGACATCATCGCCAGCCAGTTGAATAAAGACCTCTTCCACCCAACGCTTCCCACAAAAAACGCCATCTTCACGGGTGATTACGGTAGCGTGGGAGCGCATATCTTCGGGTAAAAGCTGTGCGGTGATATCGTTATTGGCATCAACTTCTCCGCCTAAATCTTCACGCAGCGCCTGAGCGACAGCGGCAGGGATATCCAGATTTATGCGTTCCAACAGCGCGTCACGTCGGTAGTCAGGGTTATAGCGGCGAGGCGGCATGATAAAACTCCAAATTGCTAACGAATCATAAGGTGGAAACATGCTACCCTGAACCTGATATGAGCACCACCAATAAGGAGATTCTGCATGTTGTTAGACGAGGGCTGGCTGGCAGAGGCGCGACGCGTTCCCTCTCCGCATTACGATTGCCGCCCGGATGACGAAAGCCCTTCTTTGCTGGTGGTGCATAATATCAGCCTGCCACCCGGTGAATTTGGCGGCCCATGGATCGACGCGCTGTTTACGGGCACGATTGATCCCAATGCCCATCCTTATTTTGCCGGAATCGCCCATTTGCGCGTTTCTGCTCATTGTCTGATCCGCCGTGATGGTGAGATCGTGCAGTATGTCCCCTTTGATAAACGCGCCTGGCATGCCGGCGTCTCGAGCTATCAGGGCCGCGAACGCTGTAATGATTTCTCAATTGGTATTGAGCTGGAAGGGACGGATACGCTGGCTTATACCGATGCGCAGTACCAGCAACTGGCTGCCGTGACGCAGACGCTGATTCAGCGTTATCCGGCGATTGCCAGTAACATGACTGGGCATTGCAATATTGCGCCCGAGCGTAAGACCGATCCCGGCCCCTCATTTGACTGGGCAAGGTTTCGCGCCCTGGTCACCCCCTCGTCACACAAGGAGATGACATGACGCTGTTTACAACATTACTGGTGTTGATTGTTGAACGCCTGTTTAAGCTGGGTGAGCACTGGCAGCTTGATCACCGGGTTGAAGCTCTTTTCCGTCGGGTTAAGCATTTCTCGATGATGCGTACGGTAGGCATGACTCTTATTGCGATGGGAGTGACGTTCCTGCTGCTGCGCGCACTCCATGGGCTGCTGTTTAACGTGCCCTTGCTGGTGGCATGGATCTTAATTGGCCTGCTGTGCATCGGCGCTGGCAAGACACGTCTTCATTATCATGCCTATCTGAACGCGGCGGCTCGCGATGACGCTCACGCCCGTGAGGCGATGGCCAGCGAATTGACGCTGATTCATGGTGTGCCGCCGGACTGCGATGAGCGTGAGTTTTTGCGTGAACTGCAGAACGCGCTGTTATGGAACAACTTTCGCTTTTACCTGGCGCCGTTATTCTGGCTGATTGTCGGTGGCCCGTGGGGACCTGTGACGCTGGTGGGTTATGCTTTCTTACGTGCCTGGCAGTCCTGGCTGGCGCGCTATCAGACGCCGCATCAGCGTCTGCAGTCGGGTATCGATGCAATTCTGCATGTGCTGGACTGGATCCCGGTGCGCCTGGCGGGCGTGGTCTATGCGCTGTTAGGACACGGCGAGAAAGCGCTACCGGCCTGGTTTGCCTCGCTTGCGGATATGCATACCTCGCAGTATCAGGTGTTGACGCGCCTGGCGCAGTTCTCGCTGGCGCGCGAACCCCATACCGATAAAGTCGAAACGCCAAAAGCAGCCGTTTCGATGGCGAAGAAAACCTCGTTTGTGGTGGTGGTGGTCATTGCGCTGCTGACCATTTATGGGGCATTAGTATAGCGTTGTGCCGGATGGCGCTAACGCTTATCCGACCTACAATGAAAAAACGTGTAGGCCCGGTAAGCGTTAGCGCTACCGGGCAGTGCAACGGCTTAGTTCGTATCAGCAGGCGGCACGCCAAAATCTGGCATGCCGTTTTCGTCCCAACGCACGAGTTTCAGACGAGTGTGGCGGTTTGGGTCGTACAGCGGATCGCCTTCGATTTCGGTGTAATTTCTCGCGTGGTACACCAGCACATCTTCACCTTCCGGCGTTTGCGTAAAGCTGTTGTGTCCTGGGCCGAACTGGCGGTTTTCGTAGCTGGTGGTAAAGACCGGGCGCGGTGATTTGTGCCAGTTCTGCGGGTTGAGTGGATCGGCGTTGAGGTCAATCCACAATAATCCCATACAGTAATTCTCATCGGTGGCGCTGGCGGAATAGCTGATGAACAGCTTGTCGCCGTGAACCATGACGGCCGGACCTTCGTTGACCCAAAAACCCCGGCATTCCCAGTCATATTCAGGGTGACTGAGCATCACCGGCTCGCCTTTAATCGTCCATGGATTTTCCAGCTCTGCGAGATAGATATTGGAGTTCCCGGCGATATCGGGCGATTTCTGTGCCCACAGATACCACTGTTTTCCCTGATGGTTAAAAGTGGTCGCATCAAGCGCAAAGGTATCAAACTGCGTTTTAATCTGACCTTTCTCCGTCCACTTTCCGGTCAGCGGATCGGCGTCGGCACATTCGAGCGCAAACATGCGATGCTGGAACATGCCCAACGTATCGAGCGCCTGTGTGTGGGTGGCGGCAAAATAGATGTACCACTTACCTGCCAGATGATGGATCTCAGGTGCCCAGATGAGTTGGCTCATGGGGCCGCTTTCTGGTTTGCGCCAGACGACAACGGGTTCCGCGGTGCGTAATTCCCCCAGAGAGTCTGCCCGGCGGATCTCCAGGCGATCGTATTCGGGCACTGAAGCAATGAAATAGTAGTGGCTACCGTCACGTAAAATAAACGGGTCGGCACGTTGTTCAATAAAGGGGTTAGGCCACTGATTCATCAGGCTTTCCTTACGGTTTCAGTTGTTTTTATCTCGTGGTATTCATTCAGTTCACGGTAATTGGCGCGGCGCTTTTCTAAATCTGTCTGGATTTGCTGCATGAACTCGCGGTCAACTTTCAGCAGGCGAACCACGCCTGCAGTAATCAGGTAGCCTACGCCCGGAATAATAGTGAACAACAGCATAATGCCGTTAATCGCGGAGTCGCTTTGCGCTTTAGCGCCTGCATCGTAGCCGTACCAGGAAAGCAGGAAGCCCACCATCGCGCCGGCAATCGCCAGCCCCAGTTTCAGGAAGAACAGGTTGCCGGAGAAGCTGATCCCGGTGATGCGTTTACCGGTTTTCCACTCGCCGTAGTCATCGACATCCGCCATCAGCGACCAGTGCAGCGGGGATGGGATCTGATGCAGGATGTTGAGCAGGAAGTAGAGCACCATAATCATCATGGTGGCTTTCGGATCGAAGAAGTAAAATGCGGCGGAGAAAATCGCCAGGATGATGTTGGTCCAGAAGAAGACTTTCAGTTTGCACCAGCGATCGGTTAATACCTTCGCGAGCATACTGCCGATCATCATGCCGACAACGCCAAGGCTGATAAACAACGTTGCGAACTGTGTGCTTTGCTGCATAACCCAGGTGACGTAGTACATGGTGGCGGCCATACGAATAAAGCCCGGACAGACGTTGCACAAGGTTAATAGCAGGATTTTCACCCACTGATCGTTCTTCCACACGTCTTTCAGATCGGCTTTCAAATCGTCGTTCGTGGGTACCGCAGGGCGTACACGTTCGCGCACGGTCGCGAAACAAAACAGGAACATGCACATACCAATGAAAGCCAGCACGGCCATCGCCATCTGATAGCCTTTGGCTTTATCTTCCCCGCCAAACCAGTCTGCCATTGGCAGTAGCGTGAGTGAGAGTAGCAGAGTTGCAATCCCGACCAGCACGAAGCGATACGACTGGCAGGCGACGCGTTCTTTCGGATCGTTGGTGATGACGCTACCGAGTGAACAGTAGGGGATGTTAATTGCTGTATAGGTAATAGAGAGCAGGAAGTAGGTGACAAACGCATAGATAACTTTGCTGTTATACGTCCACTCCGGAGTGGTAAACATCAATACGCTGAATAATGCGTAGGGGAAAGCCATCCACAGAAGCCATGGACGAAACCGACCATATTTACTGCGGGTACGATCGGCCATTGCACCCATGATAGGGTCAGTAACGGCATCAATAACGCGTACAGAAAGCAGCAATACGCCGACAAGTGCAGGCGCAAGACCAAAAATATCTGTGTAAAAATAGTTAACAAACAGCATGATAGCGCCGAATATGATGTTGCATCCGGCATCGCCCATTCCATAGCCGATCTTTTCTTTCACCGACAGCTTTCTGGTTTCCATCAAGCGCACTCCATTAATGTGATATGGAGAGAGTTATTGTCTGGTGTTGGTGTTTTTGCGTTGCAGGATAGCGCCGCTGATATGGACTAAACAGTCATCTGTGGGAAAGTGTGAGGCAGGTAACAACCCCCACCTGGTGCAGGTGGGGGGAAGGATTAATGCGCTTTCACGGCACCGGCTGTTTTCTGTTTGCACAGATAGCCAATGCCAAGAATGGCAATCCATACCGGGATCAGGTAAACAGAGATCGCCATGCCCGGCGTCATCAGCATAATCACCAGTACTGCAGCCATGAAAATCAGGCACACCCAGTTACCCAGCGGATAGAGCAGTGCCGGGAAGCGGGTGGTAACCCCCTGCTGCTGTTTTGCTTTGCGGAACTTCATGTGCGCCAGGCTGATCATTGCCCAGTTGATCACCAGGGCGGAAACAACCAGCGCCATCAGCAGGCCAAAGGCGGATTCTGGCGCCAGATAGTTGATCAGCACACATAGAGCCGTAACCAGCGCGGAAACCAGAATGGTGTTCACCGGTACGCCGCGTTTGTCGACGTTCATCAGCGCTTTTGGCGCGTTGCCCTGTTGAGCCAGGCCGAACAGCATACGGCTGTTACAGTAGACACAGCTGTTATAGACAGAAAGGGCAGCGGTCAGCACCACGATGTTCAGCGCATTGGCAACAAAGGTGTCGCCCAGTTCGTGGAAAATAAGGACAAACGGGCTGGTATCAGCCGTAACACGCGTCCATGGCATCAGGGAAAGCAGTACAGCCAGCGAACCCACATAGAAAATCAGGATACGGTAAATGACCTGGTTGGTGGCTTTAGGAATGCTTTGCTCCGGGTTATCGGCTTCTGCTGCGGTGATCCCGACCAGCTCCAGCCCACCGAAAGAGAACATAATAATTGCCATCATCATTACCAAACCGGTGAAGCCGTGCGGCAGGAAGCCACCCTGGTCCCACAGGTTACTGACGCTGGCCTGCGGCCCGCCGTTGCCGCTGAATAGCAGCCAGCCGCCGAAGATGATCATCGCGACTACGGCAATGACTTTAATAATGGCAAACCAGAACTCCATCTCACCGAACACTTTCACATTGGTCAGGTTAATGGCGTTAATAATCACGAAGAAGGCGGCCGCAGAGGCCCAGGTTGGGATCTCCGGGTACCAGAACTGAATGTATTTACCGACGGCCGTCAGCTCAGCCATGGCAACCAAAACGTACAGCACCCAGTAGTTCCAGCCAGAGGCGAAACCTGCGAAACTGCCCCAGTATTTATAAGCAAAGTGGCTAAAGGAGCCTGCTACCGGCTCTTCAACCACCATTTCACCTAGCTGACGCATAATTAAAAAGGCGATAAATCCGGCGATAGCGTAACCCAGAATAATACCCGGCCCTGCAGACTGAATAACGGATGCGCTCCCGAGGAATAACCCGGTACCAATCGCGCCACCCAGCGCGATAAGCTGTATATGGCGGTTTTTAAGGCCGCGCTTTAGCTGATCGCCATGCTGTTGACTTTCCATCATGAAACCTCGTGTGTGGTTTTACTCTTCATCTTTCGAGTACTTATATTTTGAACCACGCAGTGACGCGTGTGTAAGTTTGCAATTCCGTTTGTTGTATTAATTTATTTACAGCAATGAATTATGAAATGTTGCCTAAAGACTTTTGTCTTGATCAGAATAATGTTATGCGAGCGCGAATGCACCTGCTTTATGCGGCGTGAGAGACGAGTTGAATAAAAAGAAACCATTTGTAAGCGCGAGTTTATCTACCACAAAATTTCCAATTTGAATTTTTATTCGAGAATAGTGATTGATAAATCGATAAATAAGCAGGTGAATCGGTTCAGATAATATATTTTTTCGTTTCAATTCGGTTAAAACTACCTCGGGATGGGTAAATTTAACATTTGTGCATAGTTACATGTTTGAAACGTTATTTCTGTAATGTTGTTAAAATATGCCTCCTTTACTGATTTCAATCAAAACCTGTATGGACAGAAGGTGAATACTTTGTTACTTTAGCGTCAAGAACATGAAATTGGTAAGACCAATTGACTCCGGGCAAATGGCTTAAGACAGGAAATCATGGCCTACAGCAAAATCCGCCAACCAAAACTCTCCGATGTGATTGAGCAGCAGCTGGAGTTTTTAATTCTTGAGGGGACACTTCGCCCCGGAGAAAAACTCCCACCGGAACGCGAGCTGGCAAAACAGTTCGACGTCTCCCGCCCCTCCTTACGCGAGGCGATCCAACGCCTTGAAGCGAAGGGGTTACTGCTTCGTCGTCAGGGCGGTGGCACTTTTGTTCAGAGCAGCCTGTGGCAGAGCTTTAGCGACCCACTGGTAGAGCTGCTCTCCGACCATCCTGAATCCCAGTTTGACCTGCTTGAGACGCGCCATGCGCTGGAAGGTATTGCAGCCTATTACGCTGCACTGCGCAGCACGGATGAAGACAAAACGCGTATCCGTGAACTCCACCATGCGATCGAGCTTGCGCAACAGTCCGGCGATCTTGACGGTGAATCTGATGCGGTACTCCAGTATCAAATTGCTGTCACCGAAGCGGCACATAATGTGGTGCTGCTCCATTTGCTAAGGTGTATGGAGCCCATGCTGGCTCAGAACGTTCGGCAAAACTTCGAATTGCTGTATGCGCGTCGCGAGATGCTGCCGCTGGTAAGCAGTCACCGTACCCGTATTTTTGAAGCAATTATTGCCGGGAAGCCGGAGGAGGCGCGTGAAGCGTCGCACCGTCACCTGGCGTTTATCGAAGAGATCCTGCTGGACAGAAGCCGTGAGGAAAGCCGTCGTGAACGCGCCTTACGCCGTCTGGAGCAACGAAAGAATTAGTGATTTTTCTGGCAGAACGTTAACCAGAAGATGTTGTAAATCAAGCGCCATATAAAGTGCGCGGCAACTAAACGCAGAACCTGTCTTATTGTGCTCTCGCGAGCGAGAACACAATGGGACAGGTTCCAGATAACTCAACGTATTAGATAGATAAGGAATACCCCCATGTCAGAACGTTTCCCAAATGACGTGGATCCGATCGAAACTCGCGACTGGCTACAGGCGATCGAATCGGTCATCCGTGAAGAAGGTGTTGAGCGTGCTCAGTATCTGATCGACCAACTGCTTTCAGAAGCCCGCAAAGGCGGCGTGAAAGTAGCGGCAGGTGCAGGGGCCAGCAATTATGTAAACACTATTGCCGTTGAAGATGAACCGGAATACCCGGGCAATCTGGAGCTGGAACGTCGTATTCGTTCTGCTATCCGCTGGAACGCCATCATGACCGTACTGCGTGCGTCTAAAAAGGACCTCGAGCTGGGTGGCCACATGGCATCCTTCCAGTCCTCCGCAACGGTATATGACGTTTGTTTCAACCACTTCTTCCGTGCACGCAATGAGCAGGATGGCGGCGACCTGATTTACTTCCAGGGCCACATCTCTCCGGGCATCTACGCTCGCGCATTCCTGGAAGGTCGTCTGACTGAAGAGCAGATGAACAACTTCCGTCAGGAAGTACATGGCAAAGGCCTGTCTTCCTACCCGCACCCGAAACTGATGCCTGAATTCTGGCAGTTCCCGACCGTATCTATGGGTCTGGGCCCAATCGGTGCTATCTACCAGGCTAAATTCCTGAAATATCTGGAACACCGTGGTCTGAAAGATACCTCTAAACAAACCGTTTACGCCTTCCTGGGCGACGGCGAGATGGATGAGCCAGAATCAAAAGGTGCGATCACCATCGCCACCCGTGAAAAACTGGACAACCTGGTCTTTGTTATCAACTGTAACCTGCAGCGTCTTGACGGCCCGGTCACCGGTAACGGCAAGATTGTTAACGAACTGGAAGGCATCTTCGCAGGTGCTGGCTGGAATGTTATCAAAGTCATGTGGGGCGGTCGTTGGGATGAGCTGCTGCGTAAAGACACCAGCGGTAAACTGATCCAACTGATGAACGAAACCGTTGATGGCGACTACCAGACCTTCAAATCCAAAGACGGCGCATACGTACGTGAGCACTTCTTCGGTAAATACCCGGAAACCGCAGCGCTGGTTGCTGACTGGACTGACGAGCAGATTTGGGCTCTGAACCGCGGTGGTCACGATCCGAAGAAAGTCTACGCTGCACTGAAAAAAGCGCAGGAAACCAAAGGCAAAGCAACTGTAATCCTCGCCCATACCATCAAAGGTTACGGCATGGGTGACACCGCCGAAGGTAAAAACATCGCTCACCAGGTTAAGAAAATGAACATGGACGGCGTACGTTACATCCGCGACCGTTTCAACGTTCCTGTGACCGATGAGCAGGTTGAAAACCTGTCTTACATCACCTTCCCGGAAGGTTCTGAAGAGCACACCTATCTGCACGCTCAGCGTCAGAAACTGCACGGCTACCTGCCTGCTCGTCAGCCGAACTTCACCGAGAAGCTGGAACTGCCGGCTCTGGAAGACTTCGGTGCGCTGCTGGAAGAGCAGAACAAAGAAATCTCCACCACTATCGCTTTCGTTCGTGCCCTGAACGTGATGCTGAAGAACAAGTCGATCAAAGATCGTCTGGTGCCGATCATCGCTGACGAAGCGCGTACTTTCGGTATGGAAGGTCTGTTCCGTCAGATCGGTATCTACAGCCCGAACGGTCAGCAGTACACCCCGCAGGACCGTGAGCAGGTTGCTTACTATAAAGAAGACGAGAAAGGTCAGATCCTGCAGGAAGGTATCAACGAGCTGGGTGCTGGCGCATCCTGGCTGGCTGCTGCGACCTCTTACAGCACCAACGATCTGCCGATGATCCCGTTCTACATTTACTACTCCATGTTCGGGTTCCAGCGTATCGGTGACCTGTGCTGGCAGGCTGGCGACCAACAGGCTCGCGGCTTCCTGATCGGTGGTACTTCCGGTCGTACGACGCTTAACGGCGAAGGTCTGCAGCACGAAGATGGTCACAGCCATATTCAGTCTCTGACTATCCCGAACTGTATCTCTTACGATCCGTCTTACGCGTACGAAGTTGCGGTCATCATGCACGATGGTCTGGAGCGTATGTACGGTGAGAAACAAGAGAACGTTTACTACTACATCACCACGCTGAACGAAAACTACCACATGCCGGCAATGCCAGCAGGTGCCGAGGAAGGTATCCGTAAAGGTATCTACAAACTCGAAACCCTCGAAGGTAAGAAAGGTAAAGTTCAGCTGCTGGGCTCCGGTTCTATCCTGCGTCACGTCCGTGAAGCAGCACAGATCCTGGCGAACGACTACGGCGTAGGCTCTGACGTGTACAGCGTGACTTCCTTCACTGAACTGGCGCGTGATGGCCAGGATTGTGAGCGCTGGAACATGCTGCACCCGATGGAAACGCCGCGCGTTCCGTACATCGCTCAGGTGATGAACGACGCTCCGGCAGTAGCATCTACTGACTATATGAAACTGTTTGCCGAACAGGTTCGTACTTATGTACCGGCTGATGATTATCGCGTACTGGGTACTGACGGTTTCGGTCGCTCTGACAGCCGTGAAAACCTGCGTCACCACTTCGAAGTTGATGCTTCCTACGTGGTTGTAGCGGCCCTGGGCGAACTGGCTAAACGTGGCGAAATCGATAAGAAAGTGGTTGCTGACGCAATCACCAAATTCAACATCGATGCAGATAAAGTTAACCCGCGTCTGGCGTAAGAGGTAAAAGAATAATGGCTATCGAAATCAATGTACCGGACATCGGGGCTGATGAAGTTGAAATCACCGAGATCCTGGTCAAAGTAGGCGACAAAGTTGAAGCTGAACAGTCGCTGATCACCGTAGAAGGCGACAAAGCCTCTATGGAAGTTCCGTCTCCTCAGGCTGGTATCGTTAAAGAGATCAAAGTCTCTGTTGGCGACAAAACTGAGACCGGCAAACTGATCATGATTTTCGATTCCGCCGACGGTGCAGCAGCAGCTGCACCTGCTCCGGCAGAAGAGAAGAAAGAAGCGGCTCCGGCAGCAGCACCAGCTGCAGCAGCGGCGAAAGAAGTACACGTACCGGACATCGGTGGTGACGAAGTTGAAGTTACCGAGATCATGGTTAAAGTGGGCGACACCGTTGCGGCTGAACAGTCTCTGATCACCGTAGAAGGCGACAAGGCTTCCATGGAAGTTCCAGCGCCATTCGCGGGCGTGGTGAAAGAGATCAAAATCAACACCGGCGATAAAGTGTCTACCGGCTCCCTGATTATGGTCTTTGAAGTGGCGGGCGCAGCGCCTGCTGCTGCTCCGGCTTCTGGTTCGAAAGAAGTTAACGTACCGGACATCGGCGGTGACGAAGTGGAAGTCACTGAAGTGATGGTTAAAGTGGGCGATAAAATTGCCGCTGAGCAGTCACTGATCACCGTTGAAGGCGATAAAGCCTCTATGGAAGTGCCGGCACCGTTCGCGGGTACCGTAAAAGAAATCAAAATCAGCACCGGCGACAAAGTTAAAACCGGTTCTCTGATTATGGTCTTCGAAGTCGAAGGCGCAGCACCTGCAGCCGCTCCAGCACAAGCAGCGGCTCCGGCTCCGGCCGCAGCACCAGCACCTGCGCAAGCCGCAGCTCCGGCCGCGAAAGCGGAAGGCAAATCTGAGTTTGCTGAAAACGACGCTTACGTTCATGCAACACCGCTGATTCGTCGCCTGGCGCGCGAATTCGGTGTTAACCTGGCGAAAGTGAAAGGTTCTGGCCGTAAAGGTCGTATCCTGCGTGAAGACGTTCAGGCTTACGTGAAAGACGCTATCAAGCGTGCTGAAGCGGCTCCGGCTGCAGCAGCAGGCGGCGGTATCCCGGGCATGCTGCCTTGGCCGAAAGTGGACTTCAGCAAGTTTGGTGAAATCGAAGAAGTAGAGCTGGGCCGTATCCAGAAAATCTCGGGTGCTAACCTGAGCCGTAACTGGGTGATGATCCCGCACGTTACTCACTTCGATAAGACCGATATCACCGATCTGGAAGCGTTCCGTAAACAGCAGAACGCCGAAGCTGAAAAACGTAAACTGGACGTGAAATTCACCCCAGTAGTCTTCATCATGAAAGCCGTTGCCGCAGCGCTGGAACAGATGCCGCGCTTCAACAGCTCCCTGTCTGAAGACGGTCAGCGCCTGACCCTGAAGAAATACATCAACATCGGTGTGGCGGTAGATACGCCGAATGGTCTGGTTGTTCCGGTCTTCAAAGACGTGAACAAGAAGAGCATTACCGAGCTTTCTCGTGAACTGACCGTGATCTCCAAGAAAGCGCGTGATGGCAAGCTGACTGCTGGCGAAATGCAGGGCGGTTGCTTCACCATCTCCAGCATCGGTGGCCTGGGTACTACCCACTTCGCGCCGATTGTTAACGCGCCGGAAGTGGCTATCCTCGGTGTCTCCAAGTCCTCTATGGAGCCAGTGTGGAACGGTAAAGAGTTTATGCCGCGTCTGATGATGCCGATTTCGCTCTCCTTCGACCACCGTGTAATTGACGGTGCTGATGGTGCGCGCTTTATCACCATCATCAACAACATGCTGTCTGACATTCGCCGCCTGGTGATGTAAGCGAAAAAGCCGGCCCGACGGCCGGCTTTTTTCTGGTAATCTCATGAAGTCAGTGAGGTTATTGTGCGAAAGACAAATCGGTTGCCGTTTGTTGTTTCAAAATTGTTAACAATTTTGTAAAATACGGGCGGATAGAACGACCCGGTGGACGACGGGTATAAATTAAGAGGTCATGATGAGCACTGAAATCAAAACTCAGGTCGTGGTACTTGGGGCAGGCCCTGCAGGTTACTCTGCTGCCTTCCGTTGCGCAGATTTAGGTCTGGAGACCGTCATCGTAGAACGTTACAGCACCCTTGGTGGTGTTTGTCTGAACGTCGGCTGTATCCCTTCTAAAGCGCTGCTGCACGTAGCAAAAGTTATCGAAGAAGCCAAAGCGCTGGCTGAACACGGTATCGTTTTTGGCGAGCCGAAAACTGATATCGACAAGATTCGTACCTGGAAAGAAAAAGTTATCACTCAACTGACCGGCGGTCTGGCTGGTATGGCCAAAGGCCGTAAAGTAAAAGTGGTTAACGGTCTGGGTAAATTTACCGGGGCGAACACCCTGGAAGTTGAAGGCGAAAACGGCAAAACCGTGATCAACTTCGACAACGCAATCATCGCGGCGGGTTCCCGTCCGATCGAACTGCCGTTTATTCCGCATGAAGATCCGCGCGTGTGGGATTCCACCGATGCACTGGAACTGAAAACTGTTCCTAAGCGCCTGCTGGTTATGGGCGGCGGTATCATCGGTCTGGAAATGGGTACCGTGTACCATGCGCTGGGTTCAGAGATCGACGTGGTTGAAATGTTCGACCAGGTTATCCCGGCTGCCGATAAAGACGTGGTTAAAGTCTTCACCAAGCGCATCAGCAAGAAATTCAACCTGATGCTGGAAACCAAAGTGACCGCCGTTGAAGCGAAAGAAGACGGTATCTACGTTTCCATGGAAGGCAAAAAAGCGCCTGCTGAAGCTCAGCGTTACGATGCTGTGCTGGTAGCTATCGGTCGTGTACCGAACGGTAAAAACCTCGATGCGGGCAAAGCTGGCGTGGAAGTTGATGACCGTGGCTTCATCCGCGTTGACAAACAGCTGCGCACCAATGTGCCGCACATCTTTGCTATCGGCGATATCGTCGGTCAGCCGATGCTGGCGCACAAAGGTGTTCACGAAGGTCACGTTGCCGCTGAAGTTATCGCCGGTAAGAAACACTACTTCGATCCGAAAGTTATTCCATCCATCGCGTACACTGAACCAGAAGTTGCATGGGTTGGCCTGACTGAGAAAGAAGCGAAAGAAAAAGGCATCAGCTACGAAACCGCCACCTTCCCGTGGGCTGCTTCTGGCCGTGCTATCGCTTCCGACTGCGCGGATGGTATGACCAAACTGATTTTCGACAAAGAATCTCACCGTGTTATCGGTGGTGCGATTGTCGGTACCAACGGCGGCGAGCTGCTGGGCGAAATCGGTCTGGCGATCGAAATGGGTTGTGACGCTGAAGACATCGCGCTGACCATCCACGCGCACCCGACTCTGCACGAGTCCGTTGGTCTGGCAGCTGAAGTGTTCGAAGGTAGCATCACCGACCTGCCGAACCCGAAAGCGAAGAAAAAGTAATCTTCCCGCTTTTGTGAAAACGCCTCTTCGGAGGCGTTTTTTTTGCCTTAAGATTCACCGCAATTTTCCCGGCAGTCTCTTAATGACGAGACAACCAATGCGTTGGCTGTTCAGGGCGCTACGGGATGCCAGGTTTTTTCAGGGCTGTACTCAGTCATCGCCTGTGCTTTCTGTTGTGATGCTTCGCCAAGGTTGGCCTGATAAACATTGTCATCGCCGCTAATCATAAAGCTCATCACTCCGGTGTGACCGTAGCTAATCGGCCATGCAATCATGGCGAAACCACTGGCTTTGTCCGGCAGTATGCGGAAACGATAACCGTGATAACCCGTGCCGGGTTCTTGTGGGCTGAAGGCGGGTCCCAGAGGGCTTGGCGCTTCGCCTGGTGTGACGGGCCAGTAAAGCCCATCTTTTTTACCTTCGCTACTGACAATTTTTTGCGCATACGATTTGTTCAGCGCGTAATAGCTTTGCTGCGCGTCAACGTAGGCGTGCAGCGCTTCGATGGCTGAAAGCTCGTTGCGACCGATCGTTCTAGTGAGGATCTCCTCCTGGGCTTCGGTCATATCGAACGCCCAACCTTTGCTGGTTTTCACCATCGGTATGGGTAACTGCCAGTCATCTTGCCCTACGTTGAGATGCGCCATATTGCCCTGCAGCACAATGTGATGGCTCACCTTCCAGTCGCGATTAAAGCGTGCCACTGCTTCCGGATCGGCCCCTTCTGGTGGCAAAAAATGTCGCCAGTTTTCACCCAGTAGCGCCGTGAGCTGCTTTTCATTTTGCTGCGCCACCGCAGCGGCAAATGCACTGGCCGCGTCTTCGGGGGAGGTGAACGCCTGTTGCGCATAGCTCACCAGCGGCAAGGAGAGCAACAGGGCGCTTAACATAATTTTTTTCATCATCGGCTCCGGTTAACGACGGCGAAATTCGTGGTGCTCAGAAAAATTTTCACGTGCCGCAGCGCGCTGCCCGCTGTTGAGGTTGCCCGCGCGACGGCTTTCCTGCCCACGCAGTTGCTGGGACTGCCACGACGGTGAGCGACTGTCATTCCCGCTGAAGACGTTTGAATGCGTATTCTGACGGGAGGCCAGACGTTGTTGCGAGTTGGATGATTCAACGCGTTGGCGAGCGGTTTCCCTTTGCTGCTGTGAAACCGGATGCTGCTGAGCTTTTGACTTCAGTTCAGAGCGGTGCTGCTGTTGCGTAGTGGATTTATTCAGCGTTTTCTGTGCTGCTTCACGACGGCTGTTGTTTTGTGTTTCGTCATAGCCACGATAGTTATTGCGCTGGGCAATTTGATTTAGCTGTGAAGAGGCTGCTTTGCGTTGAGCATCCCGCGATGTCTGACCCGACAAGTTTGCCGGGGAGGTATGGCTACGCTGTTGGAACTGCGTCATTGCGGCCTGACGCTGGCTGTCTCGTGTGGCAGTGGTGGTCGGTGTATGTTGAGTGGCGCTTAATCCCCCGCTAACGTTGGTCTGATGAAAACGTTGTGCGACCGCGTCGTTCTGGTAAGGCACGCCGTTACGGTACGCAGGGTTGTGCTGCCAGGCAATGTTTTGCCCTTTAAGGTTTTGTCCGGATATATGATTGAAATTGTTAACATCAATATTGATGTTATCTCCGTTGTGCTGGTAGCCATTACCGCCGTGAGGGCCGTCATGGTCATGATAGTCATCATCATGGTGATGGTCGTCGTCATCCCAGTCGATGTTACTGAACAGTGCATACGTCGTCGCAACGCCCAGGCTATAGCCGAAACCTTTGACGAAGCTATCGGCAAACTGCTCGCCCGGAGGGGGCGGCAGATAGACAGGGGGGTAGGCGGTATTAGGCCAACTGCCGTAAACAACGGTTGGATTGTAGTTCGGCACATATACCACCTGTGGATCGGTCGGCTCAATTTTGATAACCGTCGAGGTGGGCGCGCTGCTGGTCACTTTCGTCGTTGATGATGACGGCGTCTGAATCACGGTTGTTTTCTGGGTGTTCGTGACCGTTTGCTGCGGAGTGGATTTTAGCGAGCCTGTTTGCTGAGCCAGCAAACGCAGGCGCTGTACGGCATCCATCACGTCCTGTGGTTGTGCCAGAAACGCATTCCCCAGGTTTTGTACCCAGTCAGGGTTTTCGCCCATCAAGGCCATCAATTGCGGAAATGCCACCAGCGACTTCACGCTGGGGTCCCATGACTGGCCGGACACTGCCTGAATGGCGGCGTCACCTTGCAGTGTCGGATTATCACGAGACCACTGAACCGCCTGCACCACGTTCGATGGATATGTTGAGGCCATCAGCACTTGAGACAGCAACGGGTCAGGGTAGAGCGCAACAGGGGCAACCCACTGATCGAGTTGAGCTGTGGTATACGTTGTTGGCGCCACCGGGGCTACTGCGGGAGCCGCCGCAACGGTCGGTTGAGGCGCTGCTGCCGGGGCAGGCTGAGAGGGGGCTTCTGGTGTGCGGCTGTTTACATACAGCACGCCCGCACCGACAAATAACCCTGCACTGCACGCCAGAGCAATGATATGGGGCTTAAAGGGCAACGTCATTTTATCTCTCCCGACTCATTAAGAATCGTCATAGTCATTATGCCTGCCGCCAGTGGGTGCAGTGTTCCGTGAGTATAAAGAGACAATAGTTTAATTTTTGACGAATCTTGGGATCGTTAACGCAAGTTTATTACCAGGGAGCTAAATAATGTGACTAAACATTGCGGGCGAAATTATCATTCCCCTTCTGCCATGACGAAGAGCGTTAGACCATCCTTAACGATTCAGCCAATTTTTTATGTTGCTTTTTTGTAAACAGATTAACACCCAACGAAAATCCTGTTATTGTGCCTTTTGCGGTACCGGGCATTTACCCTACTAACTGCTGTCTCACAGGAGCGTGAAGAGAATCGCCCATATACAAAAGCGCCGCATTATGACAATGAGAGCGAGGAGATATCGTCGTGCTAGAAGAATACCGTAAGCACGTAGCTGAGCGTGCTGCCCAGGGGATTGTGCCGAAACCCTTAGACGCAACCCAAATGGCTGCACTTGTCGAGCTGCTGAAGACCCCGCCTGTGGGCGAAGAAGAATTCCTGTTAGACCTGTTGATTAACCGCGTTCCCCCTGGTGTAGATGAAGCCGCTTACGTTAAAGCCGGTTTTCTCGCCGCTGTCGCTAAAGGTGACACTACCTCTCCGCTGATCACGCCAGAAAAAGCCATTGAACTGCTGGGCACCATGCAGGGTGGTTACAACATTCATCCGCTGATCGACGCGCTGGACGATGCAAAACTGGCGCCGATTGCCGCCAAAGCGCTCTCTTCAACGCTGCTGATGTTCGATAACTTCTACGATGTGGAAGAAAAAGCCAAAGCGGGCAACGAATATGCGAAGCAGGTCATGCAGTCCTGGGCTGATGCCGAATGGTTCCTCAACCGTCCGGCTCTGGCTGAAAAAATCACCGTTACCGTCTTTAAAGTGACCGGTGAAACCAACACCGATGACCTCTCTCCGGCACCGGACGCATGGTCCCGCCCGGATATCCCGCTGCACGCGCTGGCGATGCTGAAAAACGCCCGCGAAGGTATCGAACCGGATCAGCCGGGCGTGGTAGGCCCAATCAAACAGATCGAAGAACTGCAGAAAAAAGGTTACCCGCTGGCCTATGTGGGTGACGTTGTCGGTACTGGTTCTTCGCGTAAATCTGCGACCAACTCCGTGCTGTGGTTTATGGGTGATGATATTCCTCATGTACCGAACAAGCGCGGTGGTGGCTTGTGTCTGGGTGGCAAAATTGCACCAATTTTCTTCAACACTATGGAAGATGCGGGCGCGCTGCCAATTGAAGTGGACGTAAGCAACCTGAACATGGGCGACGTGATTGACGTTTACCCGTTCAAGGGCGAAGTGCGTAACCACGAAACCAACGAACTGCTGGCTACCTTCGAACTGAAAACCGATGTGCTGGTTGACGAAGTACGTGCCGGTGGCCGTATTCCGCTGATTATCGGTCGTGGCCTGACCACCAAAGCGCGTGAAGCGCTGGGGCTGCCGCACAGCGATGTATTCCGTCAGGCGAAAGATGTAGCGGAAAGCAGCCGCGGCTTCTCTCTGGCACAGAAAATGGTTGGCCGCGCATGTGGCGTAACCGGCGTCCGTCCGGGGGCCTACTGCGAACCGAAGATGACTTCCGTCGGCTCTCAGGATACCACTGGCCCAATGACCCGCGATGAACTGAAAGACCTGGCGTGCCTGGGCTTCTCTTCTGACCTGGTGATGCAGTCGTTCTGTCATACCGCTGCGTATCCGAAACCTGTTGACGTGACCACCCACCATACTCTGCCTGACTTCATCATGAACCGTGGCGGCGTGTCGCTGCGTCCGGGCGACGGCGTTATCCACTCCTGGTTGAACCGTATGCTGCTGCCGGATACCGTAGGTACCGGTGGTGACTCTCATACCCGTTTCCCGATCGGTATCTCTTTCCCGGCGGGTTCTGGTCTGGTGGCGTTTGCGGCTGCGACCGGCGTGATGCCGCTGGATATGCCGGAATCTGTTCTGGTGCGTTTCAAAGGCAAAATGCAGCCGGGTATCACCCTGCGTGACCTGGTTCACGCCATTCCGCTGTATGCGATCAAACAAGGTCTGCTGACCGTTGAGAAGAAAGGCAAGAAAAACATCTTCTCTGGCCGCATTCTGGAAATTGAAGGTCTGCCGGATCTGAAAGTTGAGCAAGCATTCGAACTGACCGATGCATCCGCTGAGCGTTCCGCTGCGGGTTGTACCATCAAGCTGAACAAAGAGCCGATCGTTGAATACCTCAGCTCTAACATCGTTCTGCTGAAATGGATGATCGCCGAAGGTTACGGCGATCGCCGTACGCTGGAACGTCGTGTGCAGGGCATGGAAAAATGGCTGGCGGATCCGCAGTTGCTGGAAGCTGACGCTGACGCAGAATACGCGGCAGTGATCGACATCGATCTGGCGGATATCAAAGAGCCGATCCTGTGCGCGCCGAACGATCCGGACGACGCGCGTCTGCTGTCTGACGTGCAGGGCGAGAAGATCGACGAAGTGTTCATCGGTTCCTGCATGACCAACATCGGTCACTTCCGTGCAGCGGGTAAGCTGCTGGATGCGCATAAGGGCCAGTTACCGACCCGTCTGTGGGTGGCTCCACCAACGCGTATGGATGCGGCACAGCTCACCGAGGAAGGCTATTACAGCGTCTTTGGTAAGAGCGGGGCGCGTATTGAGATCCCAGGCTGTTCACTGTGCATGGGTAACCAGGCGCGCGTGGCGGACAACTCAACCGTGGTGTCGACTTCTACTCGTAACTTCCCGAACCGTTTAGGGACTGGGGCGAACGTCTACCTGGCTTCTGCGGAGCTGGCAGCGGTCGCGGCACTGATTGGCAAACTGCCAACGCCGGAAGAGTATCAGACCTATGTGGCACAGGTAGATAAAACGGCTGTAGATACCTACCGTTATCTGAACTTTGACCAGCTCTCTCAGTACACCGAGAAAGCGGAAGGTGTGATTTTCCAGACGGCGGTATAATTCGCTAGCGCATTTTGCGCAAAAACGCATCAATGCCCGGAGAGGTCAGCTTCTTCGGGCATTTTTATTTCTATTCCTTATACCCGCTACGCTTTTTTTCTGCCGCGCTGCTGCGATAATTACAGCAAGGTGCAGTGCGGTATTGGCGCACTGCCGGGAGCAGAGGAACACATTATGGATTACGAATTTCTGCGCGATATTACCGGAGTGGTAAAGGTGCGTATGTCCATGGGCCACGAAGTGGTGGGGCACTGGTTTAATGAAGAAGTGAAAGATAACCTGGCCTTACTTGATGAAGTGGAACAGGCGGCGCGTGCGGTAAAAGGCAGTGAACGTTCCTGGCAGCGAGCAGGGCATGAATACACGCTCTGGCTGGATGGCGAAGAGGTTATGGTTCGCGCCAATCAACTGGAGTTCACGGGCGATGAAATGGAAGAAGGAATGAATTACTACGACGAAGAGAGTTTATCTCTGTGCGGCGTTGAAGATTTCTTGCAGGTGGTTGCCGCGTATCGTGAATTTGTGCAACAGCGTTAATTCGCACTCGGCTCTGCCGGGGGGCGCTGCGTTTACCCGGACTGGCGCAACGATGTCATTCCCGGTTCGTAGGCCCGATAAACGTAGCGCCATCGGGCACGGTGCCTTATTTAACGTAAGCCAACAGGCTTAAGGAGTCGCGCGCCAGCGCTTTGCATTTCTTTGCCGTAGGGATGCCGATACCGCTGAGATCGCGATAGCTGTCTTCACCGAGTGCTTTCATATTGAAGGTGTCGTAGTTACTGAGGTCCCACTGGTTCTGTTGAGCAAAAAAGACCAGTGCGCGACGTATCTGCCCGTTGGGCAAATTCTGGTATCCACAGTCATTTTTCAGAAAAACAAAAACTGCCGTTAAATCGGCCATATCTTCGGCTTCGGACTCACTCAGCGCATAGCTGTTTGCGCATACGGCCATCAGGCTGCCGAACAAAACTGTTCTGAAAAACGTCTTCATTGCTTCTACCACTGCATCACGGAAATTAAACGTTAGCATACTGCGAGCGAAGCGACGACCTTTATTATCAGCCGTTCACTTGACCTTCCCGTAGGGGGAGGGCTTATGCTTAAAAGATAGCCTGCTTAAGCTGCTGAATATAAGGAAATGAATATGCAACGTCGTGACTTTTTAAAGTATTCCGTGGCGCTGGGCGTCGCGTCAGCTTTACCTTTGTGGAGCCGCACCGCTTTTGCGACTGACCGTCCTGCGTTACCCATTCCAGACCTGTTAACTGCGGATGCTTCTAATCGCATACAACTGATTGTGAAAGCCGGGCAGTCGACGTTTGCGGGGAAAACCGCCACCACCTGGGGATATAACGGTAACCTGCTCGGACCCGCAGTAAAACTGAATACAGGTCAGGCGGTGAGCGTGGATATTCATAATCAGCTGGCCGAAGAGACGACGTTGCACTGGCATGGGCTGGAAATCCCTGGAGAAGTCGATGGCGGGCCGCAAGGTGTTATTCCGGCGGGCGGGAAGCGTTCAGTGACCTTTACCCCCGCGCAACGGGCTGCAACCTGTTGGTTCCATCCGCATCAACACGGGAAAACCGGACGTCAGGTTGCGATGGGCCTGGCTGGGTTGGTACTGATTGAAGATGACGAGATCCGCAAACTATTGCTACCGAAGCAGTGGGGTATCGACGATGTGCCGGTGATTATTCAGGACAAACAGTTTTCCGCTGACGGACAAATTAATTATCAGTTGGATATGATGACCGCCGCCGTCGGTTGGTTTGGCGATACGCTGCTAACCAATGGGACGATTTACCCACAACATGCCGCGCCTCGCGGCTGGTTGCGCTTGCGTCTGCTGAATGGCTGTAACGCACGCTCACTGAATATCGCGGCCAGCGATAACCGTCCCCTGTACGTGATTGCCAGTGATGGTGGATTGTTAGCTGAGCCGGTAAAAGTGACCGAACTACCGATGCTGATGGGTGAGCGTTTTGAAGTATTGGTGGATGTGAGCGACGGAAAAGCTTTCGATCTGGTCACATTGCCTGTCAGTCAGATGGGGATGGCGATCGCGCCATTTGATAAGCCACATCCGGTGATGCGCGTTCAGCCGCTGCTGATTACCGCCTCCGGCACGCTGCCGGATACACTGACAGCTATGCCGGCGCTGCCGTCGCTTGATGGGGTGACGGTACGCAAACTGCAGCTGTCTATGGATCCGATGCTCGACATGATGGGCATGCAAATGCTGATGAAGAAATACGGCGGGCAGGCCATGGCAGGGATGGATCATGGGCAGATGATGGGCCATATGAATAACGACAATATGGGCCACGGAAACATGGATCATGACAATATGAACCACGGTGAGATGGGGAATATGCAGCATGGCGGCATGGGCAACATGAAGCAGGATGGCACATTCGATTTCCATAATGCCAACCGGATTAACGGGCTGGCGTTTGATATGAATAAACCGATGTTTGCCGCGACGAAAGGCCAGCATGAACGCTGGGTCATTTCTGGTCAGGGCGACATGATGCTGCACCCGTTCCACATTCACGGCACGCAGTTCCGCATTTTGTCTGAAAATGGCAAAGCGCCTGCTGCGCACCGTACGGGATGGAAAGACACTGTGCGGGTAGAGGGCGGCGTCAGCGAGGTACTGGTGAAGTTTGACCACGATGCGCCGAAAGAACATGCCTATATGGCGCACTGCCATCTGCTGGAGCACGAAGACACCGGCATGATGCTCGGTTTTACGGTTTAAACAACGACGTCTCTGCGCTTGCCCGGCCTGCAGGATATTTCTTGTCGGCTGGGTAAGGCACATCCCCTGCATATTCTGCCATTGAACATAAAGTAATCGCCTTTGGGGCCGATAATCATCACATACCCAATGTGAGTTCAATGGATGAAAAAACGTGATTAAAAATATTCGTGTTATTACCGGTATTCTGCTGGTTCTCGCCATTTTCTGTTTACTGCAGGCCGTTACGGGAAGCCTGTTTTACTCTGCGGTAAACAATGACAGGCATAATTTCCAGAACTCAGGCACCCTCAACGCTCAGCAAGAAAATCTGAGTGACAGCGTCAATACGTTGATTAAAACCCGTGTTACGGTGACGCGCGTCGCCATCCGCTTTTTAAAAAATCAGCGCGATCCCGCCTCGTTGGCCGCTATCAACACGCTGCTCAATACCGCCAGTGATTCAATGAAGAAGGCCGAAGGCTATTTCGCCCAGTATCAGGGATTACCGCAGGTGACAGGGCAAGATCCGCAGATCGCCAGTGAAATGGAAAAGCAGTATCGCCAGATGCACGAAGTGATGAAATTATCGATTGAGTATCTGCGAGCGAATAACTATCAGGCTTATGGCGATCTTGATGCCCAGAAAGCGCAGGATGAGATGGAAACGAGCTATGAGCACTGGCGAAACGAGAATAATGCGCTGCTGCAGCATGCTGCTGCGGAGAATCAGCTCAGTTTTTCCCGTATGCAGTGGACACTGGGAGGCATCGTTCTGGTTGTGCTGATCGTTCTGGGCATGATCTGGAGCGGGTTGCAACACATCCTGCTTAAACCGCTGGCGCAGATTATGGAGCATATTCGCGTCATTACCGGTGGAGACTTAACCCATAAGCTCAATGTTGAAGGTCGCAACGAAATGGGCCGACTGGCGATGGGGTTGGAAGAGATGCAACAGTCGCTGATTTCGACAGTCACTGCCGTACGCAATAGCTCGGAGTCAATTCATACCGGGGCCGCTGAAATATCCTCGGGCAACAACGACCTTTCTTCGCGCACCGAGCAGCAGGCGGCCTCGCTTGAGGAAACGGCCGCCAGCATGGAGCAGTTGACCGCGACAGTGAAGCAGAATACGGACAATGCGAAACAGGCAACCCAATTGGCGAAAAACGCCTCTGATACTGCCGCTCGCGGTGGTCGTGTTGTTGATACCGTTGTGCATACGATGAGTGAAATAGCGGACAGCTCGCAGCAAATCGCGCAGATCACGAACGTTATCGACAGTATTGCCTTCCAGACCAACATTCTGGCGCTGAACGCCGCGGTAGAAGCGGCCAGAGCCGGAGAGCAGGGGCGCGGTTTTGCGGTTGTGGCAGGTGAAGTCCGGACTCTGGCAAGCCGTAGTGCCCAGGCAGCAAAAGAGATCAAAGCGCTGATTGATAATTCAACCCACTGTGTAGGCATGGGATCGCAGCAGGTTTCGGATGCCGGTAAAACCATGGCAGAAATTGTCGCGGCGGTGACCCGTGTGACCGATATCATGGGCGAAATTGCGTCTGCTTCTGAAGAGCAGAGTCGGGGGATTGAACAGGTTAGCCTCGCGGTTTCGCAGATGGACAGCGTGACCCAGCAAAACGCCGCGCTGGTGGAGGAGTCTGCGGCGGCGGCGGCCTCTCTGGAGCAACAGGCCGAGCAGTTGCGGCAGGCCGTTGCGGTATTTCGTATTACCCGCGAGAAGGCGGTGAGTGGGGCTCGAAAACCACTGCAGGACGCTCCGCGCCAGGATCGCGTTGTCTCTACTACCCAGGATCAACATTGGGAAACGTTCTGACCTGAAAAAGTCCGATTTTGCTCACGCTAAAAGCCGGGTTCGTTGCCCGGCTTTCGTGTATTCAGAGCGCGTTAAAATGCGTGCGCAGGCTCTCTGAGTAACTATCAGAGGAATGCGGTCTCTTTGCTGGTATACTTCATCCACTGAATTGTTTGTATGCTGTCGCAAGTTTTGTGGTTAGTGCGAGCCACCGTCTCTTTGGCGGTGTATCAAGGTAAGTGCTTTCTTTCGATTTGCATGATGTGTTAACTGATAAAAATCAGTGAGTTATTTCTTTTATGAAACATACTGTAGAAGTCATGATCCCGGAAGCGGAGATCAAAGCGCGTATTGCCGAACTGGGACGTCAGATTAACGAGCGTTACAAGGACAGCGGCAGTGATATGGTGCTGGTAGGCCTGTTACGCGGTTCATTTATGTTTATGGCTGACCTGTGCCGTGAAGTGCATGTCTCCCACGAAGTCGATTTCATGACCGCCTCCAGCTACGGCAGCGGAATGTCCACCACGCGTGATGTTAAAATCCTCAAAGACCTGGATGAAGACATTCGTGGCAAAGACGTGCTGATTGTTGAGGACATCATCGACTCCGGCAACACGCTGTCAAAAGTGCGTGAAATCCTGAGCCTGCGTGAACCTAAATCTCTGGCGATTTGTACGTTGCTGGATAAACCTTCTCGCCGTGAAGTGAACGTACCGGTCGAGTTTATCGGTTTTTCCATTCCAGATGAGTTCGTTGTTGGCTACGGCATTGACTATGCACAACGTTATCGCCATCTGCCGTATGTTGGCAAAGTGGTGTTGCTGGACGAGTAATGGGCTGGAGCGCCTGATGGCGCTTCGCTTATCAGGCCTACGGCGCTGAGTTGTAGGCCGGGTAAGGCGTAACCGCCACCCGGCAATATCACCTTACTTATGGTTGCTGTGCTTCTGGCTGAGGTTCGACAACCCCTGTCGGTAGCGTTGCTCCAGTGTTTCGCGGCTGGTAGCCGTGACGTCCAGATCGCGCAGCAGACCATCATGAATACCGTAAGCCCAGCCGTGAATTGTCACTTTCTGACCGCGTTTCCAGGCTGAACGCATAATGGTTGAGTGGCCCAGGTTATAGACCTGCTCCATAACATTCAGTTCGCACAGGGTGTCCATGCGACGTTCCTGCGGCATTTCGCCCAGCAGTGAGCTGTGTTTAAACCAGATATCGCGGATATGCAGCAACCAGTTATCAATCAGCCCCTGTTCTTTATTTTCAATAGCCGCCTGGACGCCGCCGCAACCATAGTGGCCACAAATAATAATGTGTTCCACTTCCAGCACATCCACCGCATACTGAACCACTGAGAGACAGTTCAGGTCGGTGTGAATGACCAGATTAGCAACATTACGGTGAACAAACAGTTCACCCGGTTCAAGACCGGTTAAACGTTCAGCGGGAACGCGGCTATCGGAACATCCAATCCATAGAAAACGCGGATTCTGCGCATGCGTCAGCGTTTCAAAAAATCCGGGATCCTCTTCTATCAGCATCTTTGACCATAGTGCATTGTTGCTGATGAGTGTATCTATGTCTTTCATGGAGTTGTACAACCCGAAGCCAGATAAATTCGATGGGCTAATATAGGGTAACTCCGGCATTATTTAAACTATATATAAAATGTCAGAACGTAAGGTAAGTAAAAAACCATGACCATTGCTCTGGAACTTCAACAACTTAAAAAAACCTATCCTGGTGGCGTTCAGGCGTTGCGTGGCATAGATTTGCAAGTCGAAGCGGGTGATTTCTATGCGCTGCTAGGTCCCAATGGCGCGGGGAAGTCCACCACCATCGGTATTATCAGCTCGCTGGTGAATAAAACCTCCGGGCGGGTGAGCGTGTTCGGCTACGATCTCGATAAAGACACGGTTAACGCCAAGCGTCAGCTTGGGCTGGTGCCGCAGGAGTTCAACTTTAACCCGTTTGAAACCGTGCAGCAGATCGTGGTCAACCAGGCCGGTTACTACGGCGTAGAGTATAAAGAGGCGGTTAAACGCAGTGAAATTTATCTAAAACAACTCGACCTGTGGGAAAAACGTAACGAGCGTGCGCGCATGCTTTCCGGCGGGATGAAGCGCCGCCTGATGATTGCCCGTGCGCTGATGCACGAGCCAAAATTACTCATCCTTGATGAACCAACTGCCGGTGTTGATATTGAATTACGCCGCTCAATGTGGGGCTTTTTAAAGGATTTAAACGATAAAGGTACGACGATTATTCTAACCACCCACTACCTTGAAGAAGCGGAAATGCTGTGTCGCAATATCGGCATTATTCAGCACGGCGAGCTGGTGGAAAACACCTCGATGAAAAATCTGCTCTCTAAGCTCAAATCTGAGACGTTTATTCTCGATCTGGCGGCGAAAAGCCCGCTGCCGAAACTGGAAGGCTATCAATACCGCCTGGTTGATACCTCCACGCTGGAAGTTGAAGTTCTGCGCGAACAGGGGGTGAACAGCGTGTTCTCGCAGCTGAGCGCTCAGGGTATTCAGGTATTGAGTATGCGGAACAAGGCGAACCGGCTGGAAGAGCTGTTTGTTTCTCTGGTTCATGAAAAACAAGGAGATCGCGCATGATGCAGCTTTACTGGGTCGCGCTGAAAAGCATCTGGGCGAAAGAGATCCACCGCTTTATGCGTATCTGGGTGCAAACCCTGGTGCCGCCCGTTATCACCATGACGCTCTATTTTATTATCTTTGGTAATTTGATTGGCTCACGGATCGGTGAAATGCACGGTTTTAGCTACATGCAGTTTATCGTGCCGGGGCTTATCATGATGGCGGTGATTACCAACTCGTACGCTAATGTGGCGTCGTCGTTCTTTAGCGCCAAGTTTCAGCGCAACATTGAAGAACTGTTGGTTGCACCGGTACCGACGCACGTAATCATCGCCGGTTTTGTCGGCGGTGGCGTGGCTCGCGGTCTGTGTGTGGGCATTCTGGTCACTGCTATCTCACTGTTCTTCGTGCCGTTCCAGGTGCACTCCTGGGTCTTCGTGGCGCTGACGCTGGTGCTGACGGCGGTGCTGTTTTCGCTGGCGGGCTTGCTGAACGCGGTTTTCGCCAAAACCTTTGACGATATCAGTCTGATCCCGACCTTCGTGTTAACGCCGCTGACCTATCTGGGGGGCGTTTTCTACTCGTTAACGCTGTTACCGCCGTTCTGGCAGGGACTGTCGCACCTGAACCCGATTGTCTACATGATTAGCGGGTTCCGCTACGGTTTCCTCGGCATTCACGATGTGCCGCTGGTGACGACCTTCTGTGTGCTGGTGGTGTTTATCGCCGCGTTTTATTTACTGTGCTGGTATCTGATTCAGCGCGGGCGCGGACTGCGCAGCTAACCTCTTTTCCTCTCCCTGAACGGGAGAGGAAACTTTTGATGTTTATCACCCTTACATATTTATCACCCTGATAAACTACTTGCCTGCTAAGGAGGTAGGCGATGCTAGGTTGGGTAATTACCTGTCATGACGATAAGGCACAGGATATGCTGCAGCGTCTGGAAAAAAAGCACGGCCCTTTGGTCCAGTGTCAGGCGGTGAGTTTTTGGCGAGGTCTCAGCTCGAACATGCTAAGCCGTATGATGTGCCATGCCCTGCATGCCACAGACTCAGGCGAGGGCGTGATATTCCTGACCGATATGGCCGGGGCTGCGCCTTACCGCGTGGCTTCGTTAATGAGCCATAAACATCCCCAGTGTGAAGTCATTTCTGGTATCAGCTATTCATTACTTGAGCGAATGATTTCGTCGCGGGAATCAATGAGCAGTTCTGCGTTCCGCGATTGCATCGTTGCGCTTGGCGGGCCTGAAGTCTCCAGTCTCTGGCATCAGCAACAAAAAAATCCCCCCTTCGTGTTGAAGCATGATTTGTATGAGTATTAATCATTGGTATTGATGGTGCTTTTGCTACAATAGCCGGGGTTTCTCGCCTCGGTTATCTCATATGGTTATGCGCCTTCTGCTTGTTTTATTGCTCCTGTTCTCTGGCAGCGTTGCTGCGGCGTTGCCTGCTCGTTATATGCAAACGACCGAAGCGGCTGCCGTGTGGGCGCAGATTGGTAATAAGATGGTGACGGTCGGGAATATTCGCGCCGGGCAAATCCTCGCCGTTGAGCCCATTGAGGCAGATTATTACGAATTCCCCTTTGGCTTTGGTACCGGGTTTATCGATAAGGGACACCTGGAGCCTGTTCAGGGCCGGCAGAAGGTTGACGATGGTTTAGGCGACCTCAACAAGCCGCTCAGCAATCAAAGCCTGGTAACCTGGAAAGACACGCCCGTTTATAATGCTCCGGATGTCGGTAGCGCCCCGTTTGGCGTACTGGCGGACAACCTGCGCTATCCCATCATTAGTAAGCTCAAAGACCGACTTAATCAGACCTGGTTTCAGATCCGCATTGGTGGCAGGCTGGCCTATATCAGTGCGCTGGATGCGCAGGAAGACCACGGTATTCCCGTGTTGACCTACCATCATATTCTGCGTGATGAAGAGAATACCCGTTTTCGCCACACCTCCACGACGACTTCTGTGCGTGCGTTCAGTAACCAGATGGCCTGGCTCCAGGATCGTGGTTACACCACGTTGACGATGTATCAACTGGAAGGCTACGTGCAGAATAAAATGAACCTGCCTGCACGGGCGGTGGTGCTGACTTTTGATGATGGTCTCAAGTCGGTGAGTCGTTATGCTTATCCGATTCTGAAGCAGCACGGCATGAAGGCAACAGCGTTTATCATCTCCTCACGCATCAAGCGGCACCCGCAGAAGTGGGATCCGAAATCGCTGCAGTTTATGAGCATCTCTGAACTGAATGAGATCCGGGACGTGTTCGACTTCCAGTCGCACACCCATTTTTTACATTGGGTTGATGCGAATCGCCGGCCGATCCTGCTGAGTCGCAGCTATCACAATATTTTGTTCGATTTCGCCCGTTCGCGCCGGGCACTGTCCCAGTTTAACCCTCACGTCCTGTATCTTTCGTACCCGTTTGGCGGTTATAACGCCACGGCGGTAAAAGCAGCAGGCGACGCGGGATTCCACATGGCGGTCACCACGGTGAGAGGGAAGGTTAAGCCGGGAGATAATCCGTTCTTATTGAAAAGACTTTATATTTTAAGAACGGATTCGCTGGAGACGATGTCGCGGCTGATAAGCAACCAGCCGCAGGGGTAAGGCTATCAGGCAACCTGTACCGGAATAGCTTTCGCGGTACGCTTCATTTCGTTGTCGCCTTCAAAGTAAGCCACTTTCGGGCGCCATGTACGGGCTTCTTCATCAGACATGGTGACGAAGCTGGCGATAATCACAATGTCGCCAACCTCTGCACAATGCGCTGCCGCACCGTTCACCGAGATGATTCTGGAGCCGCGTTCAGCCGCAATTGCATAGGTTGAGAAACGTTTCCCATTCGTCACGTTCCAGATATCAATAGCTTCATTTTCCAGAATACCGGAGGCATCAAGGAAATCCTGGTCGATGGCGCAGGAGCCTTCATAGTGCAGGTCCGCCTGCGTGACTTTTACACGGTGGAGCTTGCCTTGCAGCATGGTGCGAATCATAACTTCTATACCCTGTCGTTTACCTTGACTAAGCAGGTGCTACTGACCTGCTTTGAGAATTTTCAGGCAGTATTGCCTGATTTTTAACCCCTGTCTACTGGGCTAATGTAACGCTTTGATTATCGATCAGACGAGCCTGACCCAGCCAGGCGGCAACCAGAATCACTGCGCGTTTACTGCTTTCAGTCAGTTCAAGCAGCGTGTCGGCGTCGCGGATCTGAATGTCGTCGGCGCGGAAGCCTTTTTCATTCAGCTCGTGTTCAGCAATGGCGATAATCTCTTCCAGATCGCGTTCCCCAGCCTGTAATTTTTCGCCAATGCGGCTCATCACTTTGTACAAGCCAGGGGCGACTTTACGCTGCTCTGCCGTGAGATAGCCGTTACGCGAGCTTAGGGCTAAGCCGTCTTTGGCGCGAATAATCGGTACGCCGACGATCTCAATGTCATAACCCATATCCGCCACCATTTTGCGGATCAGCGCCAGTTGCTGGAAATCCTTCTCGCCAAAGCAGGCGATATCTGGCTGGATCAAATTAAACAGCTTGCTGACGATAGTGGAAACACCACGGAAGTGGCCCGGACGGCTGGCGCCTTCAAGCATGGTAGACAGTCCCGGAACATCAACATAGGTATGACCTTCCGTGCCCTGCGGATAGATTTCTTTCTCTGATGGCGCAAAGACGATATCGACTTTGCGTTTGTTCAGCTTTTCGCAATCTTCCTGCAGCGTGCGTGGATAGCGCGCCAGGTCTTCCAGACGGTCAAACTGCATTGGGTTGACAAAAATACTGACGATCACCACATCAGCCTGAGCCTTTGCTTCATCAACCAGCTTCATATGGCCGTCGTGCAGGTTGCCCATTGTCGGAACCAGCGCGACGCGTTTGCCTTCCTGACGCAGACGACGAATGTGCTGGCGCAGCAGCGGCAGAGTTTCAATAATTAACACTTGGACTCCTTAATGGAAACTGTGTTCTTCACCCGGATAGACGCCGGATTCAACCTCAGCAATATACTGCCGTACTGCGGCGCGCATGTCGCCCGCTTCAGCGAGGAAATTTTTGGCAAATTTAGGGATATGGCCGCCGGTAATGCCAAATGCATCGTGCATGACGAGGATTTGTCCATCAGTGACGTTACCTGCGCCAATACCGATAACCGGAATCGACAACGCATCGGTGACGCGCTTCGCCAGCTCAACCGGTACGCATTCCAGCACCAGCAACTGAGCGCCAGCCGCTTCCAGCGCCAGCGCGTCGTCGAGCAGCGTTTGCCCGGCATCACCACGGCCTTGCACCTTATAGCCACCATAAATGTTGACGGACTGCGGGGTCAGCCCCAGATGACCGCACACCGGGACCGCGCGTTCGGTGAGCATTTTCACCGTATCGACCAGCCACGCACCGCCTTCTACCTTGACCATGTTGGCGCCCGCACGCATAACCACCGCGGCATTTGCAAAGGTTTGTTCTGGCGTAGCGTAGGCCATAAACGGGAGATCGGAAAGCAGCAGGCAGTTGGGTGCCCCGCGACGCACGGCGCGGGTGTGGTAGGCGATATCTTCAACGGTGACGGGGAGGGTAGAATCATGGCCCTGAACGGTCATGCCCAGCGAGTCGCCAACCAGCATCACATTGATACCTTCGTCGGCAAAGAGTTTCGCGAAGCTGTAGTCGTAAGCCGTAATCGTCGCGAAGCGTTTCTTCTCTTGCTTGTATTTTTGCAGCAATGAGATTGTTGTCGGTTTCATAACATTTCCTGATGGTGAAAGTCATATTTAACGGCATTCTAGCAGTCACATTCAGGGGGGCAATTGATTTAAGCAATCGTTTGGCGCGAAAGCAGTAAACGCTAAAGGGAAAGGATTACTTTACCAGTGTGCAGGTTTTGCAGCACCGAGTTGGGCGAGGTGTTGATGTAGGCTGGTTCCGTCCGGGAAGCTCAGTTCAGGCGCAATTTCATACAGCGGCCACAGCATGAAGCCGCGGTTCTTCATGTCGTAGTGCGGCACGGTCAGACGTTCGGTGTTAATCACTTCATCGCCAAACAGCATGATGTCGAGGTCCAGCGTACGCGGGCCCCAGCGTTCAGCTTTACGTACGCGACCCTGCTGTAGCTCAATGCGTTGGGTGTGATTAAGCAGTTCCTCGGGCGCGAGAGTCGTTTCCAGCGCCACGGCCGCGTTCAGGTAGTCTGGCTGATCCTGTGGGCCTAACGGCGGCGTACGGTAAAACGAGGAAACGGCGACGATGCGGCTGTCGGGAATGTCGCCGATCGCTTGCACGGCAGCATTAACCTGCTCCAGAGGTGAGGCTAAATTGCTGCCGAGCGCAATATAAGCGAGGGTCACGCGGAACCTTCGCGACGTGGCGCACGTTTGCGCGGACGACGATGGCGGCGGCGTTCTGGTTCTTCGTCGAGTTCGTTCAGCATGCCTTTTTGTTCCGGCGGCGCGGAAACCTGGAATTCGCCCCACCACTGCGCCAGACGCTGCAGTTCGGCGTTATTTTCCACTTCGGCACGCAGGGCCAACAAGTCGTAGGCAGCGCGGAATTTTGGATGCTCCATCAGCTTCCAGGCGCGTTTGCCCTGACGACGGGACATGCGTAACTGAAGCTGCCAGATATCACGGGTGAGCGACGTCAGACGCTTAGGAATAGCCAGCGAGCGGCAGGCTTCGTCCAGTACATCGTTCATCGCCAGTGCGAAAGCGTCGTAATAGGCCAGACCGCTTTCCTGTGCGATTTTCTGCGCTGCTTCCAGTAACGGGTACCAGAACATCGCCGCAAACAAGAATGCCGGATTCACGCGCATATCATTGTGGATACGGGTGTCGGTATTCTTTAGTACCTGGGCAATGATGCGTTCCATCGCGCTGTCACCATCTTCGGTGAAATAGCGGGTGATGGTTGGGAACAGCGGCTGGAACAGGCTGTACTCACGCAGTTTTTTATAGGTTTCATACCCGTAGCCCGCCTGTAACAGTTTGAGCGCTTCTTCAAACAGGCGTGCGGGGGGAATATCGTTAAGCAGCGTTGCCAGACGTGGGATCGGCTCTGCGGTTTCCGGGCTGATACGCATGTCGAGTTTGGCGGCAAAGCGCACGGCACGCAGCATACGTACAGGATCTTCGCGGTAGCGCGTTTCCGGATTACCAATCAGGCGGATGACGCCATCTTCGAGATCCTGCATGCCTCCGACGTAATCACGCACGGTGAAATCGGCCACGCTGTAATACAGGCTGTTAATCGTGAAGTCGCGGCGCTGGGCATCTTCTTCGATGGAGCCGAAGATGTTGTCACGCAGCAGCATACCGTTTTGCCCGCGCTGTGACGTGGTGCGATCGGACTCACTGCCTTCATGGTGTCCACGAAAGGTCGCAACTTCGATAATTTCCGGGCCAAACATGACATGGGCCAGACGGAATCGACGCCCAACCAGGCGACAGTTACGAAACAGTTTTCGCACCTGATCTGGCGTTGCATTGGTGGTGACATCAAAATCTTTCGGCTTTTTGCCCAGCAAAAGATCGCGTACGCCACCGCCTACCAGCCATGCCTCGTATCCGGCCTTATTGAGCCTGTACATTACCTTCAGGGCATTTTCACTGATATCTTTGCGGGAGATAGAGTGCTGCTCACGCGGGATTACCGTCATATGCGGACGGGCGACGGCAAGCTCGGCCTCGCGCTCCTCACGGCTTAGCACCTTGCGGCAAAAATTAGCGACTCGGGTAAAAATAGTGCACCTCGGTAGTGTCAAACTTCAGTCAGAACAAGTGTTGCTGTGTAAAAATCGCGGCTAATCATAGCTCAGCATGAGTCATTTGAGAATGCCGGATTTACATTCACTGAACCCGGCACAGTCGTAAGCGTCCAATTTTGCACCGCAGTTTGCAGTAATTCTTCCACACTCAGCGCTTGCCACGGTATTACAGTGTTCTGGCCGAGGAAGCGCAACGCGTTAATGAGAACCGGGCGTGGATCGCCTTGCGGCAGGGCAGGCGCATGATTCTGTTTAGAAAGTTTAGCGCCTTGCTCGTTGAGCGCCAACGGCAGATGAATATAGTCCGGTACTTGCCAACCGAACTGCTGATACAACGAAATTTGGCGTACAGTCGGTTCGATGAGATCCGCGCCGCGTACAATCTCTGTTACTCCCTGGAAGTGGTCATCAACCACTACTGCAAGGTTATAAGCAAACAGTCCGTCGCGTCGGTGGATAATAAAGTCTTCCCGTGCAAGCTCTGGGTCGGTGTGAATATTGCCGCGCAGCAGGTCGTTAAAGTGTAAAACGGGATGCTGTTGCTTGATGCGTACCGCTGCATTTTCCGGCCCGTGGCGTAACGCACGGCAATGACCGTCGTAAATCCCGCCAATACTCTGAATACGGGCGCGTGTGCAGGTACAGTAGTAACTTAAATCTTGTTGTTGTAACCAGGACAGTGCCTCACGGTAGGCGTCATGGCGTTGCGACTGCCACATGATTTCGCCATCCCAGAGCAGGCCGTAATGTTCCAGCTGACGCAGAATCGTCTCTGCAGCACCGGGAACTTCACGAGGGGGATCGATATCTTCAATGCGTACCCGCCAGATTCCGCGCTGTGCACGGGCCTGTAGATAACTGCCGAGGGCGGCTACCAGGGAACCAAAATGCAGTTCACCGGAAGGTGAAGGGGCAAAACGGCCAATGTAGGGTTTGTCTGTCATGTCGATGGATAATATAAAAGAATAAGGCGGGAGAAACTCCCGCCCAGGTACTGTCGGATTAGCGTGATGCTACCCGGCATGCAACAGTCTACGGGATTAACCCGCCATCTGTTTTTCGCGAATTTCTGCCAGCGTTTTGCAGTCGATGCACAGATCGGCTGTTGGACGGGCTTCCAGACGACGAATACCAATTTCTACGCCGCATGATTCGCAGTAGCCGAAATCTTCGTCTTCTACTTTCTTCAGTGTCTTCTCGATCTTTTTGATCAGTTTGCGCTCACGGTCACGGTTACGCAGCTCAAGGCTGAATTCTTCTTCCTGTGCGGCACGGTCAACCGGATCAGGGAAGTTAGCCGCTTCGTCCTGCATATGAGTCACAGTGCGATCGACTTCATCCCTGAGTTGATTACGCCATGCTTCAAGAATACGCCTGAAGTGCGACAGCTGGGCTTCGTTCATATACTCTTCGCCCGGTTTCTCCTGGTACGGCTCCACCCCAGCGATGGCGAGAATACTCAGGGACGATGTTTTACGGTTTTGCCCTTCTTGCATGTTGCTTCTCCTTAACACGCACTATCGATCCCCATGTTCGGGGGAAAAATCAGGTCGCTATAAATAGCAGATGCTTTTCCGGATAGCAATTATCTATACGTAACACTTGACAACCCTGTGAGGAAAAGCGTATTTGCGCACGCGGCCAGAATATTAATTAACCCGTTGTTTACACCATTACAAGGCAATGGGCAACGACTCTTTAAGAGTCATACCATGGGCAGAAAGTTCCGCTTTATAAACCAGAATTTCGACCCCCTTTAGCTGTGCTTCGACTAATAACTGCGCATATTTTGCATCGATATGGCGCGCGGGTGAAAACCGTGTAATGGCTGAATGTAGTACCGCGAAAAATATGACGGCACGTTTACCTTCAGCCGCTACGCTCATCAATTCCCGAAGATGTTTCTGACCTCGTTCAGTTATGGCATCGGGAAAATAACCATACTCTTTTTCCGCCAACGTGACTGATTTTACTTCAATATAGCAGTCAGTCCGGGAATCTGCCTGTAACAAAAAATCAATACGGCTGCCTTCTGCGCCGTATTTTACTTCACTTTTCAACACGCTGTAGCCAGAAAGCTCCGCAATGAGTTCATTCTGAATAGCCTCTTTCGTTAAGCGATTGGCCCATAGCGTGTTAACACAAATAAATGCATCAGATGCGGTTTGCGTTAATTCCCAGGTATGTGGATATTTCCGCTTAATATTTTCTGATGTTGAATACCAGACGGTATCACCCGGGGTTGCGCATCCGGTCATTGCTCCGGTATTTGGGCAGTGTAGCGTCAAGGTTGTGCCATCCGGTGTGATCACATCCGCTAAAAAACGTTTATAGCGCTGAATTAGCGTAGCGCGTTGTAAAGGGGGAGAAAATTGCATGAATAATACCCTTGATTATTTGCTCAGCACCCAGCGTTGCAAGGTTGAATAGCGAGTGCGTCCTCGCTCAAATGACGAGGCATAAAGCGCAAACTCCGTAACCGGAAATGACCAGCAAAAACCGGGTGGCGGGATGGCGACTGCATGACTGGCATCGCGCAAGAGCGTGATATGCGGGTGAAAGGGCTGTGGGCTCTGGTAGCATCCGCTGCGTGCGGCCTGTGCTCGCAGCATATTGGCCAGTTGCAATAACCCGCGTGGCGGCTGACGCATTCCCAGCCACACAACCCGCGAACGCAGCCATTGCCCTGCATCGTCCAGCCTGAGCGTGAACGCCGGCTGGCGAATGCGTCCAGCCAGTTGTGATAGCGCCTGCTGTTTCTCGGCACTCACATTCCCTAAAAAAGCCAGCGTCAGGTGCAGATTGTCTGCGGCGACCGGACGGCCCGCCTCTGGCGGAAATTGTGCGGCTCGCCAGTGGATGAGCTGCTCCCGAACCTCAGCAGGCAATTCAATGGCAAAGAACAGCCGTTTCGGCTCAGACATGATGGATACTCGGTTATGAATTAACGCGATGCTACAATGCAGCGCGAAGAATGTTAACCCTCTGGAGTCATTTGTGACGTCGTTGCCCGTTGCCGCCATAGTGCCTGAACTGCTTACCGCCCTTGATGCTTCACCGCAGGTCCTGCTGACCGCGCCGACCGGTGCCGGGAAATCGACCTGGCTGCCGCTACAGCTTCTGGCGCATCAGGGGATATCGGGGCGCATTATCCTGCTGGAACCGCGTCGCCTGGCGGCTCGCAATGTGGCACAACGACTGGCGGAGTCGCTGAACGAAAAGCCCGGCGAAACCGTGGGCTATCGCATGCGTGCGCAAAGCTGCGTGGGGCCGCAAACCCGGCTTGAAGTGGTCACGGAAGGTGTGCTCACACGCATGATCCAACGTGATCCAGAATTGCAGGGCGTTGGTCTGGTGATCCTTGATGAATTTCACGAGCGCAGCCTGCAGGCGGATCTGGCACTGGCGCTGCTGTTGGACGTACAGCAAGGCTTGCGGGACGATTTAAAACTGCTGATTATGTCAGCCACACTGGACAACGGGCGTTTGCAGCAGCTGTTGCCTGACGCGCCTACCCTTGTTTCCGAAGGACGTGCGTTTCCTGTTGAACGGCGCTACCAGCCGCTGGCGACGCATTTACGTTTTGATGAGGCGGTTGCTATTGCCACCGCGGAGTTGCTACGTAACGAGAGTGGCTCGTTGCTGCTGTTTTTACCGGGTGTAGGGGAAATTCAGCGCGTGCAGGAACAGCTGGCAGGCCGCGTGGGTAGCGATATTCTGTTGTGTCCGCTGTACGGCGCATTGACGCTGGCCGAGCAGCGCCTGGCGATTTTGCCCGCGCCGCAAGGTAAGCGCAAAGTGGTGCTGGCGACCAATATTGCCGAAACCAGCTTAACGATTGAAGGCATCCGGCTGGTGGTGGACTGCGCCCAGGAACGCGTGGCGCGCTATGACGCGCGCACCGGTTTAACGCGGTTGATTACCCAGCGCATCAGCCAGGCATCGATGACCCAGCGAGCCGGGCGTGCAGGTCGTCTGGAGCCCGGTATCTGTCTGCATCTGCTTGCCAAAGAGCAGGCGGAAAGAGCGGCGGCGCAGGGAGAGCCTGAGATATTACAGAGCGATCTGTCCGGTCTGCTGATGGAACTGTTGCAATGGGGATGCACCGATCCTGCACAGTTGAACTGGCTGGATACGCCGCCCGCTATCAACCTGCAGGCGGCAAAACGGCTGTTACAGATGCTGGGTGCGTTGGAGGGCAACAGGCTAAGTGCCACGGGGCAGAAAATGGCGGCGTTGGGTAATGATCCCCGTTTAGCGGCTATGCTGGTTAGCACCAACAATGATAACGAAGCGGCAACGGCGGCGAAACTGGCCGCGATTCTGGAAGAGCCGCCGCGCGGTGGCAGTACCGATTTAGCCGTCGCATTTTCACGAAATCAGCCCGCCTGGCAACTGCGTAGCCAGCAGCTATTGAAGCGCCTGAATGTGCGGGGAGGCCAGCCCGATAGCGAACGGTTAGCACTTTTACTGGCGCAGGCCTTTGCCGACAGGATCGCGCGCCGTCGCGGGTTGGATGGACGTTATCAACTGGCCAACGGGATGGGGGCGATGCTGGATTCCGATGACGCCCTTGGACGCCATGAGTGGTTGATTGCGCCGTTGTTATTGCAAGGAAGCGCGTCACCGGATGCGCGTATTTTACTGGCCTTGCCGCTGGATATTGAAGCGTTGATGCAGACGTGTCCTGAACTGCTGCAACAGTCCGATACCATCGAATGGGATGAAGCCCAGGGAACGTTAAAAGCACTGCGCCTCACGCGGATAGGCCAGTTGACGCTAAAAGTGCAGCCGTTGGCTAAACCTTCGGAAGACGAGTTGCATCAGGCGATGCTGAATGGTATTCGCGATAAAGGGCTAAGTGTGCTCAACTGGACGCCGGAGGCTGAACAGTTTCGGCTGCGCCTGCATTGCGCGGCAAACTGGTTGCCGGAGTACGACTGGCCTGCGGTAGATGAGGATTCTCTTCTGGCGGCGCTGGAGAGCTGGCTATTGCCGCATATGAGCGGTGTGCACTCTTTACGCGCGCTCAAAGCATTAAATGTGGCTCAGGCATTGCGCGGTTTGCTGGACTGGTCAATGCTGCAACGTCTGGATAGTGAACTGCCTGCGCATTACACTGTGCCGACGGGAAGCCGGATAGCCATCCGCTATCACGAGGATAATCCCCCGGTGTTGGCGGTCAGGATGCAGGAAATGTTTGGCGAAGCGAATACGCCAACCATCGCGGGGGGGCGTGTGCCGTTGGTGCTGGAGCTGCTTTCTCCGGCCCAGCGACCGCTACAGGTCACCAGCGATCTGAGCGCATTCTGGAAAGGATCGTACCGTGAGGTACAAAAAGAGATGAAAGGGCGTTATCCCAAACACGTCTGGCCGGACGATCCGGCGAATACCGCGCCAACGCGGCGCACCAAAAAGTATTCATAAATTGAGAGATTTCTTCTTCTGTCGCCTGACGGAAGAACAGAGAATCGGGCCTTTGCGCCTGAATGTTGCGGAGAAAAAGCATGGCGGGGAATGACCGCGAGCCAATTGGACGTAAAGGGAAACCGTCACGTCCGGTGAAACAAAAGGTGAGCCGTCGTCAACTCAGAGATGACGAGTATGACGACGATTATGATGATGACTATGAGGATGAAGAACCGATGCCGCGTAAGGGTAAGGGCAAAGGGCGTAAGCCTCGTGGTAAGCGTGGCTGGTTCTGGCTGCTGGTAAAACTGTCGATCGTCTTTTTGGTGCTGATCGCGATATATGGCGTGTACCTGGACCAAAAAATCCGTAGCCGCATTGATGGCAAAGTCTGGCAACTGCCTGCGGCTGTTTATGGCCGGATGGTTAACCTTGAGCCAGAAATGCCCATCGGCAAGAACGAGATGGTGAAACTGCTGGAGGCGACACAGTACCGTCAGGTGACGAAAATGACGCGCCCGGGCGAATTTACCGTGCAGGCGAAGAGCATTGAGATGATCCGCCGTCCGTTTGATTTCCCGGACAGTAAAGAAGGGCAGGTGCGTGCGCGTCTGACCTTTGATGGCGATCATCTGGATACTATTGAGAATATGGATAACAACCGCCAGTTCGGTTTCTTCCGTCTCGATCCGCGTTTGATCACCATGCTGTCTTCCCCTAACGGTGAGCAGCGTCTGTTCGTTCCGCGTAGCGGCTTCCCGGATTTGTTGGTAGATACGCTTCTGGCGACCGAAGACCGCCATTTCTATGAGCACGACGGCATCAGCCTCTATTCCATTGGACGTGCGGTGCTGGCGAATCTGACGGCCGGTCGTACGGTACAGGGGGCCAGTACGCTGACACAGCAACTGGTGAAAAACCTGTTCCTGTCCAGCGAGCGCTCGTACTGGCGTAAAGCGAACGAAGCCTATATGGCGCTGATCATGGATGCGCGCTACAGCAAAGACCGCATTCTTGAGCTGTACATGAACGAAGTTTATCTCGGTCAAAGCGGCGATAATGAAATTCGCGGCTTCCCGCTGGCGAGCCTCTATTATTTCGGTCGTCCGGTGGAAGAACTGAGTCTCGACCAGCAGGCGTTGCTGGTGGGGATGGTTAAAGGGGCGTCAATCTACAACCCATGGCGTAATCCGAAGCTGGCGCTGGAGCGTCGTAATCTGGTGCTGCGCCTGCTGCAACAGCAGCAGATTATCGATCAGGACCTGTATGACATGCTGAGCGCGCGCCCGTTAGGCGTGCAGCCGCGTGGCGGGGTGATTTCACCACAACCAGCGTTTATGCAGATGGTACGCCAGGAGCTACAGGCGAAGCTGGGCGATAAAGTCAAAGATCTCTCCGGTGTGAAAATTTTCACCACCTTTGATTCCGTGGCACAGGATGCGGCAGAAAAAGCGGCGGTGGAAGGCATTCCGGTGCTGAAGAAACAGCGCAAGCTGAGCGATCTGGAAACCGCGATTGTGGTCGTTGACCGCTTTAGCGGCGAGGTTCGTGCGATGGTCGGCGGCGCAGAGCCGCAGTTTGCGGGCTATAACCGCGCGATGCAGGCCCGTCGTTCCATCGGTTCTCTGGCAAAACCGGCAACCTATCTGACGGCGCTGAGCCAGCCGAAGCTGTATCGCCTGAATACCTGGATCGCCGATGCGCCGATTGCGCTGCGCCAGCCGAACGGTCAGGTGTGGTCACCTCAGAACGATGACCGTCGCTATAGCGAAAGCGGTAAAGTAATGCTGGTGGATGCGTTAACGCGTTCAATGAACGTCCCGACCGTCAATCTGGGGATGGCGCTGGGCCTGCCCGCGGTTACCGAGACCTGGACGAAACTGGGCGCCCCGAAAGATCAGCTCAATCCGGTTCCGGCGATGCTGCTGGGGGCGTTGAACCTGACGCCAATTGAAGTGGCACAGGCGTTCCAGACCATCGCCAGCGGGGGTAACCGTGCGCCATTATCAGCACTGCGTTCGGTCATTGCTGAAGATGGGACCGTGCTGTATCAAAGCTTCCCGCAGGCAGAGCGCGCAGTGCCTGCACAGGCGGCATATATGACGCTGTGGACCATGCAACAGGTGGTTCAACGCGGTACGGGTCGCCAGCTTGGCGCGAAGTACCCAGGGCTGCATCTGGCAGGGAAAACCGGGACCACCAACAACAACGTGGATACCTGGTTTGCCGGTATCGACGGCAGCCAGGTGACGATTACCTGGGTAGGCCGCGATAACAACCAGCCAACCAAGTTGTACGGCGCCAGCGGCGCGATGTCGATTTATCAGCGTTATCTGGCGAACCAAACGCCAACACCGCTGGTGCTGACGCCGCCGGAAGATGTTGTTGATATGGGTGTAGATTACGACGGTAACTTTGTGTGCAGTGGTGGTATGCGTACGCTGCCAGTGTGGACTACCGATCCGGATTCGTTGTGTCAGCAAGGTGAGATGCAGCAGCAGTCAGGTAATCCGTTCGATCAATCAACGCAGTCGCAGCCTCAACAGCAGCAGCAACAACAGCCGCCGCAGCAGGAGAAGAAAGACAGCGACGGCGTCGCAGGTTGGATCAAGGATATGTTTGGCAGCAACTAATGCCTACCTCAAAACCCGCTCCGGCGGGTTTTTCTTTTGACGCCATTCGGTTTTGTTTTGCCTGATGGCGCTGCGCTTATCAGGCCTACGGAATTTGAGCAGCCGTGTCGCTATCCGGTACGTCTTCCGTTAAAACATTTCAGCTTAATTTATTAACCCTTTCTTTTCATCTGGTTATTTCTTAACCCCTTAGTTTTAGTAGGGGCGCGTAGTGCTTGCGATCGCAACAGCGTTTCGAATATCATGCTCTCGTTATAATAATAATTCTCGTTTACGTTATCATTCACTTTCATCAGAGAAATACCAATGGCGCGTCTTAAAACTGCTCAGCCAAACTCCTCACTGCGCAAAATTGCAGTCGTGGTAGCCACAGCGGTTAGCGGCATGTCTGTGTATGCACAGGCGGCGGTTCAACCGAAAGAAGAAACAATCACCGTAACCGCAGCACCTGCCGCACAAGAAAGCGCATGGGGGCCTTCGCCGACGATTGCCGCGAAGCGTTCCGCCACCGCAACCAAGACTGATACGCCTATCGAAAAGACCCCGCAGTCTGTTTCGGTTGTGACGCGTGAAGAGATGCAGATCCATCAGTCTCGTTCCGTAAAGGAAGCACTGGGTTATACCCCGGGCGTTGTGGTCAGTAACCGTGGCGCTTCGAATACCTACGATTTTGTCAGCATCCGTGGTTTTACCTCTGTCGGTTTAAGCCAGAACAACTATCTGGATGGTCTGAAACTACAAGGAAACTTCTATAACGACGCGGTTATCGATCCTTACATGCTGGAGCGTGTTGAGTTGATGCGTGGGCCAACTTCCGTGTTGTACGGTAAGAGTAATCCTGGTGGGATTATTTCGATGGTTAGTAAACGTCCAACCACCGAGCCGCTAAAAGAAGTTCAGTTCAAAATGGGAACAGATAATCTGTTCCAGACTGGGTTTGATTTTAGTGACGCATTAGATGATAACGGTGAATTCTCTTACCGTTTAACCGGGCTGGCTCGTTCCACAAATGAGCAACAGCAGGGTTCTGAATCACAGCGTTATACCGTTGCTCCGTCCTTCTCATGGCGTCCTGACGACAAGACCAACTTTACATTCCTCTCCTATTTCCAGAATGAACCCGAAACGGGTTACTACGGTTGGTTGCCGAAGGAGGGTACGGTTGAACCGCTACCTAACGGCAAGCGTCTGCCGACAGATTTTAATGAAGGTGCTTCAAATAATACTTATTCCCGCAATCAGAAAATGGTGGGATACAGCTTTGAACACGGCTTTAATGACACTTTCACCGTCCGGCAGAATTTACGTTTTGCTGAAATGAAAACGTCGCAGCAGAGCGTGTACGGCACGGGTATCTGTACAACAAATACGTTTAATGCGCCTTGCCAGGCAATTCCGGTCGATCAGCGCGATCACTATCTTGGCCGTGGCACCGTTGTCGATGACGAACGTTTGCAGAACTTCAGTGTTGATACCCAGTTACAGAGCAATTTCGCGACGGGAACGGTGGAGCATACATTGCTGACAGGTATTGACTTCATGCGTATGCGTAATGATATCAATGCTAAATTTGGTACAGCTCCTGTTCTGGATCTTTATAACCCACAGCCTCTGGATGATTTTGCTTTCGATTCTACCGAGCCTTATCAGATGAACGAAACCAAACAAACCGGTATCTATATCCAGGATCAGGCGGAATGGGATAAGTGGGTCTTTACGCTGGGTGGTCGTTATGACTGGTCACAGCAAGCAACGACAATTCGCCAGAATTCAACCACGCCGCAAGCGGGTTATATTGAGCGTAACGATCATCAGTTTACATGGCGTGGCGGTGTAAACTACCTGTTTGATAATGGTATTTCTCCGTACGTTAGCTATAGCCAGTCATTTGAACCAAACGCATTCGATCTCTACAGCACTCCACGCATGGCTTTTGCGCCATCTAAGGGTGAACAATATGAAGCAGGTGTAAAATACGTGCCGAAAGATCTGCCGGTGGTGATTACGGCTGCGGCATATCATTTGACGAAGACGAATACGCTGACAACTGATCCGACCAACTCGAATCTGCAAGTTCCGTCAGGCGAAGTACGTTCTCAGGGCTTTGAATTTGAAGCTAAAGCGGCCTTGAATGCCAATATCAATGTGACAGCTTCATATACTTACACTGATGCGGAATATACCAAGGATACCAATCTCAAAGGGAACAACGTAGAACAAGTTCCTGAACATATGGCATCACTCTGGGGCGATTATACCTTTAACGAAGGCGTTCTGTCGGGACTGACACTGGGAACCGGTGGACGTTTTATCGGTTCTAGCTATGGCGATCCTGCAAACACCTTTAAAGTGGGAAGTGCTGCTGTAATGGATGCGGTTGTTAAATACGATTTAGCGCGTTTTGGTATGGCAGGCTCTAGTGTTGCCGTCAACGTTACCAATCTGCTGGACCGTGAATACGTTTCTAGTTGCTTCCAAACCTATGGCTGCTTCTGGGGCGCAGAACGTCAGGTCGTTGCAACAGCAACCTTCCGTTTCTAATTTCTTTTGGGCACGCTTTGCGTGCCCGTTTTACAAGTTGGCTGCTATGCAGGAAAACAGATCCCATCCCGACACGACGTTTGCGTTGAAGAATGTCTCCTTCCGTGTGCCTGGCCGCACGCTTTTGCATCCTCTCTCGTTAACCTTTCCCGTGGGTAAAGTGACCGGTCTTATCGGCCACAACGGCTCCGGTAAATCCACCTTATTGAAAATGCTGGGACGCCATCAGCCGCCGTCAGAAGGTGAAATCCTGCTTGATGAGCAGCCGCTGGAGAGCTGGAGCAGCAAAGAGTTTGCCCGTAAGGTTGCCTATTTACCCCAGCAGTTACCGCAGGCTGAGGGGATGACGGTACGTGAGCTGGTGGCGATTGGGCGTTATCCGTGGCATGGGGCGCTGGGACGTTTTGGCGTGGCTGACAGAGAGAAAGTAGAAGAGGCTATTTCGCTGGTCGGCTTAAAGCCGCTGGCGCATCGCCTGGTAGATAGCTTGTCTGGCGGCGAGCGTCAACGTGCGTGGATTGCCATGCTGGTGGCGCAGGACAGCCGCTGCCTGCTGCTTGATGAACCGACCTCGGCGCTGGATATCGCGCATCAGGTTGACGTGCTGGCGCTGGTGCATCGCTTGAGCCAACAGCGTGGGTTGACTGTGGTTGCCGTACTGCATGATATCAACATGGCGGCCCGCTACTGTGATTACCTGGTCGCGCTGCGCGGCGGTGAAATGATTGCCCAGGGAACGCCCGCGGAACTGATGCGTAGTGAAACCCTGGAACTGATTTACGGTATCCCGATGGGCATTTTGCCGCATCCGGCCGGTGCCGCACCCGTGAGTTTTGTCTATTAATGATTGGATTACCTCATCTTTCCCGTCGACGGCTGCTAACGGCAATGGCGTTGTCGCCGCTACTGTGGCAAATGAATACAGCCCGTGCGGCGGCGGTTGATCCACAGCGTATAGTGGCGCTGGAATGGCTTCCGGTTGAGCTGCTGCTGGCGCTGGGTGTTGCACCTTACGGCGTCGCGGATGTTCCAAACTACAAACTGTGGGTCAACGAACCCGTGCTGCCGGACTCCGTCATCGATGTCGGATTACGTACTGAACCAAACCTCGAACTGCTGACCGAAATGAAACCCTCATTTATGGTCTGGTCGGCAGGTTACGGTCCTGCACCTGAGAAGCTTGCACGTATTGCGCCGGGTCGTGGCTTTAACTTCAGTGATGGCAAAAAGCCGCTGGCGGTTGCGCGTCAGTCGTTGCAAGAACTGGCGCAGTTGCTGAATCTGCAGACCGCTGCCGAACGTCATCTGGCGCAGTACGAACACGTGATTGCCAGCCTGAAACCGCGCTTTGTTCAGCGAGGCTCACGGCCATTACTGCTGATGACCCTGCTCGATCCTCGCCATATGCTGGTGTTTGGGCCTAACTGCTTGTTTCAGGAGGTGCTGGATGAGTACGGGATCCGCAACGCCTGGCAAGGCGAAACCAACTTTTGGGGCAGCACCGCGGTAGGAATTGATCGGCTTGCCGCCTACAAAGATGTTGATGTGCTATGCTTCGATCACGGTAACAACAAGGATATGCAGGCACTGATGTCCACACCGTTGTGGCAGGCGATGCCATTTGTTCGCGCCGGACGTTTTCAGCGTGTTCCCGCCGTCTGGTTCTATGGTGCAACGCTATCGGCGATGCATTTTGCCCGCATTCTGGATAATGCGCTGGGGGGCAAAGCGTGAGTAAACGAATTGCGCTATTCCCGATCCTTCTGCTGGCGGTTCTGTTTGTGGCTGCCTGCTGGCTGACCTGGTTTAACTTTTCCGCTGCTCTACCGCGTAGCCAGTGGCAACAGGCTATCTGGTCACCGAATATCGATATCATTGAGCAGATGGTTTTCCACTACAGTTTGCTGCCGAGGCTGGCGATTTCACTGCTGGTCGGTGCCGGGCTGGGGCTGGTCGGCGTCTTATTTCAGCAGGTGCTGCGTAACCCATTGGCAGAGCCAACCACGCTGGGCGTCGCAACCGGTGCGCAGTTGGGCATTACCGTCACCACGCTATGGGCGATTCCCGGTGCGCTGACCACGCAATTCGCGGCGCTGGCGGGAGCATGTGTTGTTGGGGCACTGGTGTTTGGCGTTGCCTGGGGCAAGCGTCTTTCTCCGGTGACGTTAATCCTTGCCGGGCTGGTGGTCAGCCTGTACTGCGGGGCAATTAATCAGTTGATGGTTATCTTCCATCACGATCAGCTGCAAAGCATGTTTTTATGGAGCAGCGGTACGCTAACCCAAACCGACTGGAGCGGCGTACAGCGCCTGTGGCCGCAGTTGCTGGGCGGCGTGATGCTGACGCTGCTGTTACTGCGCCCGATGACGCTGATGGGACTGGATGACGGCGTGGCGCGTAACCTCGGTCTGGCGTTATCGCTGGCGCGCCTGGCGGCCTTGTCGCTGGCGATTGTTCTCAGCGCCTTACTGGTTAACGCCGTTGGGATTATCGGCTTTATTGGCCTGTTTGCACCGCTGCTGGCGAAAATGCTCGGCGCGCGGCGTTTGTTGGCGCGTCTGATGCTGGCTCCGCTGATTGGGGCATTGATCCTCTGGCTCTCTGACCAAATTATTCTGTGGCTGACCCGCGTATGGATGGAAGTCTCTACTGGTTCGGTGACGGCGCTGATTGGCGCGCCATTGCTGCTGTGGCTGTTGCCGCGCCTTAGAAGTATGAGCGCGCCGGATATGAATGCCAGTAACCGCATCGCTGCTGAGCGCCAGAATGTACTGATGTTTGCCCTGGCAGGCGGGGCGATATTGCTGCTGACCGTTATTGTGGCGCTCGCGTTTGGTCGCGATGCGCACGGCTGGACATGGGCCAGTGGTGCAATGCTGGATGAGTTGATGCCCTGGCGCTGGCCGCGTATTCTGGCTGCACTGGTGGCTGGCGTAATGCTGGCTGTGGCGGGTTGTATTATTCAGCGTCTGACCGGAAACCCAATGGCCAGCCCGGAAGTATTAGGCATTAGTTCCGGGGCGGCATTTGGCGTGGTGTTAATGCTATTTCTGGTCCCCGGAAATGCCTTTGGCTGGCTGATGCCGGCCGGGAGCCTCGGGGCGGCAGCCACCTTGCTTATTATTATGATTGCCGCCGGGCGCGGGGGCTTTTCACCGCACCGCATGTTGCTGGCAGGGATGGCGCTCAGCACGGCGTTTACAATGCTGCTGATGATGCTGCAGGCCAGCGGCGATCCGCGCATGGCGGGTGTGTTGACCTGGATCTCCGGCTCAACCTATAACGCGACGGGCGAACAGGTGCTGCGCACCGGAATTGTAATGGTTATCCTGCTGGCAATGACGCCGCTGTGCCGTCGTTGGCTGACGATATTACCGCTTGGCGGCGATACGGCGCGGGCTGTAGGTATGGCTATTACGCCGTCGCGAGTAGGATTACTGCTGTTGGCGGCGGGGCTGACGGCAACAGCCACCATGACCATTGGTCCGTTGAGCTTTGTCGGGCTGATGGCTCCGCATATTGCCCGTATGATGGGCTTTCGCCGGGCGATGCCGCATATGCTGATTTCGGCGCTGGCGGGAGGCGTGTTGCTGGTGTTTGCCGACTGGTGTGGGCGTATGGTGCTGTTTCCGTATCAGATCCCAGCGGGACTGCTATCGACGTTTATTGGCGCGCCGTACTTTATCTATCTGCTGAGAAAACAGAGTCGTTAATTATGCCGGATGGCGGCATAACTGCCTTATCCGGCCTACGGGGGCAAATGTAGGCCGGGTAAGCGTAAGCGCCACCCGGCAATTCATCACTTACAATTTCGCAAACACCCGGCGTGCGGCGTCGATGGTGTTATTGATATCTTCTTCACTGTGCGCCACGGACATAAAGCCCGCTTCGAAGGCGGACGGCGCCAGGTAAACGCCTTCATCCAGCATCATGTGGAAGAAACGCTTGAAGCGTTCAACATCGCAGGCCATCACGTCCTGATAGCAGGTCACGGTTTCGGCATCGGTGAAGAAAATCCCGAACATCCCGCCGACATGGTTAACCACCAGTGGAATATTTGCTTCTTCGGCAGCTTCCAGCAGACCTTCCGCCAGACGCGTCGTCAGTTCGTTCAACGTCTCATGAATCCCCGGCTGGGCGACTTCATTCAGACAGGCGAATCCGGCCGCCATCGCAATTGGATTACCGGACAACGTACCCGCCTGGTAAACCGGCCCGGTTGGGGCCAGGGCATCCATCACATCACGACGGCCGCCAAATGCGCCAACGGGCATGCCGCCGCCGATGATTTTGCCAAGACAAGTCAGATCCGGCACGACGCCGTAATAATCCTGCGCACCGGCCAGCGCCACGCGGAAACCGGTCATCACTTCATCGATGATCAACAGCGCGCCAAACTCATCGCACAGCGCACGCAGGCCTGGCAGGAATTCCGGCAGCGGCGGGATGCAGTTCATGTTGCCCGCGACCGGTTCAACGATGATGCAGGCGATCTCCTGCGGATACTGTTCGAATGCCGCACGTACTGAGGCAAGATCGTTATAGGTGCTGGTCAGGGTGTGTTTTGCGAAATCTGCCGGAACCCCCGGGGAGTTAGGCTGACCCAGCGTTAACGCGCCGGAACCGGCTTTGACCAGCAGACAGTCGGCATGACCGTGGTAGCAGCCTTCAAATTTGATGATCTTATCGCGACCGGTGAAACCGCGCGCCAGACGGATCGCGCTCATTGTGGCTTCGGTACCGGAGTTCACCATACGTACCATATCCATGGTTGGCACTAACTCAGTGACCAGCGCCGCCATTTTTACTTCCATTTCGGTCGGCGCGCCGAAGCTTAAACCGCGCTCTGCCGCTTCAATCACGGCATTGCGAATTGCCGGGTGGTTGTGACCCAGCACCATCGGCCCCCAGGAGCCGACATAATCGATATAGGCTTTACCATCGACATCATACAGATATGCGCCGTCAGCTTTTTCAATAAACAGCGGAGTACCACCCACGCCAGTAAAGGCGCGAACGGGGGAGTTAACGCCGCCGGGGATAAGTTCGCGTGCTGCGCTGTAGAGGTTTTCAGACTTACTCATGGATGGGGTCCTGGTTCGTAGAAAAAGTAAATGCCCGCTATTCTAGTTATTCAGAGAAGGTTATGAAAGTTTTGCGTATTTGAAACAATACGATTTACAGGGGATTTTCACGAAACGTGCGAGTAGAATGCCGTTTCCGTATTTGTATTACCAATTAATGATTATCTGATGAAAACAGACACCCCTTCTTTTGAAGCACAACAAATTGTGCGTTTACGGCGCAGGGATCAGATCCGTCGACTCCTTGATCGTGACAAAACGCCGTTGGCGATCCTCTTTATGGCCGCCGTGGTGGGGACAGTGACGGGGTTGGTGGGTGTGGCGTTTGAGAAAGCCGTGACCTGGGTGCAGAATCTGCGTATTGGCACGCTGGCACAGGTTGCTGACCACGCCGTCCTGGTATGGCCTTTGGCGTTTATTCTTTCTGCATTGCTGGCGATGGTGGGTTATTTTCTGGTGCGTAAATTTGCCCCGGAAGCCGGTGGTTCGGGGATCCCTGAGATTGAAGGCGCATTGGAAGAGCTCCGCCCGGTGCGCTGGTGGCGTGTGCTGCCGGTAAAATTTATCGGCGGTATGGGTACGCTGGGTGCCGGAATGGTGCTTGGGCGAGAAGGACCAACCGTGCAGATTGGTGGCAATATCGGGCGCATGGTGCTGGATATTTTCCGCATGCGTAGCGCCGAAGCGCGGCACACCTTACTGGCAACCGGTGCGGCTGCGGGGCTGTCAGCCGCGTTTAATGCGCCTTTGGCCGGCATTCTGTTCATTATTGAAGAGATGCGACCACAGTTTCGTTATAACCTCGTGTCGATCAAAGCCGTATTTACCGGCGTGATTATGTCGAGCATTGTATTTCGTATTTTCAACGGCGAGGCCCCGATTATTGAAGTTGGGAAGCTCTCCAATGCGCCGGTGAACACGCTGTGGTTGTATCTGGTCCTCGGGATTATTTTTGGTTGCGTCGGGCCGTTGTTCAATACCATGGTGTTGCGTACCCAGGATATGTTTCAACGCTTTCACGGTGGTGAAATTAAAAAATGGGTGCTGATGGGCGGTGCGATCGGCGGCCTGTGCGGGATCCTCGGTTTGATTCAACCTGAAGCGGCAGGCGGTGGATTTAACCTGATCCCGATTGCCGCTGCGGGCAATTTCAGCGTGGGCCTGCTGTTGTTTATCTTTATCGCCAGGGTTATCACCACGCTGCTGTGCTTCTCATCCGGCGCGCCTGGTGGGATATTTGCCCCGATGCTGGCGTTAGGCACATTGCTGGGAACTGCATTTGGCATGGCTGCAGCAGCCTCTTTTCCCCAGTATCATCTGGAGGCGGGGACGTTTGCTATTGCCGGGATGGGGGCATTGCTGGCCGCTTCAGTGCGTGCGCCGTTAACGGGCATTGTGCTGGTGCTGGAAATGACGGATAACTATCAGCTCATTTTGCCAATGATTATTACCTGTCTTGGCGCAACACTATTAGCCCAGTTTATGGGGGGAAAACCGCTATACTCGACTATCCTTGCCCGCACGCTGGCTAAACAGGAAGCGGAGCAGGCGGCAAAAAGCCAGAGTACCGCCACGGGCGAGAATACTTGAACGAAATACCAGGGTATTAGATAATGGCCTTAACCATTGGGTTATAATTTGCCCAATTGCCAATGTCGTTTGGAGCAAAATATGAGTGATGACGTAGCGCTGCCACTGCAATTTACTGAAGCAGCAGCCAATAAAGTAAAAAGCCTGATCGCAGATGAAGATAACCCAAATCTGAAATTACGCGTGTATATCACCGGCGGTGGTTGCAGCGGTTTCCAGTACGGTTTTACCTTTGATGATCAGGTAAACGATGGTGATATGACCATTGAGAAACAAGGTGTTGGTCTGGTGGTTGACCCGATGAGCCTGCAGTATCTGGTAGGCGGTGCGGTTGATTATACCGAAGGTCTGGAAGGTTCTCGCTTCGTTGTGACTAACCCGAACGCCAAAAGCACCTGCGGGTGTGGTTCCTCTTTCAGCATCTGATTGCTGTCTGCAATACCGGTGGTCTGATGGTGTAGGCCCGGTAAGCGTAGCGCCACCGGGCAATGTGCCGGATGGCGGCGTAAACGCCTTATCCGGCCTACATGTTTTGCATCGTCACATCAACGCCCGTTATCATCCAGCGCAAACGTCGGCAACTTCAAATGCCAACGAATGGCGGCAAGCCGAATCAACAGGGTGACAATCATCCCCATCATACTGGCGTTTTCCAGCGATACATTAAAGGTATAAAACGCTGTCGCATGCACGATCCCGCCGATAATACACGCCGTGGCGTAGATTTCGGTGCGCAAAATCATCGGCACTTCACGCGCTAACACGTCGCGAATAATTCCGCCGCCGACGCCGGTAATCACTCCCATACAAATCGCCACCAACGGTCCGGTTCCGGCGAGAAACGCTTTATTCACGCCAATACCCACGAACACCGCCAGGCCAACGGCATCCAGCACCGGAAGGATCCATTTCGGTAAGCGTCTTGGCTGACGCACCAGCACGATCGTCAACATACTGGTGATCATCGCCACCACCAGGTCGGTGGGATCTTTAACCCAGAATACGGGGCCATGATCCAGCGCCATATCGCGGATCGTACCGCCACCGACGGCGGTTACCACGCCCAGGACCAGAACGCCGAAGGGGTCCATACGCAGTTTTCCGGCAAGCAATACGCCAGAGATAGCAAATACCGCGGTACCGACAATATCCAGCCAATAGACGAGCATCTTTACATCCTCACAATAAACCTGGTGGGGGCAGGCGCTAATTTACTTGTGAAAGCGCATTACAGAGTTGTTTTGCGGCGAGGATAATACGCGGGCTCGCGCGTTCAAACCAGTCACTATCAAGAGTAATAACCGGGATTTTTAGCTGATTTCCCCAGTATTGCTCAATTTTAAGAATTTCGCCTGAACCGCCGGTAGCAACAATTGCCTGAGGGGCTCTTGCCAGTACCTGTTCGCGGCTGACCTGCGGCCATGGAACCCGGCTGCCGGAAAAGATGTTTTCTCCACCACATACCTCAAGAACCTGGTTTTGAATGGAACCTTTTCCACTGGTAAATAGAGGATTTGCGCCAAACTGGAGAAACACACGTTTTTTAGGTTTGTTGGCATACTGAGACTTTAGTAAAGCATACTCATCAAGCAGGGTTTGCGCTGCTTGCTTTGCCTGTTCAGGCTTGGGACTCCATGGCGCAAGTTGACGCAATGCATCTGCGACCTGCTCGATGGTGACGGCATCGACCCAGATGACCTTAATTCCCAGGGCGGTCAGTTGATTAACCTGTCGCTCAGCATTCCCTCCACGCCAGGCAATAACCAAATCGGGTTTTAGCGCCACAATACGTTCCAGATTCATGCCTTGCCAGGTTGAGACCTCTTCAATATTTTTGGCCTCGGGCGGGTAGTTTGAATAGCTGCTGACGCCAACGGGGGTAATACCGGCGGCGAAGGCCAGTTCAGTGTTGGCTGGGGAAAGCGAAATAACGCGCGGCGCGGCGTAAAGCCACGCCGGAAGAATGAAAAGCAGGGCGACCAGCGCCCTGGAGATGTATTTAGCCATGTGCCAGTTTCTGCACCAGCGTTTCAACCATCAGGCTTGACTGTTTCGCGGCAACGACCAGGAACTCGTCAAAGCTGAGATGGGACTGCTGATCGGCGACGTCAGAGATAGCGCGAACGACAACAAACGGCACATTAAAGTTGTGACACACGTGCGCAATTGCGGTTGCTTCCATCTCAACGGCAATCGCTTGTGGGAAGTTATGCTTAATTTTTGCCAGACCAACGGAACCGTTAATGAAGGCATCGCCGCTGACGATCAGTCCACGGACGGCGTTCAGATTGAGTTCGGCAATGCAGGATTCCGCCGCAGCAATCAGTGTCGGGTTGGCTTTAAAACCGGCCGGGCAGCCCGGTAGCTGGCCAAATTCATAGCCGAATGCGGTGACGTCAGCATCGTGATAGCGCGCTTCGTCAGAAACCACGATATCACCCACTTTCAGCGTAGAAGCCAGGCCACCCGCAGAACCGGTATTGATGATGGCGTCCGGCTTGCAGCGTTCAAGCAGCAGTGTTGCGCCCAGCGCCGCAGCTACTTTACCGATGCCTGATTTCAGTAGCGCAACCTCAGTACCGTTCAGTTGGCCGGTGTAAATTTCACAACCGCCAAGAGCGATTGTCTGACGGTTTTCGATTTTGTCACGCAGCAGCGTAACTTCTTCTTCCATTGCACCAATGATGCCGATTTTCATAGATTTACTCGCGATAAGCCAGATTTGAGGGCATAGTCTATCATGCGCTTAAGGGGTAGCGCATTTCTCAGGCGGGAGAGGACATGGCACAGATCGATTTCCGAAAAAAAATAAACTGGCATCGTCGTTACCGTTCACCGCAGGGCGTGAAATCTGAGCATGAGATCCTGCGCATTTTCGAAAGCGACCGTGGACGCATTATCAATTCTCCGGCTATTCGCCGACTGCAGCAAAAAACCCAGGTCTTTCCGTTGGAGCGTAACGCGGCGGTGCGTACGCGCCTGACGCACTCGATGGAAGTTCAGCAGGTAGGGCGTTATATCGCCAAAGAGATCCTCAGCCGACTGAAAGAGCAAAAGCTGTTGGAGCAGTACGGCCTGGATGAGTTGACCGGTCCCTTTGAAAGCATCGTCGAAATGTCCTGCCTGATGCATGACATCGGCAATCCGCCGTTTGGTCATTTTGGCGAGGCAGCGATTAATGACTGGTTTCGCCAGCGACTCTATCCGGCTGACGCTGAAAGTCAGCCGTTAAGCGACGATCGCTGCCTGGTGTCTGCGTTACGTTTGCGTGAAGGTGAAGAGTCGCTCAATGATATTCGCCGCAAGGTACGTCAGGACCTGTGCCATTTTGAAGGCAATGCGCAGGGCATTCGGCTGGTGCATACTCTGATGCGCATGAACCTGACCTGGTCGCAGGTGGGGGGAATTTTAAAATATACGCGCCCGGCATGGTGGCGTGGAGGTACGCCGGCGACGCATAACTATTTAATGAAGAAACCGGGCTATTACCTTTCCGAGGAACCGTATATTGAGCGGTTACGTAAAGAATTATCCTTAGCACCTTACAGTCGCTTTCCATTAACCTGGATTATGGAAGCAGCGGACGATATCTCTTATTGTGTGGCTGATCTGGAGGATGCTGTTGAGAAAAGAATCTTCAGCGTCGAGCAGCTTTACCACCATCTGTATGAGGCGTGGGGGCATCATGAAAAAGGTTCCCTGTTTAGTCAGGTTGTTGAGAACGCCTGGGAAAAATCTCGTTCAAATACATTAAGCCGAAGTACTGAAGATCAGTTCTTTATGTATTTACGCGTTAATACGCTGAATAAGCTGGTACCGTACGCCGCTCAGCGTTTTATTGATAATTTGCCGCAAATTTTTGAGGGGAGTTTTAATCACGCTTTATTAGAAGATGCCAGTAGCTTCAGTCAGTTGCTAGGGGTATATAAAAATGTAGCGGTAAAACATGTGTTTAGTCATCCAGATGTGGAACAGCTGGAATTGCAAGGCTATCGGGTTATCAGTGGGCTTCTGGAAATCTACCAACCACTGCTAAAAATGTCATTATCCGACTTTAGCGGACTGGTTGAACACGAAAGATTAAAACAGTTCCCTATCGAATCACGATTATTTCAAAAGTTGTCTACCCGCCATCGTCTTGCTTATGTTGAGGCGGTCAGTAAAATATTGCCGGGTAGTGCCGAGTTCCCGGTCATGGAATATTATTACCGCTGCCGTTTAATTCAGGATTATATCAGCGGGATGACTGACTTGTATGCCTGGGATGAATATAGACGGCTGATGGCGGTAGAACAATAAATACTCATTTGTAAAGACGGACAATAAAATTTTACTTTTTCCTTAAACTTCATTCTGGAACTTAGCGCTATAAAACGACTCTGAGGTATACAGCAATTTTGCGTGACCTGTTAATCGAGAACGAAACACATGAAAAAAACCACATTAGCAATGAGTGCACTGGCTCTGAGTTTAGGTTTGGCGTTGTCCCCCCTGTCTGCAACGGCGGCTGAGACAGCGTCTTCAGCGACAACAGCCCAACAGATGCCAAGCCTGGCCCCGATGCTCGAAAAAGTGATGCCATCGGTGGTGAGTATTAATGTCGAGGGGAGCACGACGGTCAATACGCCGCGTATGCCGCGTAATTTCCAGCAGTTCTTTGGTGATAACTCTCCGTTCTGCCAGGACGGTTCTCCGTTCCAGAGCTCACCGTTCTGCCAGGGCGGTGCTCCGGGCGCTGACAACGGCGGCGGCCAGCAGCAGAAATTTATGGCGCTGGGGTCTGGCGTCATCATTGATGCCGCGAAAGGGTATGTTGTGACCAACAACCACGTGGTCGATAATGCCACGGTGATCAAGGTTCAACTGAGCGATGGGCGTAAGTTTGACGCGAAAATCGTCGGAAAAGATCCGCGCTCTGATATCGCGTTGATCCAAATTCAGGATCCGAAAAATCTGACGGCAATTAAGCTGGCAGATTCTGATGCGCTGCGCGTGGGTGATTACACTGTAGCGATTGGTAACCCGTTTGGCCTCGGTGAAACGGTGACATCAGGTATCGTTTCTGCACTGGGGCGTAGTGGCCTGAATGCCGAAAACTACGAGAACTTTATCCAGACGGATGCGGCGATCAACCGTGGTAACTCTGGCGGTGCGCTGGTTAACCTGAATGGTGAGTTGATCGGGATTAACACCGCGATCCTCGCGCCGGACGGTGGCAACATCGGGATCGGTTTTGCTATCCCAAGCAACATGGTGAAAAACCTGACTTCGCAGATGGTTGAGTTCGGCCAGGTTAAACGCGGTGAGCTGGGTATTATGGGGACTGAGCTGAGCTCTGAGCTGGCGAAAGCGATGAAAGTGGATGCCCAGCGTGGGGCATTCGTCAGCCAGGTTATGCCGAACTCTTCTGCAGCGAAAGCCGGTATCAAAGCTGGGGACGTGATTACCTCCCTGAACGGTAAACCAATCAGCAGCTTCGCTGCCCTGCGTGCGCAGGTCGGCACCATGCCAGTGGGTAGCAAAATTAACCTTGGCCTGCTGCGCGACGGTAAGCCGGTAACGGTGAACCTGGAACTGCAGCAGAGCAGCCAGACTCAGGTTGATTCCAGCTCTATCTTCAAAGGCATTGAAGGTGCGGATATGAGCAACAAAGGCCAGGACAAAGGTGTCGTGGTAAGCGATGTGAAACCGAATTCGCCAGCGGCACAGATTGGCCTGAAGAAAGGGGATGTCATCATTGGTGCTAACCAGCAACCGGTGAAAAACATCGCGGAACTGCGCAAAATTCTCGACAGTAAACCGGCTGTTCTGGCGCTGAACATTCAGCGTGGTGACAGCTCTATCTATCTGTTGATGCAATAATCCCTCTGAACCCCTTCCCATATCAGGGAAGGGGTTTCTTTTTGTGATACCTACCACAACTCCATACTTCTCTCTTCTGCTTTGTGCATTTGCACAATGTCGCAGCCTGTTTTCTTCCCTATGCTTGAGCACTGCTCACAGGAGGGCTTTATGGCTGGCTGGCATCTCGATACCAAAATGGCGCAGGATATTGTGGCGCGAACCATGCGCATCATTGATACCAATATCAACGTAATGGATGCCCGTGGGCGGATAATCGGCAGTGGCGATCGCGAACGTATTGGTGAATTGCACGAAGGGGCACTGCTGGTGCTCTCACAGGGCCGGGTAGTCGATATTGATGATGCGGTAGCGCGACATTTGCACGGCGTGCGTCAGGGGATAAACCTGCCGCTGCGGCTCGAAGGCGAAATCGTTGGCGTTATTGGCTTAACCGGTGAGCCGGAGCATTTGCGTAAGTACGGTGAACTGGTGTGTATGACCGCCGAAATGATGCTGGAGCAGTCGCGTTTGATGCATCTGCTCGCTCAGGACAGTCGTCTGCGCGAAGAACTGGTGATGAACCTGATTCAGGCTGAAGAAAACACCCCGGCGCTGGTGGAATGGGCGCAGAGGCTGGGTATAGATCTGAACCAGCCGCGCGTGGTAGCGGTGGTGGAGGTCGACAGCGGTCAGCTTGGTGTAGACAGTGCCATGGCTGAGCTACAGCAATTGCAGAACGCGTTGACTACGCCTGAACGTAATAATCTGATTGCGATTGTTTCCCTGACCGAGATGGTGGTGCTGAAACCGGCGCTCAATCAGTTTGGTCGCTGGGACGCGGAAGATCACCGCAAGCGTGTTGAGCAGCTCATTGCTCGCATGAAAGAGAACGGACAGCTGCGTTTTCGCGTGTCGCTGGGCAACTATTTTACCGGGCCAGGCAGTATTGCCCGTTCGTATCGTACGGCGCGCACGACCATGATGGTCGGCAAGCAGCGCATGCCGGAAAGCCGCAGCTATTTTTACCAGGATTTAATGCTGCCAGTGCTGCTGGACAGCCTGCGCGGCGGCTGGCAGGCTAATGAGCTGGCCCGTCCGCTGGTTCGGCTGAAAGCGATGGATAACAACGGCTTGCTGCGTCGGACTTTAGCGGCGTGGTTTCGGCATAACGTTCAGCCGCTGGCGACCTCAAAAGCGTTGTTTATCCACCGTAATACGCTGGAATATCGCCTGAACCGAATTTCAGAGCTAACCGGGCTGGATTTGGGGAATTTTGACGACCGACTGTTGTTGTATGTGGCGTTGCAACTGGATGAACAGCATTAATTCCTTGCCTGATGACACTACACATATCAGGCAAAATGCCGGGGGGCGGCTTCGCCTTACCCGGCCTACGAATACATTCACATGCGGTTACTTACGCGTCAGTTTTTCCAGATCGGCTTCAATTTCGCTGATCTTATTAGTCACGACGCTTTCCAGATGACGTAAATCATCGAGGATCTTGCGTTTAAGATCGACTTCACTGCGATCGCGCTGGCAGATCTGATCCAGTTCGTCGATCACATAGCGCAGGTTTGGACTGATCTCCTGCACTTCTTTGTAGCCCTGACCGACGCCATCGGCGACAACCGTTTTACGCTGACGGGGATATTTGAACTTCACGCTCTTGGCAAAAAACTCACCTTTATCCTTTTGGAAATAGATTTTCAGGATATCGTTGTTGGCTTCTTGCCGCAGGCTGTAACGATCGATCTCTTCAGGATTAGTAATGCCCAGACTTTTCAGATTGTCATACATAGCGGTACCCTTAAGCTCACTATAACCATTGAATAATTAACGAAAAGCCTTGTTTATGCCACTCGCATATGTAAAAAAAGCGGGCTAAGCCCGCTTTTTCAAATTGCTGTTAGTCGATGGTACGTAACAGTTCGTTGATACCCACTTTGCCACGCGTTTTAGCGTCGACTTTCTTCACGATCACCGCGCAGTACAGGCTGTATTTGCCATCTTTCGACGGCAGGTTGCCGGAGACAACCACAGAGCCCGCCGGAACGCGGCCATAATGCACTTCGCCGGTTTCACGATCGTAAATACGGGTGCTCTGACCAATGTACACGCCCATAGAGATAACAGAGCCTTCTTCGACGATCACGCCTTCAACCACTTCAGAACGTGCGCCGATGAAGCAGTTGTCTTCGATGATGGTCGGGTTAGCCTGTAACGGCTCCAGTACGCCACCGATGCCAACGCCGCCGGACAGGTGAACGTTTTTACCAATTTGCGCGCAGGAACCCACGGTCGCCCAGGTATCAACCATCGTACCTTCATCCACATAAGCGCCGATGTTCACGTAAGACGGCATCAGCACGGTGTTACGGGCGATAAACGCACCCTGGCGTACGGCCGCTGGCGGAACCACGCGGAAACCTTCTTTCTGGAAGCGTGCTTCGTCGTAGTTGGCGAATTTCATCGGCACTTTATCGAAGTAACGGCTTTCCGCACCCTCGATAACCTGATTATCGTTAATACGGAAAGAGAGCAGGACCGCCTTTTTCAGCCACTGATGCGTGACCCACTGACCCTCAATCTTTTCTGCGACGCGCAGTGCACCGGAATCCAGTAAAGCAATAACCTGATTCACCGCTTCGCGGGTTACGGTATCTACATTTGCCGGAGTAATGTCGGCACGGCGCTCGAAAGCGGACTCAATAACGTTCTGTAACTGCTGCATTGTTAAACTCTTTCCATAATAAATAAAAACATTACCCTTTATCGTTTGGATTGAGGGCCTCTGTCAACCGTTGATGTACTTCCTGCTGCAGCTCATTATTAAGGGCACGCCGGTCGGCGGTGGCGATTATGAATAAATCTTCTACTCGCTCGCCAATGGTTGTAATTCGGGCGCCATGCAGCGAAATTCCCAGATCGGCAAAAATCTGCCCGACCCGCGCCAGCAGTCCAGGCTGGTCGAGAGCGATAAGCTCAAGGAATGATTTACGGTCGGTATGGGTCGGAAGAAAAGTAACCTCGGTATCGACGGTAAAGTGGCGTAATTTTGCCGGTTGACGACGCGGCTGCGGCGGTTGCCAACTGCGTTGAGTAATGGCTTGTTCAAGCCCAAAACGGATCGCTTCGTGCCTGTCTGACGACAGCGGACTGCCGTCCGGCTCCAGAACGATGAACGTATCCATCGCCATGCCATCACGGGTGGTGAAAATCTGTGCATCGTGAACGCTAAGATTACGTCTGTCCAGTTCGGCGCAGACGGCGGCGAACAGGTAAGGGCGGTCCGGGCTCCAGATGAAAATTTCTGTCCCGCCGCGCGTGGCCTGCGGGCTGAGTAAAATTAGTGGTTTACTGAGATCGTGCTGCAGCAGATGACGCGCATGCCAGGCCAGTTGATTTGGGCTGTGGCGCACGAAATAGTTGGCGCGACAGCGCGACCAGATGTGGTGCAGCGCTTCTTCATCAATGTTGTCCATACGCAGTAGCGCCAGTGCCTGCAGCTGATGATGGCGCACACGCTCGCGCATATCCGGCGTGTTTTGCATTCCACGACGCAGCTGTTTTTCCGTGGCGAAGTATAATTCGCGCAACAGGCTTTGCTTCCAGCTATTCCACAGTGTTTCGTTAGTAGCGCAAATATCTGCGACGGTCAGGCACACTAAAAAGCGCAGACGATGTTCCGTTTGTACTTCTTCAGCGAATTGCTTGATCACCTCCGGATCCTGAATATCACGGCGCTGAGCGGTCACCGACATTAGCAGATGCTGGCGCACCAGCCACATGACCAGATTTGTTTCACGCGAGTTGAGTCCGTGTAATTCGGCGAACTTGAGTACGTCCTGAGCCCCCAGAATAGAGTGATCGCCGCCACGTCCTTTGGCGATATCGTGGAACAGCGCAGCAATCAGAATGAGTTCCGGTTGACGCAGGCGCGGCCACAGATCCACACACAGCGGATGGCGCGGGCGAGTCTCTTCCCTGGCAAAACTTTCCAGCTTGAGCATTACGCGGATGGTGTGCTCATCCACCGTATAAGCATGAAACAGGTCAAACTGCATTTGACCGACAATGTGTGACCACTGCGGCATATAGGCCCATAACACGCTGTGGCGATGCATTGGCAACAGGCCGCGACTCACTGCACCCGGATGGCGCAACATGCTGAGAAATAGCGAGCGCGCTTCCGGAATGTAGCACAGCGGTTGAGTTAAATGACGGCGGGCATGACGCAAATGACGCAGTGTGGTGGAGTAAATTCCGGTGATCGCGCTATTGCGTACCATGATGTAAAACATCCGCAAAATAGCCTCGGGCTCGCGGATAAACAGGTCGTCATTGCGCAGGTCAATCAATGTGCCACGCAACTGAAAGTCGTCATCAATTGGGCGCGGTTTTTCATCAGCCGGCATGGCGAGGATCGCCTCGTCAAACAGCTGGAGCAGCATGTGGTTCAGTTCACTCACTCGTCGCGTGACCCGGAAATAGTCTTTCATCATCCGCTCGATCGGCTCATTGCCTTCACCGCCATAATTGAGGCGTTGAGCCACGCTGAGCTGTCGATCAAACAGCAGACGATTATCGTAACGGTTCACGATCAGATGCAATGCAAAGCGAATGCGCCACAGAATATGCAAACATTCATTCAGTTCGGCGCGCTCCGCCAGCGTCAGGAAGCCGAAGCCGACCATCTCATCCAACGACGTGGCACCAAAATGACGACGGGCGACCCATTGCAGGGTGTGGATGTCGCGCAGTCCACCAGGACTGCTTTTGATATCCGGCTCCAGGTTGTAGCTGGTGCCGTGATAGCGCTGATGGCGTTGATTCTGTTCTTCCACTTTGGCAGCGTAAAATTTATCGGACGGCCAGAAACCTTCGCTAAAAATATGCTTTTGTAGCTCCAGAAACAGCGCCACGTCGCCAATCAGCAGGCGTGTTTCAATCAGGTTGGTGGCGACGGTTAAATCCGATAGCCCCTCCAGCAGACACTCTTCCAGCGTCCGCACGCTGTGCCCAACCTCTAGCCTCACGTCCCATAGCAGCGTTAACAGCTCGCCGACTTTTTCGGCCTGTGCGTCAGGGAGCTTTTTACGACTCAGGATCAGTAGGTCAATATCGGAAAGGGGATGCAGTTCGCCGCGTCCGTAACCGCCAACAGCAACCAGCGCCAGATCGGCAATCTGACCGAAACCGGCTTCAATCCACAGACGCTGAAGTAACTGGTCAATAAACTCGGTGCGGGCCTCAATGAGTTGCTCTGCGGAGATCCCGCTGTCAAACGCTTCGCCTAACCAGTGCTGGAAAGCGTCGATATGCGCTTTAATGCCGGGGCAGTTGAGGTCGTGCTGTGGCCATGTCCCTGGGTTTTGCGGTTGGCCAGGCAGGGTGGGGAGGGCAGTATTTGCGTGCTGTTCAGGAAGAGTATTCATTATGCGCCACCCATTAAAAAGCCGGATGGCGGCTAATGCGCCTTACCCGGCCTACGGATTTACTCTTCATCCTTCAAGCTGCTTCTGCGTTGGCTGCGCTCGTTCACTCCAGTCACGTACTTTTGTACGCTTCTGGAGATTCACTCTCTTGCCGTCTTGAAGCAACTCGAATGATTTTGAGTAAAGGTGCAATTTGTAGGCCTGATAAGATGCAGGGGCATCGCCATCAGGCAAAACATTATTCGCCGTGTGTGATGATCGCCGGGATGGTGTCATCCGTGCGTAACGTCAGAATTTCACAGCCGTTTTCCGTCACCACAATAGTATGCTCGTACTGAGCAGACAAGCTCCGGTCTTTGGTTTTCACCGTCCAGCCGTCTTTCATGGTGCGGATACGGTAATCACCGGCATTCAGCATCGGTTCTACGGTGAAGGTCATGCCCGGCTGCAGTACCACACCGCCGTCGTCCGCATCGTAATGCAGAACCTGCGGTTCTTCATGGAAGCCGCGACCAATGCCGTGACCGCAGTATTCACGGACCACAGAGAAACCTTCGCCTTCCGCGTATTTCTGAATTGCAGCACCCAGGGTACGCAGGCGAATACCTGGTTTTACCATGCGCAGCGCCAGATACAGGCTTTCCTGCGTGACGCGGCACAGACGCTCGCCAAGAATGGTCGGTTTCCCGACGATAAACATTTTGGACGTATCGCCGTGGTATTCGTCTTTAATCACTGTGACGTCGATGTTGACGATATCGCCGTCTTTCAGGAGCTTGGCATCGTCCGGGATCCCGTGGCACACGACTTCATTAATAGAGATGCACACGGATTTCGGATAACCGTGATAGCCCAGGCATGCGGAAATGGCCTGCTGTTCATTCACGATGTAGTCGTTACAAATGCGATCCAGCTCGCCGGTGCTGACGCCCGGTTTAACAAACGGTGCGATCATTTCCAGTACATCAGCGGCCAGGCGGCCTGCGACGCGCATTTTTTCGATTTCTTCAGGGGTCTTGATTGAGATAGCCATGAATTCTGTCCATCAGTGCCGATGATATCGGCAATAATTGTTTAAGTGCTGCCAATGGTATCAGTCCCGCATACATGCTGCCAAATTGAGAATCATTCTAAACTTCGCCTTTCGTGCCACAGGTGCGTTGGCTGTATTTTTTCACTCCAGTCACTTACTACATGTAAGCTCCTGGAGATTCAAAAATTTGCCGCCTTCCTGTAACACGAAATTCATCGTTCATTCAGCACACAGTACCAACAATTATTGGTGTCGACGGCGTATTTGTGGTATAAAGCGCGCCGGACTTCCGTTCTATTCGCAGACTACACACGATGGACGGGAGCGACAAATCTCACTTTGTGTAACAACACACACGTATCGACACATATTCCGGGGTGCCCTTAAGGGTCGGTAATATGGGATGCGTGGAGGCTTAACCCCAACTTTTATATATAGAGGTTTTAATCATGGCAACTGTTTCCATGCGCGACATGCTCAAGGCTGGTGTTCACTTCGGTCACCAGACCCGTTACTGGAACCCGAAAATGAAGCCGTTCATCTTCGGTGCGCGTAACAAAGTTCACATCATCAACCTTGAGAAAACTGTACCGATGTTCAACGAAGCTCTGGCTGAACTGAACAAGATCTCTGCTCGTAAAGGTAAAATCCTTTTCGTTGGTACTAAACGCGCTGCAAGCGAAGCGGTGAAAGACGCTGCTAACAGCTGCGACCAGTTCTTCGTGAACCATCGCTGGCTGGGCGGTATGCTGACTAACTGGAAAACCGTTCGTCAGTCCATCAAACGTCTGAAAGATCTGGAAACTCAGTCTCAGGACGGTACTTTCGAAAAGCTGACCAAGAAAGAAGCGCTGATGCGCACCCGTGAGCTTGAGAAACTGGAAAACAGCCTGGGCGGTATCAAAGACATGGGCGGCCTGCCGGACGCTCTGTTCGTAATCGATGCTGACCACGAGCACATTGCTATCAAAGAAGCAAACAACCTGGGTATCCCGGTATTTGCTATCGTTGATACCAACTCTGATCCGGACGGTGTTGACTTCGTTATCCCGGGTAACGACGACGCAATCCGTGCTGTGACCCTGTACCTGGGCGCTGTAGCTACTACCGTTCGTGAAGGCCGTTCTCAGGATCTGGCTTCCCAGGCGGAAGAAAGCTTCGTAGAAGCTGAATAATAAGGCACGCTCGTTAGAGCGACCCCTTATATATCCTAGATAATTCGAGTTGCTGGAAGGCGTTGACGCAACGAATCCCCCGGAGCTTACGTCAGTAAGTGACTGGGGTGAGTAAGGAAAACAACGCACCAGCAGCTTGAAGAATGACGGATATAGGCCAGGTAGTATCACGTTTGGTTAGGGGGCCTGTATATGGCCCCCTTTTTCACTTTTAAATCTGTGCGGTTTCATGCCGGGCAGATCAAATCTTCCGAGGATTTTAGAATGGCTGAAATTACCGCATCCCTGGTAAAAGAGCTGCGTGAGCGTACTGGCGCAGGCATGATGGATTGCAAAAAAGCACTGACTGAAGCTAATGGCGACATCGAGCTGGCAATCGAAAACATGCGTAAGTCCGGTGCTATTAAAGCAGCGAAAAAAGCAGGCAACGTTGCTGCTGACGGCGTAATCAAAACCAAAATCGACGGCAATATCGCTTTCATTCTGGAAGTTAACTGCCAGACTGACTTCGTTGCTAAAGATGCTGGTTTCCAGGCATTTGCTGACAAAGTACTGGACGCTGCTGTTGCTGGCAAAATCACTGACGTTGAAGTTCTGAAAGCACAGTTCGAAGAAGAACGTGTTGCTCTGGTTGCTAAAATCGGTGAGAACATCAACATCCGTCGCGTGGCTTCCCTGGAAGGCGAAGTACTGGGTAGCTACCAGCACGGTGCGCGTATCGGTGTTCTGGTTGCTGCAACTGGCGCTGATGAAGAACTGGTTAAACAGCTGGCAATGCACATTGCTGCAAGCAAACCAGAATTCGTTAAGCCGGAAGACGTTTCTGCTGAAGTAGTAGAAAAAGAATACCAGGTTCAGCTGGATATCGCGATGCAGTCTGGCAAGCCGAAAGAAATCGCAGAGAAAATGGTTGAAGGCCGCATGAAGAAATTCACCGGCGAAGTTTCTCTGACTGGTCAGCCTTTCGTTATGGAACCGAGCAAATCTGTTGCTCAGCTGCTGAAAGAGCACAACGCTGACGTAACTGGTTTCATCCGCTTCGAAGTGGGTGAAGGCATCGAGAAAGTTGAGACTGACTTTGCAGCAGAAGTTGCTGCGATGTCCAAGCAGTCTTAATTTTAAAAGGAGCCGCCTGAGGGCGGCTTCTTTTTGCGCCCGACTTGTAAATTCAGCTAAGCGCTATAGTGGCAGGGCTGAAAAGCGACATACAATGTCGCTGGAATTAACTCATCTCATTCGTTGACAGTCTCAGGAAAGAAACATGGCTACCAATGCAAAACCCGTCTACAAACGTATTCTGCTTAAGTTAAGTGGCGAAGCTCTGCAAGGTTCAGAGGGCTTCGGTATTGATGCAAGCATACTTGACCGTATGGCTCAGGAAATCAAAGAGCTGGTCGAGCTGGGAATCCAGGTTGGCGTAGTGATCGGTGGTGGTAACCTGTTCCGTGGTGCTGGTCTGGCGAAAGCAGGGATGAACCGCGTCGTGGGCGACCACATGGGCATGTTAGCCACCGTAATGAACGGTCTGGCGATGCGCGATGCGCTTCACCGCGCCTATGTGAACGCTCGCCTGATGTCCGCTATCCCTCTGAACGGCGTGTGTGATAACTACAGCTGGGCGGAAGCGATCAGCCTGTTGCGTAACAACCGCGTGGTTATTTTGTCCGCTGGTACAGGCAACCCGTTCTTCACCACTGACTCCGCAGCCTGCCTGCGTGGTATTGAAATTGAAGCGGATGTGGTTCTTAAAGCCACTAAAGTTGATGGTGTGTTTACCGCCGATCCAGCTAAAGATCCAACAGCAACCATGTACGAACAGTTGACCTATGCTGAAGTACTGGATAAAGAACTGAAAGTGATGGATCTGGCTGCGTTCACGCTGGCTCGTGACCACAAATTACCGATTCGTGTCTTCAACATGAACAAACCGGGTGCGTTGCGCCGCGTTGTGATGGGTGAAAAAGAAGGCACGTTAATCACGGAATAATTCCCGTTGCGGCTAAATGCAGGTAATATTCCGCTTTAATGTCGCGGGATACGTCCCTCAAAATTAATCAAGACTATACTTGTCACATCTTGCGTGGTGGGTATGGTCTGACTGAAACAAGCTTTCAAGGATTCGTAACGTGATCAACGATATCAGAAAAGATGCTGAAGTACGCATGGACAAATGCGTCGAAGCATTCAAAAATCAAATCAGCAAAATTCGCACGGGTCGTGCTTCTCCCAGCCTGCTGGATGGCATTATCGTAGAATATTACGGCACGCCGACTCCGCTGCGCCAGCTGGCAAGCGTAACGGTTGAAGATTCCCGTACCCTGAAAATCAACGTGTTTGACCGTTCTATGGGTCCGGCTGTTGAGAAAGCGATTATGGCTTCTGACCTCGGTCTGAACCCAAGCTCAGCGGGTTCTGACATCCGCGTTCCGCTGCCGCCGCTGACCGAAGAACGTCGTAAAGATCTGACCAAGATCGTACGTGGTGAAGCTGAAGGTGCGCGTGTTGCTGTGCGTAACGTACGCCGTGATGCCAACGACAAAGTGAAAGCGCTGCTGAAAGATAAAGAGATCAGCGAAGATGACGATCGCCGTTCTCAGGACGACGTACAGAAACTGACCGATGCTGCAATCAAGAAAGTTGATGCGGCGCTGGCAGAGAAAGAAGCGGAACTGATGCAGTTCTGATTCGCCTGTACGCTAAAAACGCCGCTTAGAAGGCCTGAGAAGGCTGGATGGCGGCGTTTTGCTTTTTTATCCTGTCTCAATTCTTCTGGATGTCTCATGAAGCAATTAACCATCCTGGGCTCAACCGGCTCTATTGGTTGCAGTACGCTCGATGTAGTACGCCATAACCCGGATAAATTTCGTGTTGCTGCGTTGGTAGCGGGTAAAAATGTCGCCCGTATGGTGGAGCAATGCCTTGAGTTTTCCCCACGCTACGCGGTGATGGATGACGAAAAAAGTGCAGCGCTGGTGAAATCCGCATTGCGGGATCATGGAAGTCGCACCGAGGTTATGTGCGGGCAGCAGGCTGCCTGTGATATGGCCGCGCTGGATGATGTCGATCAGGTCATGGCGGCGATAGTTGGCGCGGCAGGTTTGTTGCCAACGCTTGCGGCAATCCGTGCAGGCAAAAACATTTTGCTGGCGAATAAAGAGTCTCTGGTAACCTGCGGACGTCTGTTTATGGACGACGTGAAACGGCATAAAGCGCAGCTTTTGCCGGTAGATAGCGAACATAACGCGATTTTTCAGAGTTTACCGCAACCTATCCAACACAATCTGGGATACGCTGACCTTGAGCAAAACGGCGTTGTGTCTGTTTTGCTTACCGGGTCTGGTGGCCCTTTCCGTGAAACGCCATTGCCCGATCTGGCTCTAATGACTCCCGATCAGGCATGTCGTCATCCGAATTGGTCGATGGGACGAAAAATCTCCGTCGATTCCGCCACCATGATGAATAAAGGTCTGGAATACATTGAAGCGCGTTGGTTGTTTAATGCCAGTGCAAGCCAGATGGAAGTGCTGATCCATCCACAGTCGGTTATTCACTCGATGGTCCGTTATCAGGATGGTAGCGTCCTGGCCCAGTTGGGTGAGCCTGATATGCGCACGCCTATCGCCCATACGATGGCATGGCCGGAACGTGTGAGCTCTGGGGTTAAGCCTGTCGATTTTTGCAAACTCAGTGCGTTGACGTTTTCCGCACCTGATTATCAGCGTTATCCGTGCCTGAAACTGGCGATGGACGCGTTTGAGCAAGGACAGGCTGCGACAACTGCGCTGAACGCCGCAAATGAGATTACCGTTGCTGCATTTTTGGCGCAGCAGATTCGATTTACGGATATCGCCGATCTCAATTTGTCCGTACTGGATAGGATGGATTTGCAGGAACCGCAGAGCGTTGAAGATGTGCTGAGGGTCGATGCCATCGCCAGAGACGTCGCGACAAAACAAGTGACACGACTCTCAAGCTGATGATAATCACTCTGTGAGGGATCGTGCTATTTGTTAGCGTTGGGCTTCAGTGATATAGTCTGCGCCACCTGATCGCAGGTATTTGCTTTTTTTCGATCGGGTAAGCCGTGGTTTGACACGGCTTTTTTGTGGATAGGCTTCAGTATTCCTGAGTACCGTATAATCCTTTCAGGGACTAAAAACGCGTTATGTTGTCTGCAACTAAACCATTAAGCGAGAACTTGCCAGCACATGGTTGTCGCCATGTCGCAATTATCATGGATGGCAATGGCCGCTGGGCGAAAAAGCAAGGGAAGATCCGCGCCTTTGGGCATAAGGCCGGAGCAAAATCCGTCCGCCGGGCTGTCTCTTTTGCTGCCAATAACGGTATTGACGCGTTAACGCTGTATGCCTTTAGCAGTGAGAACTGGAACCGACCAGCGCAGGAAGTCAGTGCGTTAATGGAATTGTTTGTGTGGGCACTTGATAGCGAAGTGAAAAACCTGCACCGCCATAACGTGCGCCTGCGTATTATTGGGGATATCAGTCGATTTAACACACGTTTGCAAGAACGGATTCGCAAGTCGGAAGCGCTTACCGCCCAGAATACCGGGTTAACGCTGAATATTGCCGCGAATTACGGTGGACGGTGGGATATTGTCCAGGGCGTCAGGCAACTGGCACAACAGGTGCAGGAAGGTCTGTTGCGTCCAGAGCAAATTGATGAAGAGATGCTTGGTCAGCAAGTGTGTATGCATGAGCTGGCTCCTGTGGATTTAGTGATAAGGACTGGGGGAGAGCATCGAATTAGTAATTTTTTGTTGTGGCAAATTGCCTATGCCGAACTTTACTTTACGGATGTTCTCTGGCCCGATTTCGATGAACAAGACTTTGAAGGTGCGCTACATGCCTTTGCTAATCGTGAGCGTCGTTTCGGCGGCACCGAGCCCGGTGATGAAAAAGCCTGATGGGGGTCGCTTTTGCTGAAGTATCGCCTGATTTCTGCTTTTGTTTTAATACCCGTTGTCATCGCGGCGTTGTTTTTGTTGCCGCCGGTGGGGTTCGCCATTGTTACGCTGGTCGTCTGTATGCTGGCCGCCTGGGAATGGGGACAGTTAAGCGGTTTTGCCACGCGTACACAGCGAGTTTGGTTGGCGGTTTTGTGCGGGCTATTGCTGGCACTGATGCTGTTTTTGCTGCCTGAGTATCATCATAATATTCACCAACCGCTGGTTGAAGTGTCGCTTTGGGCGTCGCTGGGCTGGTGGGCCGTGGCGCTATTACTGGTGTTGTTTTACCCCGGTTCAGCCTCGGTCTGGCGTAATTCCAAAACATTACGCATAATTTTCGGCGTGTTAACCATTGTTCCTTTCTTTTGGGGAATGCTGGCGCTACGTGCCTGGCACTATGATGAGAATCATTATAGTGGCGCGCTATGGCTGCTGTATGTCATGATCCTCGTTTGGGGAGCGGATTCTGGTGCCTATATGTTTGGTAAGATGTTTGGCAAACATAAACTGGCGCCGAAGGTTTCTCCTGGTAAAACCTGGCAGGGTTTTATTGGCGGACTTGCCACTGCAGCTGTAATCTCGTGGGGTTATGGTATGTGGGCGAATCTTGAAGTTGCGCCTGTCACCTTGCTCATTTGCTCCATCGTTGCAGCCCTGGCCTCCGTGCTGGGTGACCTGACCGAGAGTATGTTTAAGCGTGAAGCAGGTATTAAGGACAGTGGTCACTTAATCCCAGGACACGGTGGTATTCTGGATCGTATTGACAGCCTGACGGCTGCGGTGCCGGTCTTTGCTTGCCTGTTGTTACTGGTATTCAGGACGCTCTAACGGATGGTCTTATGCTGAGTATTCTCTGGAATCTGGCTGCATTCATCGTTGCACTTGGTGTACTTATCACCGTGCATGAATTTGGTCATTTCTGGGTTGCACGGCGCTGCGGAGTCCGCGTCGAGCGCTTTTCCATTGGCTTTGGAAAAGCGCTTTGGCGCCGTACCGATAAACAGGGTACGGAATACGTGATCGCCTTAATTCCCCTCGGCGGTTACGTCAAAATGCTGGATGAGCGCGCTGAGCCCGTTGTACCGGAGCTGCGCCACTATGCTTTCAACAATAAAACAGTTGGGCAGCGCGCGGCCATTATCGCTGCAGGCCCGATTGCAAATTTCCTCTTCGCTATTTTTGCCTACTGGCTGGTGTTTATCATCGGTGTCCCTGGCGTTCGTCCGGTTGTTGGTGAAATAACACCCAACTCGATTGCTGCCCAGGCGCAAATTCAGCCAGGTACGGAACTAAAAGCGGTTGATGGTATCGAAACCCCTGATTGGGATACCGTCCGATTGCAGCTGGTAGCCAAAATTGGTGATGAGCAGACTATCCTCAGCGTGGCACCGTTTGGCAGTAACCAGCGACAGGATAAAACGCTGGATTTGCGCCAATGGGCATTTGAGCCAGACAAACAGGACCCCGTCACGAGTTTGGGCATTCGTCCTCGTGGTCCGCAGATTGAACCGGTGCTGTCAGAAGTGCAGGTAAACTCCGCGGCAAGTAAGGCGGGTTTGCAAGCTGGCGACAGGATCGTTAAAGTCAATGGTCAGCCGCTGACGCAATGGATGACGTTCGTGACGTTGGTGCGCGATAATCCGGATAAGCCGTTAGCGCTAGATATTGAAAGACAAGGAAGTTCCTTGTCTTTAACGTTAACCCCAGATTCAAAAGAGGTTAACGGGAAGGCAGAAGGTTTTGCGGGCGTGGTGCCTAAAGTTATTCCTCTGCCTGATGAGTATAAGACTGTACGCCAGTATGGGCCATTCAGCGCCATCCTCGAAGCCTCGGATAAAACGTGGCAGTTGATGAAGCTAACGGTCAGTATGCTGGGAAAATTGATTACCGGTGATGTAAAACTGAACAACCTCAGTGGGCCGATTTCTATCGCCCAGGGGGCTGGGATGTCAGCGGAGTTCGGGGTTATTTATTACCTGATGTTCCTTGCGCTTATCAGCGTGAACTTAGGGATAATCAACCTGTTTCCGTTGCCCGTTCTTGACGGGGGGCATCTGCTGTTCCTGGCGATTGAAAAGCTGAAGGGCGGTCCGGTATCCGAGCGGGTTCAAGACTTTAGTTATCGCATTGGCTCTATCTTGCTGGTGTTGTTAATGGGGCTTGCACTTTTCAATGATTTCTCTCGGTTGTAAGAGAGTGTTAGGAAGAACGCATAATAACGATGGCGATGAAAAAGTTGCTCATAGCGTCGCTGCTGTTTAGCAGCGCCACCGTATACGGTGCTGAAGGGTTCGTAGTGAAGGACATTCATTTCGAAGGCCTACAGCGAGTCGCTGTTGGTGCGGCTCTCCTCAGTATGCCGGTGCGCACAGGCGACACGGTTAATGATGAAGATATCAGTAATACCATTCGTGCTCTGTTCGCCACCGGTAACTTTGAGGATGTCCGCGTCCTGCGCGATGGTGATACCCTTCTGGTTCAGGTAAAAGAACGTCCGACGATTGCCAGCATCACTTTCTCCGGTAACAAATCGGTGAAAGATGACATGCTGAAGCAAAACCTCGAGGCGTCTGGCGTACGTGTTGGCGAGTCTCTGGATCGCACAACGCTTGCCGATATCGAAAAAGGTCTGGAAGATTTCTACTATAGCGTCGGTAAATACAGCGCCAGTGTGAAAGCAGTGGTCACGCCGTTGCCGCGTAACCGCGTTGACCTCAAACTGGTCTTCCAGGAAGGCGTTTCGGCGAAGATCCAACAGATCAATATCGTCGGCAACCATGCCTTCACAACCGACGAGCTTATCTCTCACTTCCAACTGCGCGATGAAGTACCGTGGTGGAACGTGGTGGGCGATCGTAAATACCAGAAACAGAAACTGGCGGGCGACCTTGAAACCCTGCGCAGCTACTATCTGGATCGCGGTTATGCTCGCTTCAATATCGATTCCACGCAGGTTAGCCTGACGCCGGATAAAAAAGGTATCTACATCACCGTTAACATCACAGAAGGCGAGCAGTACAAGCTTTCTGGGGTCCAGGTGAGTGGTAATCTGGCCGGGCACTCTGCCGAAATTGAGACCCTGACGAAAATCGAACCGGGTGAACTCTATAACGGCACTAAAGTGACCAAAATGGAAGATGATATCAAGAAGCTACTGGGACGCTATGGTTATGCCTACCCGCGTGTACAGTCGCAGCCTGAAATCAACGATGCAGACAAAACCGTTAAATTGCGTGTAAACGTGGATGCGGGTAACCGTTTCTATGTGCGTAAGATCCGTTTTGAAGGTAACGACACCTCAAAAGATTCCGTGCTGCGTCGCGAAATGCGCCAGATGGAAGGTGCCTGGTTGGGCAGCGATCTGGTTGACCAGGGTAAAGAGCGTCTGAACCGTCTGGGTTACTTTGAAACTGTCGATACCGATACTCAACGTGTTCCGGGCAGTCCTGATCAGGTTGATGTGGTTTATAAGGTGAAAGAGCGCAACACCGGTAGCTTTAACTTCGGTGTGGGTTACGGCACTGAAAGTGGCGTGAGCTTCCAGGCGGGCGTTCAGCAGGATAACTGGTTAGGTACCGGTTATTCCGTCGGGATTAGCGGCACCAAAAACGACTATCAGACCTATACTGAGCTGTCTGTCACCAACCCGTACTTCACCGTCGATGGTGTGAGTCTCGGTGGCCGTGTCTTCTATAACGACTTCCAGGCGGATGATGCAGATCTGTCCGACTATACCAACAAAAGCTATGGTACGGACGTAACGCTGGGCTTCCCGGTCAACGAATACAACACGTTGCGTGCAGGCCTGGGTTATGTACATAACAAACTGTCCAACATGCAGCCGCAGATTGCGATGGATCGTTATCTTGAATCCATGGGTGAAGACAATACCAACAGCTTTGCCGCGGATGATTTCACCTTCAACTACGGTTGGACCTACAACAAGCTGGACCGTGGGTATTTCCCTACGGAAGGTACGCGTGTCAACCTGAACGGTAAAGTGACCATCCCGGGTTCTGATAACGAATACTATAAAGCGACGTTGGATACGGCGACCTATGTGCCGATCGATGACGACCACAAATGGGTGGTTTTGGGACGCACCAAGCTGGGTTATGGTGATGGCATTGGCGGCAAAGAGATGCCGTTCTATGAGAACTTCTACGCGGGTGGTTCCAGCACTGTACGTGGCTTCCAGTCAAACACCATTGGTCCAAAAGCAGTCTATTTGCCAGGTGCTAAATCGGATTCCAATTCGAGTAACTATGAAGAGTGCTCGAGAACTGACAATAAACCTTGTCAATCAGACGATGCAGTCGGCGGTAACGCCATGGCTGTAGCGAGCCTGGAATTTATCACACCTACGCCGTTTATCAGCGATAAATATGCTAACTCGGTCCGTACTTCCTTCTTCTGGGATATGGGTACCGTGTGGGATACGAACTGGCAGAATACCGCTGACACCCGTGCAGTTGGCGTGCCAGACTACAGCGATCCGAATAATATCCGTATGTCTGCGGGTATCGCGTTACAATGGATGTCCCCATTGGGGCCGTTGGTTTTCTCCTACGCCCAACCGTTCAAGAAGTACGATGGAGACAAAGCGGAACAGTTCCAGTTTAACATTGGTAAAACCTGGTAATTGTTCTTCGCAAAGGAATGTAGTGGTAGTGTAGCGCTGACTTTAGGCGATCTTGCATGGGATCGCCTGGCCACGCAAAGAACTGCACCTTCGGGTGCAAATGGGATGGTAAGGAGTTAATTGTGAAAAAGTGGTTATTAGCTGCAGGTCTCGGTTTAGCGATGGCAACGTCCGCACAGGCTGCTGACAAAATTGCAATCGTCAACATGGGTAGCCTGTTCCAACAGGTTGCACAGAAGACGGGTGTTTCTACTACGCTGGAAAATGAGTTCAAAGGCCGCGCCAGCGAACTGCAGCGTATGGAATCCGACCTGCAATCTAAAATGCAGCGTCTGCAATCAATGAAAGCAGGCAGCGACCGTACCAAGCTGGAAAAAGACGTAATGGCTCAGCGCCAGACTTTCTCTCAGAAAGCGCAGGCTTTCGAGCAGGATCGTCAACGTCGTTCTAACGAAGAACGCGGCAAGCTGGTTAATCGTATCCAGACAGCTGTGAAATCTGTTGCGAGCAGCCAGAGCATCGATCTGGTTGTTGACGCGAACACCGTTGCATACAACAGCAGCGATGTAAAAGACATCACCGCTGACGTACTGAAACAGGTTAAATAAGTAATGCCTTCAATTCGACTGGCTGATTTAGCAGAGCAGTTGGATGCAGAATTACACGGTGATGGCGATATCGTCATCACCGGCGTAGCGTCCATGCAATCTGCGCAAACTGGCAATATCACGTTCATGGTGAATCCAAAGTACCGTGAGCACCTGAGTGCATGCCAGGCTTCTGCCGTTGTGATGACGCAGGACTCCCTTCCATTTGCTAAGAGTGCTGTGCTGGTAGTGAAGAATCCCTACCTGACCTATGCACGAATGGCGCAAATTTTAGATACCACGCCTCAGCCTGCGCAAAATATTGCACCGAGTGCAGTAATCGATGCGACGGCGAAGTTGGGTAACAATGTTTCTGTGGGCGCGAATGCGGTCATTGAGTCTGGCGTAGAACTGGGCGATAACGTGGTTATCGGCGCAGGTTGCTTCGTTGGAAAAAACACAAAAATCGGCGCAGGTTCACGCTTGTGGGCGAATGTGACGATTTACCACGACATTCAGATCGGTGAAAATTGCCTGATCCAGTCCAGCACCGTTGTCGGATCCGACGGATTTGGTTACGCGAACGATCGCGGTAACTGGGTGAAGATCCCGCAGCTTGGTCGCGTGATTATTGGCGATCGTGTTGAGATTGGCGCATGTACCACCATTGACCGTGGTGCGCTGGACGATACCGTGATCGGTAATGGTGTTATCATTGATAACCAGTGCCAGATTGCGCATAACGTCGTGATTGGCGACAATACGGCTGTAGCCGGTGGCGTCATTATGGCGGGTAGCCTGAAGATTGGCCGTTACTGCATGATTGGCGGCGCCAGCGTGATTAATGGGCATATGGAAATATGCGACAAAGTCACGGTAACTGGCATGGGTATGGTGATGCGTCCTATCACTGAACCGGGCGTCTACTCCTCAGGCATTCCGCTACAACCCAACAAGGTATGGCGTAAAACAGCTGCACTGGTGATGAACATTGATGATATGAGCAAGCGCCTCAAAGCGATTGAGCGCAAGGTTAATCAACAAGACTAAAGCACCGTCTTTGCATGTCTGACTTTTCGGCCTGTCCCATTCATACGATTGCGACAGGCCGTGTTATTATTGCCTTTTAGTATATTTTGACAGGAAGAGTATTTTGACTACTAACACTCATACTCTGCATATTGAAGAGATTTTAGAACTTCTGCCGCACCGTTTTCCGTTTTTACTGGTAGACCGCGTGCTGGATTTTGAAGAAGGTCGTTTTCTGCGCGCAGTGAAAAATGTATCCGTTAACGAGCCTTTCTTTCAGGGCCACTTCCCGGGTAAACCGATTTTTCCTGGCGTGTTGATTCTGGAAGCGATGGCGCAGGCCACTGGTATTCTGGCGTTTAAAAGCGTAGGAAAACTGGAACCGGGCGAACTGTATTATTTCGCTGGTATTGATGAAGCACGCTTTAAGCGTCCCGTCGTGCCTGGCGATCAGATGATCATGGAAGTGACTTTCGAAAAAACGCGCCGCGGCCTGACCCGTTTTAAAGGGGTTGCGCTGGTCGACGGTAAAGTTGTGTGCGAAGCAACGATGATGTGTGCCCGTAGCCGGGAGGCCTGATACGTGATTGATAAATCCGCCTTTATTCACCCAACAGCCATTGTCGAAGACGGCGCCAGCATTGGCGCTAATGCTCACATTGGCCCATTTTGTATTGTTGGACCCCATGTTGAAATTGGTGAGGGTACCGTACTGAAGTCTCACGTTGTCGTGAATGGCCATACAAAAATTGGTCGTGATAACGAGATTTATCAGTTTGCCTCCATCGGTGAAGTGAACCAGGACCTGAAATATGCTGGTGAACCGACCCGTGTGGAAATTGGCGATCGCAACCGCATTCGCGAAAGCGTCACCATTCATCGTGGCACAGTGCAAGGCGGTGGGTTGACGAAGGTGGGCAGCGATAACTTACTGATGATTAACGCACACGTTGCGCATGATTGTACGGTAGGTAACCGTTGCATTCTGGCGAATAACGCGACACTTGCCGGACATGTTTCGCTTGATGATTTTGTTATCATCGGCGGCATGACCGCGGTGCACCAGTTCTGCATTATTGGTGCACACGTGATGGTGGGTGGCTGCTCTGGCGTAGCCCAGGACGTCCCGCCATACGTTATCGCCCAGGGTAACCACGCGACGCCATTTGGCGTTAATATCGAAGGTCTGAAGCGTCGCGGCTTCACCCGTGAAGCCATTACTGCGATCCGCAACGCCTATAAAGCGCTGTACCGCAGCGGTAAAACGCTTGAGGAAGTGAAACCGGAAATCGCCGAACTGGCGAAGCAGTACCCCGATGTTCAGGCTTTTAGTGACTTCTTTGAACGCTCAACGCGTGGTCTGATTCGTTAATGACTGAACAGCGTCCTTTAACGATTGCCCTTGTCGCCGGAGAAACCTCCGGCGATATTCTTGGTGCCGGTTTAATTCGTGCACTCAAGGCCCGTGTTCCCAATGCGCGGTTTGTTGGCGTTGCGGGTCCATTGATGCAGGCGGAAGGCTGTGAAGCCTGGTACGAAATGGAAGAACTGGCAGTAATGGGCATTGTAGAAGTGCTCGGGCGCCTGCGCCGTTTACTGCATATCCGTGCCGATCTCACTCGCCGATTCACCGACCTTAAGCCGGATGTTTTCGTCGGGATTGATGCGCCTGATTTCAACATTACCCTCGAAGGCAACCTGAAATCGCAGGGCATAAAAACCATTCATTACGTCAGTCCTTCTGTGTGGGCCTGGCGACAGAAACGCGTTTTCAAAATAGGCAGATCCACCAATATGGTGCTGGCCTTTCTGCCTTTCGAAAAAGCGTTTTATGACAAATTTAACGTCCCGTGCCGCTTCATCGGCCACACTATGGCGGATGCCATGCCGCTGGATCCGGATAAAAACGCAGCGCGTGATGTGTTAGGCATTCCTCATGATGCTCACTGCCTGGCGCTTTTGCCTGGGAGTCGCGGTGCAGAAGTGGAGATGCTCAGCGCCGATTTTCTGAAAACGGCGCAGCTATTACGTCAGCATTATCCGGATCTCGAAGTCGTCGTGCCGTTGGTCAATGCCAAACGGCGCGAGCAATTTGAACGTATCAAGGCTGAGGTTGCCCCGGAACTTTCCGTGCATATGCTCAATGGAATGGGACGCGAAGCAATGGTCGCCAGTGATGCTGCGCTGTTGGCCTCTGGCACGGCTGCACTGGAATGTATGCTGGCGAAATGCCCGATGGTGGTTGGCTACCGTATGAAACCTTTCACTTTCTGGTTGGCAAAATGTCTGGTGAAGACTGATTACGTTTCGCTACCTAACCTGCTAGCGGGAAGAGAACTGGTTAAAGAGCTGTTGCAGGATGAATGTGAGCCGCAGGCGCTGGCGCACGCGTTGCTGCCTCTGTTGGCGAACGGTAAAACCAGCCATGCGATGCACGAGACGTTCCGCGAATTGCACCAGCAGATCCGTTGCAATGCGGATGAGCAGGCGGCGGATGCAGTCCTGGAGTTAGCACAATGATTGAATTTGTTTATCCACATACGCATTTGGTAGCGGGTGTGGATGAAGTTGGACGTGGTCCATTGGTTGGCGCGGTAGTGACTGCCGCGGTCATTCTGGATCCGGCTCGTCCTATTATTGGTCTGAACGACTCAAAAAAACTGTCGGAAAAGCGTCGTCTGTCACTTTACGATGAAATCAAAGAAAAAGCGTTAAGCTGGAGTTTGGGTCGTGCGGAACCGCATGAAATCGACGAGCTGAACATTTTGCATGCCACCATGCTGGCGATGCAGCGTGCGGTTGCGGGTCTGCATATTGCGCCGGAATACGTACTGATTGACGGCAATCGTTGCCCGGCATTACCGATGCCGTCAATGGCGGTGGTCAAAGGTGATAGCCGCGTGGCGGAGATTAGCGCTGCGTCGATACTGGCAAAAGTCACCCGTGACGCTGAAATGGCGGCGCTGGATACGGTGTTCCCGCAGTATGGCTTTGCACAGCACAAAGGTTATCCGACCGCTTTTCATCTGGAAAAGTTGGCACTGCATGGCGCAACAGAGCACCATCGCCGTAGTTTTGGCCCCGTCAAACGCGCACTGGGACTCACGTCCTGATTCTTGTGTCGAAGGAATCTGAAGATGTCTGAACCTCGTTTCGTCCACCTGCGGGTGCACAGCGACTACTCCATGATCGATGGGCTGGCGAAAACCGGGCCGCTGGTGAAAAAGGCGGCCGCGTTGGGCATGCCTGCGCTGGCGATCACCGATTTTACCAACCTGTGTGGTCTGGTGAAGTTTTACGGAGCGGGTCATGGCGCAGGTATTAAGCCGATTGTTGGCGCAGATTTTCATGTCCGTAGCGAACTATTGGGTGATGAACTCACGCAACTGACTGTACTGGCTGCTAATAATACGGGCTACCAGAACCTGACGTTGTTGATATCAAAAGCCTATCAGCGCGGCTATGGTGCAGAAGGGCCGGTGATCGACAGAGACTGGCTGGTTGAGCTAAAAGACGGGTTAATCTTGCTTTCCGGCGGCCGTATGGGCGACGTCGGACGCAGCCTGTTGCGTGGGAACAACGCACTGGTCGACGAGTGCGTGGCGTTTTATGAAGAGCATTTCCCTGATTGCTACTTCCTTGAGCTGATCCGTACCGGTCGACAGGATGAAGAAAATTACCTGCATGCTGCAGTAGCGCTGGCCGAAACACGCGGCCTGCCGGTGGTCGCGACCAACGATGTTCGCTTCCTTGAAACCGGTGACTTTGACGCGCATGAAATCCGCGTAGCAATCCACGACGGGTTCACCCTTGATGATCCCAAACGCCCGCGTAACTATTCGCCGCAGCAGTACATGCGCAGCGAAGATGAGATGTGCGAGCTGTTCTCCGATATTCCGGAAGCACTGCAAAACACCGTCGAGATAGCTAAACGCTGCAACGTGACGGTGCGCCTGGGTGAATACTTCCTGCCGCAGTTCCCGACTGGCGACATGACCACCGAGGATTTCCTCGTCGCGAAATCGCGTGAAGGCCTGGAAGAACGTCTGGAGTTTTTGTTCCCCGATCCTGAAGTTCGCGCGCAGAAGCGCCCGCCTTATGATGAACGTCTGGAAGTTGAACTTAAAGTTATCAACCAGATGGGCTTCCCGGGTTACTTCCTGATCGTAATGGAATTTATCCAGTGGTCGAAAGATAACGGTGTACCGGTAGGCCCTGGACGTGGTTCCGGTGCAGGCTCGCTGGTGGCCTACGCGCTGAAAATTACCGACCTTGATCCGCTGGAATTCGACCTGCTGTTCGAACGTTTCCTGAACCCGGAACGTGTCTCAATGCCCGACTTCGACGTTGACTTCTGTATGGAGAAACGCGACCAGGTCATCGAACACGTGGCGGAAATGTACGGTCGTGATGCGGTTTCGCAGATTATTACCTTCGGTACGATGGCGGCAAAAGCGGTTATCCGCGACGTGGGCCGCGTACTGGGTCACCCGTATGGCTTTGTTGACCGTATTTCGAAACTGGTGCCGCCCGATCCGGGCATGACGCTGGCTAAAGCCTTTGAAGCCGAACCTCAACTGCCGGAAATCTATGAGGCAGATGAAGAGGTTAGAGCGCTTATTGATATGGCGCGCAAGCTGGAAGGTGTCACGCGTAACGCGGGTAAGCACGCCGGTGGCGTGGTTATCGCACCGACCAAAATTACCGATTTTGCGCCGCTGTACTGCGATGAGCAGGGGCTGCACCCGGTTACCCAGTTTGATAAGAACGACGTGGAATACGCCGGTCTGGTGAAATTCGACTTCCTCGGTCTGCGTACGCTCACCATCATTAACTGGGCGCTTGAGATGATCAACGCGCGCCGTGAGAAGAACGGCGAACCGCCGCTGGATATCGCTGCGATTCCGCTGGACGACAAGAAAAGCTTCGACATGCTGCAACGCTCGGAGACAACAGCCGTCTTCCAGCTTGAATCCCGCGGCATGAAAGATCTTATCAAGCGACTGCAACCTGACTGCTTCGAAGATATGATAGCCCTGGTGGCCCTGTTCCGACCGGGTCCGCTACAGTCGGGGATGGTAGATAACTTTATCGACCGTAAGCATGGTCGTGAAGAGATTTCCTACCCGGACGTACAATGGCAGCATGAGTGTCTGAAACCGGTACTGGAGCCGACCTACGGCATTATCCTGTATCAGGAACAGGTTATGCAGATTGCCCAGGAGTTGTCCGGCTACACCCTTGGCGGCGCGGATATGCTGCGTCGTGCGATGGGTAAGAAAAAGCCGGAAGAGATGGCCAAGCAGCGCGGCACCTTTGAAGAAGGGGCGAAAAAGCGCGGCGTCGACGGCGAACTGGCGATGAAAATCTTTGACCTGGTGGAGAAATTCGCCGGTTACGGATTTAACAAATCGCACTCCGCTGCCTATGCGCTGGTTTCTTACCAGACGCTGTGGCTGAAGGCGCATTATCCTGCCGAGTTTATGGCGGCGGTAATGACCGCCGATATGGATAACACCGAGAAAGTCGTCGGACTGGTGGATGAATGCTGGCGCATGGGGCTCAAAATCCTGCCGCCGGACATCAACTCCGGGCTTTATCATTTTCACGTGAATGATGATGGCGAGATTGTCTACGGCATCGGCGCGATAAAAGGCGTGGGTGAAGGGCCAATTGAGGCTATTATTGAGGCGCGAAATGAAGGGGGTTACTTCCGCGAGCTGTTTGATCTCTGTGCGCGTACGGATATCAAAAAACTCAACCGCCGGGTGCTGGAAAAGCTAATCATGTCCGGGGCGTTTGACCGCCTTGGCCCGCATCGCGCGGCGTTGATGAACTCGCTCAGCGATGCCCTAAAAGCCGCCGATCAGCATGCGAAAGCCGAGGCAATTGGTCAGGCTGATATGTTTGGCGTACTGGCGGAAGAGCCGGAACAAATTGAACAGTCTTATGCCAACTGTACGCCGTGGCCGGAGCAGGTGGTATTAGACGGTGAGCGTGAAACGTTAGGTCTTTACCTGACGGGACATCCTATCAATCAGTATTTAAAAGAAATTGAGCGCTATGTTGGAGGCCACAGGCTGAAAGACATGCATCCGACAGAACGTGGTAAAGTCACCACGGCTGCGGGGCTCGTCATTGCTGCGCGGGTAATGGTCACCAAGCGCGGCAATCGTATCGGCATCTGTACACTGGATGACCGTTCCGGGCGTCTGGAAGTGATGTTATTTACCGATGCTCTGGATAAATACCAGCAATTGCTGGAAAAAGACCGCATACTTATCGTCAGCGGACAGGTCAGCTTTGATGACTTCAGCGGCGGGCTTAAAATGATGGCCCGTGAAGTCATGGATATTGACGAAGCCCGGGAAAAATATGCTCGCGGGCTTGCTATCTCGCTGACGGACAGGCAAATTGATGACCAGCTTTTAAACCGACTCCGTCAGTCTCTGGAACCCCACCGCTCGGGGACAATTCCAGTACATCTCTACTATCAGAGGGCGGATGCGCGTGCGCGTTTGCGTTTTGGCGCAACGTGGCGTGTCTCTCCGAGCGATCGTTTGCTAAACGATCTCCGTGGCCTTATTGGTTCGGAGCAGGTGGAACTGGAGTTTGACTAATACAGGAATACTATGAGTCTGAATTTCCTTGATTTTGAACAGCCGATTGCAGAGCTGGAAGCAAAAATCGATTCTCTGACTGCGGTTAGCCGTCAGGATGAGAAACTGGATATTAACATCGATGAAGAAGTGCATCGTCTGCGTGAAAAAAGCGTAGAACTGACGCGTAAAATCTTCGCCGATCTTGGCGCATGGCAGGTAGCCCAACTGGCGCGCCATCCACAGCGTCCGTACACCCTGGATTATGTCCGCCTGGCATTTGATGAATTTGATGAGCTGGCGGGCGATCGTGCCTATGCGGATGATAAAGCTATCGTCGGCGGCATCGCGCGTCTGGATGGCCGTCCGGTGATGATCATTGGTCATCAGAAAGGCCGTGAGACCAAAGAAAAAATCCGTCGTAATTTCGGCATGCCAGCGCCGGAAGGCTATCGCAAAGCGCTGCGTCTGATGGAAATGGCTGAGCGCTTCAACATGCCGATCATTACCTTCATCGACACCCCAGGGGCATACCCGGGCGTGGGCGCGGAAGAGCGTGGCCAGTCTGAAGCGATTGCGCGCAACCTGCGTGAAATGTCGCGTCTGAGCGTGCCGGTTATCTGTACCGTTATCGGTGAAGGTGGCTCCGGCGGCGCGCTGGCGATCGGCGTGGGTGATAAAGTGAATATGCTGCAGTACAGCACCTATTCCGTTATCTCTCCGGAAGGCTGCGCCTCCATTTTGTGGAAAAGCGCCGACAAAGCGCCGCTGGCCGCAGAAGCGATGGGCATCATCGCCCCGCGTCTGAAAGAGCTGAAGCTGATTGACTCTATCATCCCGGAACCGTTGGGCGGCGCCCATCGTAACCCGGAAGTGATGGCGGCATCCCTGAAAGCACAACTGCTGGCCGATCTCGCCGATCTCGACGTGTTAAGCAAAGAAGATTTGAAAAACCGTCGTTACCAGCGTCTGATGAGCTATGGTTACGCGTAAACTGCATTAATTCTGAAAAGGGCCACAACGCTGTGGCCCTTTTTTTTACCTGCAGTTTGACCAGGCTATGCTTAACTAAGGTTTTTCCAGGAGGAACGCATGAATATCATTGCCATCATGGGACCGCATGGCGTCTTTTATAAAGATGAGCCCATCAAGGAACTTGAACGTGCGCTGCAGCAGCAGGGATTTCAGATTATCTGGCCGCAGAATAGCGTCGACCTGCTGAAGTTTATCGAGCATAACCCGCGAATTTGCGGCGTCATTTTTGACTGGGATGAATACAGTCTGGATCTGTGCAGTGACATCAATCAGCTCAATGAGTATCTCCCGCTCTACGCTTTTATTAATACCCATTCGACGATGGATGTCAGCGCACACGACCTGCGCATGGCGCTGTGGTTCTTTGAGTACGCATTGGGCCAGTCTGACGATATTGCTACGCGTATTCGCCAGTACACCAATGAATATCTCGACAACATTACGCCACCTTTTACCAAAGCGCTGTTTACCTATGTGAAGGAAGGGAAGTATACCTTCTGCACGCCTGGGCACATGGCGGGAACGGCGTACCAGAAAAGTCCTGTCGGCTGCCTGTTCTATGATTTCTTTGGCGGCAATACGCTGAAAGCCGACGTGTCCATTTCCGTAACCGAACTGGGCTCATTGCTTGATCATACCGGTCCGCATCTGGAAGCGGAGGAGTATATCGCGCGTACTTTTGGTGCCGAGCAGAGCTATATGGTGACCAACGGCACCTCGACATCGAACAAGATTGTCGGTATGTATGCTGCACCTGCAGGCAGTACTCTCCTGATTGACCGCAACTGCCATAAGTCACTGGCGCATTTGCTGATGATGAGTGATGTGGTGCCAATCTGGCTGAAGCCTACGCGTAACGCGCTGGGGATCCTCGGCGGTATACCCCGTCGGGAATTTACCCACGCAAGCATTGAACGCAAAGTTGAGGAAACCAATCAGGCGCAATGGCCGGTCCACGCGGTGATCACCAACTCCACCTATGATGGCCTGTTGTATAACACCAACTGGATCAAACAAACGCTGGATGTGCCCTCCATCCATTTTGATTCAGCCTGGGTGCCGTATACCCATTTTCATCCGATCTATCAGGGGAAAAGCGGGATGAGCGGCGAACGGGTACCGGGAAAGGTGATTTTTGAAACCCAGTCCACCCACAAGATGCTGGCGGCGTTGTCACAGGCTTCGCTGATCCACATTAAGGGCGATTATGACGAAGACACGTTCAACGAAGCCTTTATGATGCACACCTCTACGTCTCCAAGCTACCCGATTGTTGCGTCTATCGAAACGGCGGCGGCAATGCTGCGTGGCAATTCAGGCAAGCGGTTAATCAATCGTTCGGTGGAACGGGCGCTGCATTTCCGTAAAGAAGTGCAGCGGCTACGCGAAGAGTCAGATGGCTGGTTCTTTGACATCTGGCAGCCGGAAAGGGTGGATGAAGCAGAGTGCTGGCCAGTGTCGCCTGGCGAAGACTGGCACGGATTTGTCGATGCTGACGCCGACCACATGTTCCTCGACCCGGTGAAAGTGACCATTCTGACACCGGGAATGGATGAACAGGGAAATATGAGCGAAGAGGGGATCCCCGCAGCGCTGGTGGCGAAATTCCTCGATGAACGCGGCGTCGTCGTCGAGAAAACGGGACCGTATAACCTGTTGTTCCTGTTCAGCATTGGTATTGATAAAACCCGGGCGATGGGGCTGCTACGTGGCCTGACGGAATTTAAACGTTCATACGACCTGAATTTACGCGTGAAAAATATGCTGCCGGATCTGTATGCCGAAGATCCTGATTTCTATCGTAATATGCGTATTCAGGATCTGGCTCAGGGGATCCATAAACTGATCCGCCAGCACGATCTCTCCGGGCTGATGCTGCGGGCATTTGATACCTTACCGGAAATGAAAATGACACCTCACCAGGCCTGGCAGCGGCAGATCAAGGGTGAAGTCGAAACGGTAGCACTTGATCAACTGGTGGGGCGCGTTTCCGCCAATATGATCCTGCCTTACCCTCCCGGTGTGCCGCTGCTGATGCCCGGGGAAATGATCACTGCCAAAAGCCGCGCTGTACTCGATTTCCTGCTGATGCTGTGCTCGGTGGGGCAGCGCTACCCTGGATTTGAAACCGATATCCATGGCGCTAAACTGGGTGAGGACGGCGTGTATCGTGTGAGAGTCCTGAAAATGGCATAACGACTTGCCTGAACCCGTTGCGCACGAGTAACGTGCTGAGAGTAAAATTAAAGAGGCGAAGAGCATGCTGGGGTTAAAACAGGTTCACCATATTGCCATTATTGCGACGGACTACAGAGCCAGTAAGGCATTTTACTGCGATGTATTAGGTTTCACGTTAATGAGCGAAGCCTACCGGGAAGAGCGTGACTCCTGGAAAGGCGATCTGGCGCTGAACGGCCAGTACGTGATTGAGCTGTTTTCTTTTCCGTTTCCGCCTTGCCGCCCGAGTCGACCGGAAGCCTGCGGTTTACGCCATCTGGCGTTCAGCGTCGAGGATGTGGAAAAGTCGATTGCTCATCTTGAAGCCCATCATGTGAAATGTGAGCCGGTGCGCATCGATCCGTTTACCGGCAAACGCTTTACGTTTTTTAACGATCCAGACGGATTACCGCTTGAATTGTACGAGCTGTAAGGCTTGTCATTGTGGCGTTAGCCCGGTAACGTGCCGGGCAATGCTATTGTAAGCAATCATTATGACGACACTTACACTGAACACTTCACTTCTGAACACTAACGCGATCCTCGTTGCCTTTAGCGGCGGCCTCGACTCTACCGTACTACTGCATCAGTTGGTGCTGTGGCGAGCGCAGCATCCTGATGTCGCCCTACGCGCAATCCATATTCATCACGGATTAAGCCCGCACGCAGACAGTTGGGTACAGCACTGTGAGTCGGTATGCGCGCAGTGGCAGGTGTCGCTGGTGGTTGAGCGGGTACACCTTGAGGATGATGGTCTGGGCATCGAAGCCCAGGCGCGACGCGCGCGCTATCAGGCGTTTGCGCAGACCTTACTACCGGGCGAGGTGCTGATGACCGCACAGCATCTCGATGACCAGTGTGAAACCTTTCTGCTGGCGCTTAAGCGCGGCAGTGGTCCTGCCGGACTTTCCGCCATGGGGGAAAGCTATCCGTTTGCCGGAACCCAACTGATTCGACCGCTGCTGGCGCAAACGCGAGAGGCGCTTGAAGCATGGGCACGGCAGCATGAATTATGCTGGATTGAAGATGAAAGCAATCAGGATGATACCTACGATCGCAATTTCCTCAGGTTGCGCGTTACCCCATTGCTCCAACAGCGCTGGCCGCACTTCGCGCAAGCCGTTGCCCGCAGCGCCGCGCTGTGCGCCGAGCAGGAGAGTTTATTGGATGAACTGCTGGCCAGCGATTTAGCCGATTGCATCACATCCCGCGGAACACTGTTACTGACGCCATTAATGATGATGAGCGGCGTGCGTCGTGCCGCGCTGCTTCGTCGCTGGCTGGCGGGGTTAAATGCGCCGATGCCTTCCCGTGATGGGCTGGAACGTATCTGGCAGGAAGTGGCGCTGGCGCGGGAAGATGCGTCACCAAGTTTTCGCCTCGGGGAGTACGAGGTCCGTCGTTATCAGTCACAGCTGTGGTGGGTGAAGTCAGTCGATGGGCAAAGCGAAACTGTTATCCCGTGGTTAGAGTGGAAAACACCGTTGGCGCTGCCTGCCGGATTGGGTTCGGTTCAGTTAATCTCTGCGGGTGATTTGCGCTTGCCGCAAGCGGATGAAGTCGTCAGTATCCGTTTTAAAGCGCCAGGGGTATTGCATATTGTCGGGCGTAACGGCGGACGGAAATTAAAGAAAATCTGGCAGGAGCAGGGGATCCCGCCCTGGCGACGAGATATCACACCGCTGCTGTTTTACGGCGAAACGTTGATTGCGGCTGCGGGTGTTTTCGTGACGCGTGAGGGGGCGGCGGAAGGCGAAGAAGGCGTGAGTCTGGTATGGCATGCCTGATGGTGCTGCGCTTAACAGGCCTACGTATCACATGGAAAGCAGGCCGGATAAGGCGAAAAAAAGTTAAGATTCGCTGACCACCACGGTACCAATTTGCGGGTGACTGAAACTGGCAATTTTGTCGAGACGAAGCTCCCGGGTTTCACCTGCGACATCTGCGACCAGATACTCCACGTTTTTGCGTGAAACCAGGTCGTTCGCTTTCGCCTGCAAAACTTCGCCATCTTTTAGTGCCAGCGTCAGTAACAAATGGTGCTGGCAGGCGAGTTCAAGATTGTCGTAATCATCGCAGTTGATGGGTTGATACGTTTCATTCATTGACATAATCGCTCACCAGTAAGTTCGCGGCAGCATACGCCGCTTTTTCCCTGACCGACTCTGGAAGGGCGCTGTCTGCCGCCACTTCATTAAGCACCTTCAATACGCAACCCAGCGCATCCGGGATATACCCTAAGTCTCCGCTGGCGATTTCCGCGTACCGCTTGCGTATTAACTCACAATATTTTTCCACATGCCCTCCTGTCAGCACTCTGACTTAACCGTGGATGCAAGTCTAAGCCTACGAAGATAAACTCTGTTTAGCAAGGTGACTATACCATACTCATTCAAGCAATATCAGCGCCTTGATAGAGGAGCAGTTAGCAGCCTTTTGCCGCAGTTTTCGCTACAATGTGCGCCTGATTCGAAAGGAGTTCTCTCATGGCGCTTAAAGCGACAATTTACAAAGCCGTCGTCAACGTAGCGGATCTTGACCGCAACCAGTTCCTTGACGCGACATTGACGCTGGCGCGTCACCCTTCAGAAACCCAGGAACGCATGATGTTGCGTCTGTTGGCATGGATTAAATATGCTGACGAGCGGCTGCAATTCACGCGGGGTTTAAGCGCTGAAGACGAACCCGAAGCATGGTTGCGCAACGACCACCTGGGCATTGATCTCTGGATTGAACTCGGCTTGCCGGATGAGCGTCGCATTAAGAAGGCGTGTACCCAGTCTGCTGAAGTCGCTTTGTTTGCCTATAACAGCCGTGCAGCGCAAATCTGGTGGCAGCAGAACCAAAGCAAATGCGCGCAGTTTAAGAATCTTACCGTGTGGTATCTGGATGATGAACAACTGGCACAACTGAGTGACTTTGCCGGTCGTACAATGGCGCTACAGGCGACTATTCAGGATGGCGCTATCTGGCTGTCTGATTCTCAGAATAATCTGGAAATTCACCTGACCACGTGGCAGCCGCGTTCATGATCGTTATCTCCCGAAATGTCTCTATCCCAGATAACGAGCTGGAAATCACGGCGATTCGGGCACAGGGTGCAGGTGGACAGCACGTTAATAAGACCTCGACGGCTATCCATTTGCGCTTTGACATTCGGGCCTCTGGGCTGCCAGAGTATTACAAGGAACGCCTGTTGGCTGCCAGTCATCATCTGATTACAGGCGATGGCGTGATTATTATTAAGGCGCAGGAATACCGTAGCCAGGAATTGAACCGGGAAGCGGCAATCTCCCGACTGGTGGCGGTGATAAAAGAATTAACCGCAGTGCAGAAAAGTAGGCAGGCTACGCGCCCGACTCGCGCTTCAAAAGAACGCAGATTGTCATCGAAGGCGCAAAAGTCCACTGTGAAGGCACTGCGCGGGAAAGTTCGTCGCCCACAGGACTGACGAATGGGAATACAATATTGAGAAGGAATCTGTGGTGAAAACAGCAATACTGTCATTAGCAGCTGTATTTACACTCTTTGCCTTGATCGGCTGTAACAACCGCTCTGAAGTTGATGCTTTGCAACCGACGCAAGCGGCAGAATTAAAACCGATGCAGCAAAGCTGGCGTGGCATCTTGCCTTGTGCGGACTGCGAAGGGATTGAAACTTCTTTGTTCCTGGAAAAAGATGGAACATGGGTAATGAACGAACGCTATCAGGGCGTACGTGATGAACCGTCTTCGTTTGCTTCATATGGCTCGTGGGCGCGTACGGCTGATAAGCTGGTGCTAACGGACAGCAAAGGTGAAAAGTCGTACTACCGGGCAAAAGGCGAGGCGCTGGAAATGCTCGATCGTGAAGGTAATCCGATAGAGTCGCAGTTCAACTATACCCTCCAGCCAGTTTCCGCCAGCTTACCGGTGACGCCAATGCCGATGCGGGGAATGTACTTCTATATGGCTGATGCGGCAATCTTTACCGACTGCGCAACGGGTAAGCGGATGCCAGTGGCGAATAATGCTCAGCTTGAACGTGACTATTTAGCTGCGCGTGCAGAAAATGGACAGTCCGTATTGCTGACGCTTGAGGCGCATTTCACAATGGAGGCGAACCCGGACACCGGCGAGAAAGTGAAAACGCTGATGGCGGATAAAGATGCGAAATTTATCCCCGGTAAAGGATGTAATTAATTGATGTAAAAAAGGCCCTGATCCTCAGGGCCTTTTGCTGGTATTAGCCTTTAATGGCTTTCACCAGGTAGTCAACGATGTTGCCGGTTTTAATCAGCTGTTTCTCGCCGTTACGACGATATTTGTATTCAATATCATCGTTATCGAGGTTACGGTCGCCGAGCACGATAGTGTGCGGAACACCGATCAGCTCCATATCGGCAAACATCACGCCCGGACGCTCTTTACGGTCGTCCATCAGCACTTCAATGCCCTGAGCGCGCAGCTCAGCGTACAGTTTTTCAGCCAGCTCCTGCACGCGGTAGGACTTGTGCATGTTCATTGGCAGAATAGCGACCTGGAACGGTGCGATGGCGTCTGGCCATACAATGCCGCGATCGTCAAAATTCTGCTCAATAGCAGCAGCAACCACGCGAGTCACCCCGATACCGTAGCAGCCCATGGTCAGAATCTGATTACGGCCATCTTCACCCTGAACAGCAGCTTTCATCGCTTCAGAATACTTGGTACCCAGTTGGAAGATGTGGCCCACTTCGATACCGCGTTTGATCAGCAGTGTACCTTTGCCATCCGGGCTTGGATCGCCTGCGACCACGTTACGGATATCTGCCACTTCCGGAGTTGCAACATCACGATCCCAGTTAATACCGAAATAGTGCTTACCGTCGATGTTGGCGCCGGCGGCGAAATCGCTCATTACCGCAACGGTACGGTCGATAACTACGGGAATCGGCATGTTCACCGGACCGAGCGAACCCGGACCTGCTTTCACGACGGCACGGATTTCTTCTTCAGTAGCAAAAGTCAGCGGGCTGGCAACCTGCGGCAGTTTTTCTGCTTTGACTTCGTTCAGCTCGTGATCGCCGCGAACCAGCAGAGCAACCAGCGGGTAGCTGCTACCTTCAACCGCTTTCACCAGCAGGGTTTTCACGGTTTTTTCGATAGGCAGGTTGAACTGCTCAACCAGTTCGGCGATGGTTTTGGCGTTCGGAGTATCAACCAGCGTCATTTCCTGAGTTGCTGCTGCGCGCGGCTCTTTCGGCGCAACGGCTTCAGCAAATTCGATGTTGGCAGCAAAATCGGAGCTGTCGGAGAATACAACGTCATCTTCGCCGCTCTGCGCCAGTACCTGGAATTCGTGAGAAGCGCTACCGCCGATAGATCCGGTATCAGCCTGTACTGCGCGGAAATCCAGGCCCATACGGCTAAAGATTTTGCTGTACGCGGCATACATCGCGTCGTAAGTTTCCTGCAGAGATTCCTGAGAAGTATGGAAAGAGTACGCATCTTTCATCAGGAATTCGCGGGAACGCATCACGCCGAATCGTGGGCGAACTTCGTCACGGAATTTCGTCTGGATCTGATAGAAGTTCAGCGGCAGCTGTTTGTAAGAGCTCAGCTCATTACGGATCAGGTCGGTGATGACTTCTTCATGCGTTGGGCCGAGTACGAATGAACGATCGCCACGGTCTGCGATACGCAGCAGTTCCGGGCCGTACTGTTCCCAACGACCGCTCTCTTCCCACAGTTCAGAAGGCTGAACGACCGGCATCAACACCTCGATCGCACCGGCGTTGTTCATTTCTTCACGCACGATGTTTTCGACTTTTTTCAGGACGCGCACGCCGGTCGGCAGCCAGGTGTATAACCCGGAGGCCAGCTTGCGGATCATCCCGGCGCGCAGCATCAGCTGGTGGCTGATGACTTCGGCGTCGGCAGGTGTCTCCTTCAGAGTGGAGAGCAGATATTGGCTAGTACGCATGTTGTTACGGTTCCAGTTGAACGATCGAACAGGCTGGATGCCAGCCTGACACAAAAAAAGTGGTTTAGTTTACCAGCGAGAAAGGGATGTCAAAAGAGAAGGGCACGAAATTAGCGGGGTTCAAGCGCAAAGACTTCAAAACCTTCTTCCGTTACGCGCCAGCGCACGTTGAAATCGTGTAGCCAGACGGCATATGTTTTGCCTGTCTCTTCACCCTTACGATACGCAGGACGTGGGTCCTGTGCCAGTACTTCGCCGATAAATGTTTTCAGCAATGGATAACGTTTTTCCAGCGCCAGGAGCTGTTGTTCAACCTCTGTAGTGAAACTTACCGCCATTTCGGCAACCGGCGCATGCTGCGCGTAGCTGGCTGTGGCATCAGGCAGTGCTTCTGCAAATGGCAGATAAGGTTTGATGTCGACCACCGGCGTTCCGTCGACCAGGTCCAGACTACCCAGTTTCAGAATGACGCTCTCTTTGTGGCAGACAATTTCTTTTAACTCAACCAGCGACATACCGACAGGGTTAGGACGAAAGGTCGAACGCGTGGCAAAGACGCCCATTCTGGCGTTACCGCCCAGACGGGGTGGGCGCACGGTTGGACGCCATCCACCTTCCATTGTCTGATGAAAAACAAAAATCACCCACAAATGGCTGAATGCTTCCAGGCCGCGAACAGCATCGGCCTGGTTATAGGGCGCGAGCAAATGCAGTTCGCCGTTGGCGCTTTTCACCAGACCTGGCTGGCGCGGCACAGCGAACTTTTCTTTATAAGGAGAGCGGATAACGCCTATTTGCTCGAACTGAAAATGACTCATTTAGACGAAATGTTCAGAGCAGAACCGATGCAAACTGCCTGACGATAGCAGCCCGGCGTCCCGCTGGTTACTTCGCAGCTGTGCAGCAATACCGCATTTGCTTTCATTTTAGAGGCGTTAATCTGCATGCGTTTGCGTGCGGTTGGAATGCTCGGCGGGGAATCCTGGTTGGATGCCTGGCAGGATTCGCCGCTGACTTCGCCGAGATCGCGGAACGGTTTGCCCACTAAATCTTCAGCGTTAGTGATGATTCTTACCGGCGTCGCGCGCGGTGCTTTTGGTTTTTCCGGCTCCGCTTTTGGCGGGGTAGCGGTGCTTTGAACGGGTTCAACAGGGGATCTGCTTAACATAGAACAGCCGCTCAGCATGAGTGCTACTAAACAGATCGGTAAAGCACGCATAATATTTCCTCAATGAATGATCTAAACGTCAGATATTGAATCAGGTGCTTGCATAAATGACAAGACGGGCAAGCGCCCGTCCTGATGATATTACAGATTGTGAAAACAGCCTAAAATTACCAGCCTTTAACAGCACCGCCGTTGAAGACTTTGTTTGCCGCTTCGTAAACTTCGTCTGATTGGTATGCTTCAACGAATTTCTTCACGTTCTCAGCATCTTTATTGTCTTCACGCGTCACGATCAGGTTTACGTACGGAGAATCTTTATCTTCAACAAAGATACCGTCTTTTGCTGGCGTCAGGCCGATCTGGCTGGCATAGGTGGTGTTGATGACTGCCAGCGCGATTTGCGCGTCATCCAGTGAGCGTGGCAACTGCGGCGCTTCCAGTTCAACCAGCTTCAGGTTTTTCGGGTTTTCAATCACGTCCAGCGCGGTCGGCAGAAGGCCAACGCCATCTTTCAGTTTAATCAAACCGACTTTCTGCAGCAGTAGCAGGGAACGGCCGAGGTTAGTCGGGTCGTTTGGAATAGCGACCTGAGAGCCATCCTGCAGTTCATCCAGTGATTTGATTTTTTTGGAATAGCCTGCAATCGGATAAACAAAGGTATTACCTACGGCAACCAGTTTGTAACCACGATCTTTGATCTGCTGATCCAGGTACGGTTTGTGCTGGAAGGCGTTAGCATCGATATCGCCTTTGCTCAGCGCTTCGTTAGGCAGAACGTAATCGTTAAACGTGACCAGCTCAACGTCCAGACCGTATTTTTCTTTAGCCACTTTCTGGGCGACTTCAGCAACCTGCTGCTCTGCGCCAACGATAACACCCACTTTGATGTGGTTAGGATCTTTTTCATCCTGGCCACAACCCACAAGTGCCAGAGAACCGATTAGGGCTCCAACTGCCGCAAAGGTTTTGAATTTGAACGCCATGCTTATTTCCTTTTCTTAATGAGTTTTTAGTGTTGTGTGTAACGTTATTTGTGCGTGACTACCCGGACGATGCGATCGCCAGATAACTGAATTAAATAAACCAGAACGACGAGCAATACCAGTACTGTATTCATTACGGTAGCGTTATACCCAATGTAGCCATACTGATAGCCAATCTGGCCAAGACCACCGGCACCGACAGCACCGCCCATCGCCGAGTAACCAACCAGCGTGATGAGGGTGATGGTGGCCGCATTGACCAGCCCTGGCAGCGCTTCTGGCAGTAATACCTTACGAACAATCTGCAGCGGTGTAGCGCCCATCGCACGTGAGGCTTCAATCAGCCCGGTCGGGATTTCCAGCAGGGCGTTTTCCACCATACGAGCAATAAATGGCGCGGCGCCGACGGTCAGCGGGACGATAGCGGCCTGCAGTCCGATAGAGGTGCCTACGATCATGCGGGTGAACGGAATCATCCACACCAATAAGATGATGAACGGGATGGAACGGAAAATGTTCACCAGCGCAGAGAGCGTACGGTAGAGCTTCGCATTCTCAATGATTTGCCCCGGGCGCGTGACGTACAACAGCACGCCAACCGGCAGACCAATCACAAAACCAAAAAAACCGGACACAAAGGTCATTGCCAGCGTTTCCCATACGCCGCGAACCAGCAGCCACATCATCGGCTCAGACATAACCCAGTACCTCTACTTTTACGTGGTGTTCCTGCAACCAGCTAATGGCTGCTTGTGTATCTTCCTGTGTGCCGTGCATTTCAGTCAGCATGATGCCGAACTTCACGCCGCCGGCGTAATCCATCTGCGCGCTAATAATGTTGTTATTCACGTTAAAGCGGCGAGCCGTCTCAGAGAGTAATGGCGCATCAACGGAATGGCCGGTGAATTCCATACGCAACATCGGCACGCTGTCGGCTTGCGGCTCTGCTTTTAACCGTTCCAGATAATCTTCCGGGATATCCAGGTGCAGCGTGGACTGAATAAATTTCTGTGCCAGTGGTGTTTTCGGGTGTGAGAACACTTCACTGACGGTGTCCTGCTCAATCAGTTCGCCATTACTGATGACCGCGACGCAGTCACAGATACGTTTTACAACGTCCATCTCATGAGTAATCAGCAGAATGGTGAGACCCAGGCGACGGTTAATGTCTTTCAACAATTCCAGAATCGAGCGGGTTGTTGCTGGGTCAAGGGCGCTGGTGGCTTCATCGCACAGCAGTACTTTGGGATTGCTTGCCAGCGCACGGGCGATCGCCACACGCTGTTTTTGTCCACCGGAAAGGTTGGCCGGGTAGCTGTCATGCTTGTCGCCAAGACCGACTAAATCCAGCAGCTCTGTTACACGGCGTTTAATCTCTTCTTTTGGTGTGTTATCCAGTTCCAGCGGCAGCGCAACGTTGCCAAACACGGTGCGGGAAGAGAGCAGGTTAAAGTGCTGGAAAATCATGCCAATTTGACGGCGCGCTTTAGTCAGCCCGGATTCAGATAGCGTCGTCAGCTCCTGGCCGCCGACCTGAACACTGCCTTCGGTGGGGCGCTCGAGCAGGTTTACGCAGCGGATGAGCGTACTTTTACCGGCACCGGAGGCGCCAATAACGCCATAAATCTGCCCGGCAGGAACATGCAGGCTGACATTGTTTAGCGCCTGAATGGTGCGAGTCCCCTGCTGGAACACTTTGGTGATATTCGAAAGTTTAATCATTGGTTATTTATTATCGTAATTAAGTTAGCCGTGGCATTTTCGTCTGTCTGGGACGGTCGACGCCGTCAACAAGATGGATGTTAAGGCATCCAGACGTCTAAATCAATCTAGCTTTGCACGATGAGCACTTTCTTGCCCGCCGAAACATGCGATACTAGAGCCACATGCCTTATTCAGGAGCTATAAAAGGTGGCAAAATCTGTACCCGCAATTTTTCTCGACCGTGACGGCACTATTAATGTGGACCACGGTTACGTCCATGAGATCGACGAGTTCGAATTTATCGACGGCGTTATTGATGCCATGCGTGAACTTAAAAAGATGGGTTATGCGCTGATTGTCGTGACGAACCAGTCTGGTATTGCCCGTGGCAAATTTACCGAGGCACAATTCGAAACGTTGACTGAATGGATGGATTGGTCATTGGCCGATCGTGATGTTGATCTGGATGGTATCTATTATTGTCCTCATCATCCGCAGGGCACAGCCGAAGAGTACCGCCAGGTCTGCGACTGCCGTAAACCGCATCCGGGTATGTTTATCTCTGCGCGAGACTTTCTGCACATCGATATGGCTGCTTCTTATATGGTGGGCGATAAAATAGAAGATATGCAGGCGGCGACAGCTGCAAATGTAGGAACGAAGGTATTAGTGCGCACTGGCAAGCCAGTCACTCCGGAAGCAGAAAATGCGGCAGATTTAGTGCTAAATAGTCTGGCGGACTTGCCAATGGCGATAAAAAAGCAGCAAAAGTAAGCGCTATGGATAAAAGGTGAGCGGTTGAAACAAAAATGCATTTTTCCGCTTGTCTTCCTGAGTCGACTCCCTATAATGCGCCTCCATCGACACGGC